>DATGXB010000014.1:0-35392 GCA_035299225.1 Nostocaceae cyanobacterium | reverse complement strand
GGGTGCAGGGGGCAGGGGGCAGGGGGGAAAGAAGAGGTAATTCCTTATTTCCTAATGACTAATGACTATTCCCTGTTAAGAACACCGCACTGAGCGCAGTCGAAGTGTTAAGAGTTCCCTGTTCCCTAATCACTTTTGAGCTTTGACTTTCCCTTGTTCCCTGCGGTAATTACTTAAAGTAATGATGTGTTTTTCAGGACAAGTAATTAGGCAGAATTAATTACACAACTTATTTTCCTGTACCGCACTGAGCGCAGTCGAAGTATTCCCTTGCTTTACGTAGGAAATTAATTTTGCACGACTACTTAACTGCTCTAAATCAAGATAAAATTATATAAAGTTAAGAAAAAATTATTTCCGTAAATCGTGGGAAGGAGAAGTAAAAAATATGGGTTGGGCTGGGTTAAAAATTATTTTAGTAGAACCAGCAGGGCCCTTGAACGTAGGCTCAGTTGCCAGAGTGATGAAAAATTTTGGCTTACAGAATCTAGTATTAGTCAATCCCCAATGCGATCGCTTTGCTGATGATGCTGTCAAAATGGCTGTACATGGCCAAGAAATTCTAAAATCTGCGGTGATAGTTGCCACCTTAGCAGAAGCCTTACAAGGATGTGTGCGGACAATAGCCACCATTGGCCGTGACTATAGCTTAAATGTCCCTCTAGAACATCCCCGCACCGCCTTACCGTGGTTAACCACAGTACCAGAACAACCCACAGCCTTAATTTTTGGCAGAGAAGACCGGGGATTAACCAACGAAGAAGTAAATTATGCTCAACGACTAGTTTACATTCCTACCAATCCAGATTATCCTTCACTTAATCTAGCTACATCTGTAGCCATCTGTTGTTATGAACTAGCACAATCTGCTGAACTATCTCTCACTCAGGAACAACCCCCAACAGAATTAGCACCTTGGGAACTTGTAGAAGCCTACTATCAGCATCTAGAATCTCTATTATTATCTATAGGTTATCTTTATCCCCATACTGCGAGCAGTCGGATGGAAAAAATTCGCCAAATTTATCATCGCACTCACCTGCAAACTCAAGAAGTAGCAATGCTGCGTGGGATGCTCCGACAAGTAGAATGGGCAATTAAAAATCAAAATCAGTCAGAAAAGTTTTAATTAATCTGGAAACGATCATTTACCAAAAACATCAAGATGACTTACACTAAACACAAAAATGCTACTTAGTCCCAATTAGGTGATCTGAGTATCAAGGTGCTTAAACAATTAATTTTGGGTCGAACATTGATCAGAACTAAATTCCAGTGGGTAACAAGGAGTAGCGGTGTCAGAATCAAGTGACAAACTAATAACTGTCTCACGTCGTCAGCCTGTACAGCGTCGTCGTCAGCGTCAAGTGCCAAAAACAACACCCAAGAGAACCAAAAATCAGCCTGCAAGTGCAACCGCAGCATCACCTGTGGTCATCACTCGGCTAAATAATATCAGCCCTCCCACCATTCCAACTGGGGGGCGCAAGTCTCGGACTAAGGTAGTTGTACCCCAAATGGTGAAAACCATACCCGCCAAAGGTAGAGTAGCACCACCCCAAAGCAGTTTGGCCAAAGTGAAGACAGTAAGAGTTCCAAAATCAGGAATGGCCAAAATAGACAAACGACCATCACGCAAAACTCGGCTCAAGCCTATGGCCAGAACCTTGTTATACGCCTTAAGGTTGTTGATAGTTGGTGTGGGGATGGGAGCAATAGTCGGCACTTTATTGTCAATCTTCGACCCTGCTAACCGCCTTGTTAAAGTACCAACAGCACCCAATGGTAGTTTAGGTCAAGTTCAAAACGTGTCGAATCCTAATTCTGGGGGTGGATTGTCTCTATCTCAAGAAATTGCACCGTTAAAAAATGCGCTGCAAAATCTGGTTGCGGCTAATCCTAAGTTAACACCAGGAGTATTTTTTGTAGATTTAGATACTGGTGAATATGTAGATATTAATGCTAATAATAGTTTTCCCGCCGCTAGTACAATTAAGATTCCGATTTTGATTGCTTTCTTCCAGGATGTAGACGCAGGGAAGATTCGGCTAGATGAAATGCTGATAATGCAAAAAGAAGCGATCGCCAGTGGTTCAGGGAATTTTCAGTATAAACCTGTAGGTACTCAGTTCACAGCCTTAGAAGTGGCCACAAAGATGATTACCATCAGTGACAACACAGCCACAAATATGCTGATTACCAAACTCGGAGGCATAGACGCAGTAAATGAACGATTCCGCACTTGGGGATTAGCCAATACAGCTATGCGGAATAAACTACCAGATTTAGCCGGCACAAACACCACCAGCCCCCAAGAATTAGGCAACTTAATGGCAATGGTGAATCAGGGAAACTTTTTGAGTATGCGATCGCGCGATCTCATGTTAGACATTATGCGCCGCACAGAAAGAGATACCCTTCTACCTTCCGGCCTAGAAACAGGTGCAAAAGCCTATCATAAAACCGGTGATATCGGCACAATGTTGGGTGATGCCGGCTTAATAGATATCCCCACCGGAAAGCGTTACATTGCAGCTATCATGGTACAACGCCCCAAAAATGACCCCAGTGCCGAAAAACTGATTAGTTCTATTTCTCGTGCTGCTTATCAGCATTTCAGCAAGGTTGCAGTTACACCTAGTACACCAGTTAACCCAGTTAACCAAATTAACCAAGTTAACCCAGTTAACCAAGTTAATCAAGTTAATAATAATCCTCCATTAACTAGCTATCAACCACCAATGCAAGCTGTACCTGTGCAACCGATGATCCAGCCAGGTATGCAACCAATGATCCAGCCACCAATCATCAACCCAGTTATACCAGGAGGGACAGTCAACACCATGCCTATGGGTACTTATCCAGCCCCAGGAATGAATCCCCAATATTACCCACCACAATAGAAGGTTGAGGAATTTTGGATTTTCGCTTGTAATAAATTTGGATTTTAAAATCTATCATGGTAAATTCTACCCCTTCAATTCAATTTTTCGCTGGAGTTTTTGAAGAACTTAGTAACGTGAGTTTAAGAAGAGAAAAAGCAACAGGTAAACGTCTTGTTGTTCTGATGTTTGAACAATTACAAGCAATATCAGGATTAAACAGCTTTACTAAAAATTCCTTGAATTCCCTACTCTTAACCGATGAAGAGGGAGAAATTAGGGTGACACCTTCTTCTACTCAATTCATTTTTGCAGGTGCAGAAGGAGATGAATTGAAACGGGTAGAATGTAAATTTGAAGTTGATACTGATGAACAATTAGATAGATTTATGCGATTTATGCACCGCTACGCAGAAGCCAACGGCATGGAATATCAAGGAAGTTAGAAATTGAAAATTTAGTTTTGAATTATTTATCAACTTAGGATTGAATTCGTATTTTTTAAGTAAAAAGCATGACAATTAATAAGCTTTACATTACTTAATATATGAGCATCAGAATAAATTCTGATGTGTTTTTTTTCAGATAGTTTTCTGATAACGCATTCCCGGAAGTTGGGAAACTAAACCGAGTAATTCTAATTGCAGTAAATTACTAGAAACTAAGCCGGCATCCATGCCAGTTTTTTGCACAATCACATCAAAAGATAAAGCATCAATAGTTAAAATATTGAATACTTGTTGTAATTCTGGCGGTAAATTGGGAGTAGGTGCAGGTGTAGGATTTAATTTTATATCTTTAATATCTATATCTAATTGAGGAATAGCACCCAGCATTTTTAATAACTCGCTCAATTCTGGACTAATTAAAGTCGCACCTTGACTAATTAATTTTAAACAACCTTGAGAGGGTTGGTCATCTAATCTACCGGGTAAAGCATAAACATCTCGGCCAAATTCGTTAGCAAAATCCGCAGTAATTAAAGCCCCCGATTTTAGTGGTGCTTCCATAACTAAAACTGCACGACTTAAACCGGCAATAATGCGATTTCTGCGGGGGAAATGTAAGCGATTAGGTGGAGTTCTAGCAGGATATTCACTAACTACAAAACCAGAATTTAGAATTTGTTTATATAAATCTAAGTTTTTCTGGGGATAAATTACATCTACTCCTGTTCCTAAAACAGCAATTGTTCTTCCTCCAGCTTTCATTGCTGCTTGATGGCTTTCTGTATCAATTCCTTCAGCCATTCCCGAAACTACTGTAAAACCGTTTTTGGCTAAAGCTGTACTAATTTGACGGGTCCATTTTAAACCATATTCAGAAGGTTGACGGGTGCCGACGATTCCCACTAGGGGTTTTTGCCCTAAATTTTCCTGTAAATCTATTTGTCCCCGATAGTACAAAATTGGGGGAGGACTGGGAGTTTCTTTGAGTAGGTGGGGATATTCTGGATCTGCGGGAGTCCAAAAATGAGGATTTTTTTGCTGGTGTTCGATTAGTAATTGTTGGGGTTGGAGACGCGATCGCTCTTGCACCACTTTCTCCAATATTTTATACCCCAATCCCTCTACTTGTCGCAACTGTGCAGAACTGGCAAGCCAAGCCGCTTCCAAACTACCAAAGTGTTGGTGTAATCTTTGTAGTAACACTGGCCCCACTCCGGGAATTTGTGACCAGGCTAACCAGTATGCACGTTCTTGAGTCAATTTTCTCGCCTCGAACTATCTTCACTGGCTTGATTATTAGAGATTTTTCGGGGCAATTGACCGTAAATTTGCGAAAATTAACGTTTATAAAGTATTACAACTTGCACCAACTAGAACTCCTCTAGCCACATCAGGACCTTTTGCAGCTACATCAACGCTGCCTGCCGCATATCTTCTATCTAAAGTAACGGAAAATTCACCCTTGCGGAAACCGCCCCCTGGTTGCCATTTTATCCCTCTAATTCTGGCATTGGGATCAAGATTGACAAACTCACCTTTAGGAGTTGCTTGGACTACTCTAGCACAGCTGGGTATTCCTAGCACCCAATTACTCAAATCTTTGGCTCTGGGTAATTCTTCCACATAATAACGCCAAGTAGAATTATTACCACTATAGCTAACACCTAAATAAGTAATACGGAAACCATTAACAAGTGTAACTGATTGTTCTGCGTTACTTGATGTGTTGTTGTTTTGATTGTTATTTGTGGTTGTGGTGGTAGTTGTCGTGGTGGTGGTTGTCGTTCCAATCGCATTTATTTGTTGGATACTGCTAATTTGAGTAATAGAACTGTAGTTCCAAATCTCCTCAAATACCACTTTTTCGTCACGTATATTATCTAAATCATAACGAACTTGAGTAACAACCTTAAATTGTGTGTTGGAAAGGTTAATCCCATTCAACTGCAATTTATTCAAATCAATGACTTCTGGTTGTAAGATATATTTCCCTGCTTTTTTTTCAATTAGTCTAGCACCTGTGCTGCTATAAACTTGTACCCAACTATTGTTTCTATAGGCATATAAACTATAGACTGCATTGGCATATTTAGTCACTGGCTTGTTCAGAACATCAAGCTGGATCACTATTGAATTGCTACGAGAATTAACTAATCGTACACATTTTAGAACAGTATTCCAGTTTTTAGTTTTAAAAACTTTATAAGGGCGTTTACGTCCTCGTCTGCGTTTTTTATCATCATCATCATCATCGTCATCGTCATCATGATCATCATCGTCATCGTCATCATGATCATCGTCATCGTCATCGTGGTTGTGTCCTCGTCTTCCGCGTCTATTCCTGTCATTTTTACCAGCTATTAACTGATTTGGTTGCTCAGTTCCACTCAACAAACTGGGAGAAGGATTTGCTTCTTGTTCCAGTTGTAAAGCAGCTTCTTCTTGTACATTGGCAATGGGAACTGTCAAAGAAAGAACATCAGAGGGGAAGGACACAATTGCAACCATAGATAAACTTGTTGCAGTGAACGCACCTTGACAGAACGAAGTGAAAGCAGACTTAAATGGCATAAAGAACCCGATTTTACCTGATTTTTGAATAATGTTTAGGATGCCCAAATAGGGTTTACCTAGTTTCTGATTAGACGACGCAACAGAAAAATTTTAAGTTCCACTTTCAGGATATGTAAAAAAATTTCTGATGAAGCTCAGAAAATTAAACTAGTGCAGCGTGGCAGAAATAACTATCCAACAAAACTCTATTAAAATCCAGTTAAATTAACTTTCTTACCTCCTGCCTTCTTGCACTAGTGCAGCATGGTGGAAATAACCACCCAGCCTCAAAAGTCTGAAAGGGTTATTAGACAAGCTTTTTCTAGTTTTGACTTGTTGCACTAGCAGCTTTTTCTACCCCACCGGCTTCTTAAGAGAGTTCCAACTAAAGAAAGATCCTTTTTGTGTAGTGGTCAACCAAAGCTAAGGTGCGTTAGGGAACGCACCCTACAGAAGTACAAATTGGATCATTTATTTTTCGGTCTTTTCTAAGTGATTAGACAGAATTAATTACACAATATATTTCCATGCATCGCACTGAATGCAGTCGAAGTGTTCCCAGGTAGGAAATTAATTTTGCACAACTGCTTAAAATCTCTAAATTGAGTATAATTAGCCATTTTTAGCCTAAAGGGTTGAAAGATTGTGTTAAAGTACGGTCATAGAGAAGAAAGTTCGGCGATACGGATCTTGTGGTTAGTAATAATTGCAAGCGGCTGTCCGAGTAAGCATCTCTGTTTCAATGGTGCTGTTAAATATGTACAGTTACCCACAAATCGGGAAACTGGACGAGTACGAGGCTTTGGCTTTGTAGAAATGGAAACCTCAACTGAGGAAGATGCACAAATAAATGCAATTTTGGTCAAGAAGAATAGATAGAATGATCTGAGTTAGCCTGAATATCTAATCGCCAAAACTTGTACATCTCATGGATTTTGCTAATCTTGCATCCCAGTTAAATGCGGGAACGATTTTGCCAGAGGGAATAGTGATTCTGACTCTGGTAGGAGTTTTGATTGTTGATTTGATTTTGGGGCGGAAATCTTCGCGCTGGATTGGATATCTAGCGATCGCAGGTTTGTTAGCTGCGGTTGTCGCTCTATACTTTCAATGGGATGCTACTAATCCCATCGGTTTTAACGGTGGTTTTAATGGTGATGATCTTAGTATTATCTTTCGGGGAATAATTGCCCTGTCTGCTGTGGTGACAGTCTTAATGTCTATCCGCTATGTTGAGCAGAGTGGTACTGCTTTAGCGGAATTCATTGCGATTTTATTAACAGCTACCTTGGGAGGAATGTTTGTTTCTGGGGCTAGTGAGTTAGTGATGGTGTTCATCTCCCTAGAAACATTGAGTATTTCTTCATATTTATTGACAGGTTACACCAAGCGCGACCCCCGTTCTAATGAAGCGGCGTTAAAATACCTGTTAATTGGGGCTTCTAGTACCGCCGTCTTTTTATACGGTGTATCCCTGTTGTATGGTTTATCTGGTGGACAAACGGAACTAGGTGCGATCGCTCAAGGTATTGCTTCAGCTAATGTTGGTCAATCTCTCGGTTTAGTCATTGCTTTAGTTTTCGTGATTGCGGGTATTGGTTTTAAAATATCTGCTGCACCTTTCCACCAATGGACACCAGACGTATATGAAGGCGCACCCACTCCAGTTATCGCCTTTTTATCCGTGGGTTCTAAAGCTGCCGGTTTTGCTTTAGCTATTCGTCTGTTAACAACTGTCTTCCCACTAGTAGCGGAGGAATGGAAGTTTGTTTTCACAGCTTTAGCTATTCTCAGCATGGTTTTAGGTAATGTGGTAGCTTTAGCCCAAACCAGCATGAAGCGGATGTTAGCTTATTCATCCATTGCTCAAGCGGGATTTGTGATGATCGGCTTAATCGCTGGGACAGATGCCGGTTATGCCAGTATGATATTTTATCTGTTGGTTTACTTGTTTATGAACCTGTGCGGTTTTACCTGTGTGATTCTCTTCTCTCTCCGCACTGGTACAGACCAAATTACCGAATACTCAGGTTTATACCAAAAAGATCCACTCTTAACACTAGGTTTGAGTATCTCCTTGTTATCTTTAGGCGGTATTCCTCCCCTGGCTGGATTTTTTGGGAAAATTTACCTGTTCTGGGCTGGTTGGCAAGCTGGCCTGTATTGGTTAGTTTTATTGGGGTTAGTTACTAGCGTTGTTTCCATCTATTACTATATTCGTGTAGTGAAAATGATGGTAGTTAAAGAACCTCAAGAAATGTCTGAGGTAGTGAAGAATTACCCCGCCATCAATTGGAATTTACCAGGTTTTAGACCTTTACAAGTGGGTTTGATTACAACTTTAATCGCCACTTCTATTGCTGGCATTTTATCCAATCCCCTCTTTACTTTAGCTAACAATTCCGTGGCTAATACTCCCATATTGCAAGCTACAAAAGTTGTCAGTACACAAGCAAATGCAATTACCACCGAACAGCCAAACAGATTATAAATTGGTGCTTGGTAATTGATTATGGGTAATGGGTAATAGGTTTTTAATTATACCTCCTATTACCCGTTTTTTATGTGAAATGAGAGGAAACCGCCATCACCTACGGTGGGCGTTTCGCCATCGCTTCAGCAAACACGGTTAGTTAATAAAACTTAACTATCAGAAGTATTACCGAAACATACTACTTACAGAACTATCTTCATGAATCCGCCAGATAGTCTCACCTAACAAATTAGCTACCGACAGCACCACCAATTGAGGAAAACGCTTATTTTCTGCAATGGGGATAGTATTTGTAACAATGACTTCTTCCAATAAACCACTAGACAATCTTTCAATTGCAGGGGGAGAGAATACGGCATGAGTAGCACAAGCATAAACTTGTCTCGCGCCTTCTGCTCGGAGTAATCTAGCCCCTTCGGCAATTGTCCCACCAGTATCAATCATGTCATCTACTAAAACCGCCGTTTTGCCTTTAACATCACCGATGACATTTAAAACTTCAGCCACATTATGGCTTTGACGGCGTTTATCAATAATTGCCAATGGTGCATCATTTAATTTTTTGGCAAATGCTCTAGCTCGTGCTACACCACCCACATCAGGAGAAACAACTACAATATCATGTAGTTTTTTACTTTCCAGATAATCAAAAACTACTGGTGAACCGTAAACATGATCAAAAGGTATATCAAAATATCCCTGAATTTGGGCTGAGTGTAAATCCATCGCTAACACACGATTAGCCCCTGCTTGAGTAATCAGGTTAGCAACCAATTTGGCTGTGATTGATTCCCGTCCGGCGGTTTTTCTGTCAGCACGAGCGTAACCATAATAAGGAATTACGGCGGTAATTTGTCGGGCGGAAGCGCGACGACAAGCATCAATCATGATCAGTAATTCCATTAAATGATCATTAACTGGCTGACAAGTAGGCTGAATTAAATAAACATCGCAACCCCGGATTGATTCTTGGATTTGAATGTAAATTTCTCCATCCGCGAATCTTTTACGAATCATTGGCCCCAAGTCCATCCCCAGATAACGAGCGACTTCCTGAGACAGTTGTACATTAGCAGAACCGGAAAACAACCGCAGACGATTATTTTCTGGCAGTCCTATTGTAGATGGCTGTAATTGTATGGTGGTAGAACTTAGCACAGCAGATCCTTGAAGTGCATTCATGGCAATATTGTCTTCAGAGATTGAGCAGATTTAACCAAAGGAGGTTGATGAAACATCCGTAAGTTTTTTGAACTTTCACACAAACTTTAAGGAATCTTCCATAGAATTAAAATTCGTTAATTTCCTGATCTTGGTAGAACACAAGCCACTGAGATTTTAATCACATCTAGGCTAATCAAAAGCCTGATATTTACTGGTTTTGGGTGGCTAATCCGCCCAAATTTCGGAGAAGTTTGTATGGTAGATGAATGATTCTGCCTGTTGCTTTGAGCAAGGAGAGGAAATTCTCCTCAGCTAAAGTAATAGTTTTGGCAGTTTTCCAACAGTAGAAGACCCTTAATTTAGCACTGAATGTGCAACTCACTATTTTATGATATTTTCGGCTAATTTTGAAATTATAAAATTCAACTTTACGTATTTGAGTTTTTAATCACTTTGTGAATCAGGTAAACAGATGTTTGACTTTAGGTGTTCCGTTTAGTCTAAAGTAACAGCCTTTAAACTGGCTGTTAGTCTTTTTTTGGCACATCACCCCTGATTATAGCGTCAACTTTCGAGAGGTGGGTAGATTTAGATATGGGAAAATTAGGAAGTATGGGAAATTTACTTTAGGGATAATTTTTCTACTAATATTGAAACATTTATACTTTATTCATGACTTGACCTGAAAATCTAGTTAATATAGCAGCTTAATATATTGATTATGCAACCACCAATTACAAGCGGCACTATCTTACAAAATCGTTATCGAATTATTCAAGTTCTTGGACAAGGGGGATTTGGTAGAACTTATCTAGCGGAGGATCAACGACGGTTTAATGAGCTTTGTGCTATTAAGGAGCTAATTCTTACATCCGGGGCTTATGCTGGGGAGAAGGCGCAGGAACTGTTTGAGCGAGAAGCGGCGACTTTGTATCAAATTGAGCATTTACAAATCCCCAAGTTCCGGGAAAAGTTTGCTCAGGATCAACGCTTGTTTTTAGTGGTGGATTATGTGGCGGGTAAAACCTATAGAACTTTGTTATTAGAACGCCAAGCAGTTAATCAAACTTTGTCGGAAGCAGAAGTTATACAATTAATTCGCTCTTTATTACCAGTTTTAGACCATATCCACAAACAAGGAATTATTCACCGGGATATTTCCCCAGAAAATGTGATCCTGCGTCAAAGTGATGGTTTACCTGTATTAATTGATTTCGGCGTAGTCAAGGAATTAGCGACAAGATTACAATCTACCAGCACTACTCCAGCTACAACTGTGGGTAAGCTGGGTTATGCTCCTAGTGAACAGATGCAAACGGGAAGGGCTTATCCTAGTAGTGATTTGTATGCGCTGGCGGCGACGGCATTAGTTTTGCTGACGGGTAAAGAACCAGCAGAATTATTTGATGAGACTAAGTTAACTTGGAATTGGCAACAGTGGGCAAGTTTGAGTCCGGGTTTTGCTCAAATTTTGCAGCGAATGTTAAGCTATGTACCAAGCGATCGCTTTCAAAGTACGGCAGAAGTAGCCCAAGCGCTGCAAGCTTTAAATCAACCAGATGCAACTAATTCTTTACTCTCATCTGTGCAAACTGTGGCGGTAGGACATCGCCCCGAACCAGTTTCCTCGAAAACACAAGCACCAGAACAGGTTACTCCTCCACCGGCGGAAAGTTCTATATTAGATAACCCCTTGGTAATTGGGGCTATTGGTGCGGCTGTGGTGATTTTAGCAGGTGTGGGTTCTTGGTCATTGGTAAATTATGTGCGATCGCAAAATAAACCCACCCCAGAAGCAACAAATACACCCCAAACTTTCCCTTCCCCCATTATCCCGGAAATTACAGAAACACCCACACCCACACCGACAGAAACACCCACAACCGCACCTATTGAACCGGCTGTCTTTAACAAACGCTTAATTTTTGATCAGTTAAACACCGCTAAAGTAGAAGATACGATCAAAGAAAATCAAATTATTCAATATGGTTTTAGTGGTGAAGCGGGACAAAAATTAAATGTCTCTTTAGTACAATTTGGTGGTGTGACGCTGAAGGTGTTAGCACCCAATGGTGAAGCTATTGATGGTAGTTCTCCAGGAGTAACAACTTATGAAGGAGTTTTACCCAGTTCTGGTAGATATATCATTCAACTAAGTTTGTCGCTAGGCGTAGCAGCAAGTGAATATACATTGAATGCGACTTTAGCAGATGCCATTCAACCTTCACCTACAGACTCACCCACCCCCACGGAAACACTTACACCCCAACCTACCGAAACCGTTTC
This sequence comes from Nostocaceae cyanobacterium, assembly GCA_035299225.1. Lineage (GTDB taxonomy): Bacteria > Cyanobacteriota > Cyanobacteriia > Cyanobacteriales > Nostocaceae > DATGXB01. The sequence goes on along the minus strand of DATGXB010000014.1, from coordinate 23,564 downwards.
ACCTACACTTACACCCACTCCCATAGAAGGTGAAAATCAACCATCTAATGGTGTGATTATTGCACCACCAACCGACGACAATAATTAAGCTGTTATACCTTTAAATTGTACATTGAGGCAGGGGAGCAGGGAGCAGGGAGCAGGGGAGAGGGTTCACAGGTTTGCTGCACCAACTTAGAATCACGCGATTTAGAGAAGTAAATAATTAACTGAGGTGAACTTGTTGAAAACATTACTAATTGCCGGAACAGACACCGATGCTGGTAAGACTGTATTAACCACAGCGTTGGCGGCCTACTGGTTAAAATATTATCCTCAAACTCGCTTAGGACTGATGAAACCTATTCAATCAGGAATAGGTGATAAAGAAACTTACCAAAAATTGTTTAAACTAGATCAAACAGCCGAAGAAATTAATCCTTTGTATTTTCAAGCGCCCTTAGCCCCTCCGATAGCTGCGGCTAGAGAAAATCGGGTGATAGATTTAGGGATAGTTTGGCAAAGCTTACAAAAACTACAACAACAAAAAGATTTTGTGATCGTGGAATCTTTAGGGGGTTTGGGTTCACCTGTTACCGACGAGTTAACCGTGGCTGATTTGGCAGGAGAATGGCGACTACCTACTATATTAGTAGTACCGGTGAGATTAGGTGCGATCGCTCATACCGTGGCTAATGTCGCATTAGCTAGACAAACAAAAACCAACCTATTAGGAATTGTGTTAAATTGTACCCAACCCCGCACAGAAGCGGAAATTGCTGATTTAACCCCACCAGAATTAATTTCCTCCTTTACACATCTTCCTGTATTGGGTTGTATCCCCTATTTAGAAAATCCCCATGATTTAGATAAATTGGCTCAAATAGCAGCTAATTTAGATTTGGAAATATTCATTAGGAATTAATTCTTTCCTTTGCATCCCGCAACCTTCAAAACAATAGAAATTAAATTTTAATTAAAATGGTTTCTACCTTTCCTCATCCTTCCTCACTCCAACTAGCACAGGTACGCTTAGAAATTCGTGCCTTACAACCGCAGTTAGTAGAATGGCGTAGAAGTATTCACCAAAAACCAGAATTAGGTTTTCAAGAAAATTTAACTGCTGAATTTATAGCCCAAAAACTGCAAACATGGGGAATTGAACATCAAACAGGAATAGCGAAAACGGGCATTGTTGCTATTATTAAAGGTGAAAAATCAGGAACAGAAAAAGTTTTAGGCATTCGTGCGGATATGGATGCCTTACCAATACAAGAATTAAACGAAGTTCCCTATTGTTCCCAACATCCGGGGATAATGCACGCCTGTGGACATGATGGACATATAGCGATCGCATTAGGTACAGCATACTATTTACAGCAAAATCGTCAACACCTCACCGGCACAGTAAAAATTATTTTCCAGCCAGCCGAAGAAGGACCCGGAGGTGCAAAACCGATGATAGAAGCCGGAGTTTTAAAAAATCCCGACGTTAACGCCATCATTGGTTTACATATTTGGAATAACCTTCCCTTGGGAACTATCGGAGTGCGTACCGGGGCATTAATGGCCGCAGTCGAATGTTTTGATTGTACAATCTTAGGTAAAGGTGGACATGGGGCAATACCTCATCAAACAATTGATTCTGTCGTCGTAGCTGCCCAAATCGTCAACGCCTTACAAACCATCGTTTCTCGTAACGTTAACCCCATAGAATCAGCCGTCGTCACCGTTGGAGAATTACACGCCGGCACCGCTAGAAATGTCATCGCTGACACAGCCAGAATGAGTGGCACAATTAGATATTTTAATCCCGATTATGCCGACTTTTTTAAACAAAGAATAGAACAAATTATCGCCGGAATATGTCAAAGTCACGGCGCAAAATATGAATTTAATCATGTTCATTATTATCCCCCAGTCATCAATGATCCAAACATAGCCGAGTTAGTGCGTTCCGTCGCCGCCGAAGTCATAGAAACCCCCTTGGGAATAGTTCCAGAATGTCAAACAATGGGCGGTGAAGATATGTCATTTTTCCTGCAAGAAATCCCCGGTTGTTATTTCTTTTTAGGTTCAGCCAACGCCGAGAAAAAGTTAGATTATCCCCACCATCACCCCCGCTTCGACTTTGATGAAACCGTCCTACCAATGGGTGTAGAAATTTTCATCAGATGTGTAGAAAAGTTTTTTAGTTAATTCTTTTTTGCCTCACGCAAATATATTGTAGGGTGGGCATTGCACGATAAAATTGCAAAAAAACCGAGAAAATAAACAGCAATGCCCACCACATCATGATTCACCATTTGATATTGTAGGGTGGGAATTGCACGATAAAATTGCAAAAAAACCGAGAAAATAAATGCCCACCACATTATTATTCACCATTTGCTGTTGTAGGGTGGGCATTGCACCATAAAATTGCAGAAAAACCGAGAAAATAAAAAGCAATGCCCACCACATCATGATTCACCAAATAAAACCCCCGCAAAATCTGGGGCTAAACTTTGTCTTCCATCGCAGCAACAACCCCAGCTTACCTGATATTTATCCTTTTCTACCCAACGATGAAAACTAGAATACTTCCACAAATGAGGACAAGATACCAACCCATGTTTAACCGGATTATAATGAATATAATCTAAATGTATTTGTAAATCATTCTCGTCTTGGATAGTATGTTCCCAAAATCGGCGCTGCCAAATGTTACTTTCTCGATGCTTGCGACGAGAAGCAGAAATATTGACAGGTAAAGACTGTTTCCCTTGAAAAGAACGTGTAAACAAAACTTTTAACCGTGAAACTCGCTGTGAATAATCAGCATCATCCGGTGGTAAAGTCCAAAGAAAATGAATATGATCAGGTAAAACCACAGCTGCGGTAATTTCAAAAGGTCTTTCTGTCCGAGTCTGACTAATAGCAGTGCGTAAAAGAGATACATTTTCTGACTCAGAGAAAAGAGGAATCCGGTTATAAGTGACTAAGGTGATAAAGTATGTTCCCCCTGGTACACGGGAACGACGATATTGGGACATATTACTTAGCAAATAAGGTGGGCATTGTCATAGATTTCTCTTTATATTTACAGATATTTTTAGTACAATGCCCACCCTACAAATTACTGTCTATATAATCTTATTCATCTATACTATATATCAATTTAGCTCTCATTTTATTGAGCTTGCTTTCTCCAGCTAATTTTATAATAGCTTTTCTTATATTTATATTTAATGAATCTTTTGTATTAAAATTATCTCTACAATAATAAATCATTGTAGTTAAATCATTATGACCTTTCTTAAGCCATTGATAATAATCATCAATAGTACATTCATTTAAAAATTCAATTTCTAGGGGACAAGACAAGTGTACGTGATATTTTTCATTCATCATTCGACCCAAAGCGGTAGTAATATTCAATTTTTGTTTATATTCTTTCTTTAGTTTTTGTAATTCTTCTTCTAAATCTGGATATTTATGCAACTTATTTGCTAAAGGAAACTCAGAATTATAGAAATAATGAGGTTCATTTTCAAGATAATATTTTAAAAAAGAATACTCGTATTGAGAAATATTGAGACTTTCAATAGCTAATGCTAGTTTTTCCAATGATTCAAACTCGCGTGGACTTAAATAAAGATTATATTCTTCAAGAAAATTCGTTATTGTCTGAGCTAGTTCTTGTTCAGAATCTCCAAAAGAATTATAGAACGGCTTCCAAAGATGGTTAAACATATTAATGATTGAGTTATTTTTTTCTCTTTCGTTCAGCTTATTTCCTTCTATAATAAACTCATTTTCGTCAAATAAAAATTGGTCAACAAGTTTAATTAATTGTTCATTGATTTTTAGAGGTATGTAACCTAGATTAAATAGGGTTTCTTCTATTGTTTGTTGCGAGTCTCCCTTATCTTTATTTTTATCATAATTAGATAATGAATAGTGAATATTTGACAAGATGTCTTCTATTCTAAGTTTAAATTTATCATGAAATTTCTTATCAAGTTTTGCTAAAGCAAAAATAGTTATATGTTTGATAATTTGTTCCCTTACACCTGCTTCCCAGTTTGATATTGATTGATTACTTTCATTAGATTCATTAATTTTATTAATATAAAACAGAATCTTTTGAATAACACGAATATTATTAGTTTCAGTGGCTAATATTACTTCTTTAATGGTAGGTATATAAAAATCATTCCGATTTTCAAAAACAATATCTAGACTTTCTTCTACGGTAGGATTCATTTCAATTTCGATATCAATAACTTTTTCTCGATATGTCTCTAAAGATTCTTTTGAATCTTTGTTTTCATTTAAAAATTCTTCGTTATAAATTAGTATAACTTTACATTCTAGCTTTTGAACTAAATACTCAATTAACCCTAGTAACTCATCTAACTTAAATCCCTCAGACTTCCTCTCAAGATCATCAATACATATAATAGAACCTCTTTTAATTTGATTAAAAAGCCAATAAAGTAATCCATCACCTGCTAATGATATCACTACACCTGCTAATGGAACAGTTAACCCTCCTAAGTGTATATCTTGAGTTTTTGGAACTCTATCTAGTCGATCTCGATAATGAGTTACGATGTTTGTAAAAAATTTGAGTAAAGCTGATATTCCTTTCGTTATTTCCTTAAAAATATAAGAATAATAGATATCTTTGAATTTTATCCAATAATTATAATTATCATATTCACGTTTAATTGTTTTCTCCAATCCCAAGATGAAACTTTCTGAAATTATACTTTCTTGTTGATTTATTATAGAAGGATTTTTACTATTTAAAAGTTGTGATTTCAATTGCTCAATAGCACCAATACCAAATAAAGAAGCATAATAATATTCTTGTTGATTCTGACTTTTTTCTAAAACTTCTTTGACTAGATGAGTCTTCCCAACTCCCCATCTTCCCTTAATAGCTAAAACATTTAATCCATTACTTTTTAGAAATTCCTGAAGTATTATTTTAACCACTTCACGATTAACTGCTTCACGGTTAACTGTGGTATCTGTTGGGGTGGTAGGTTCAAGCATACGTACTTTTACAACCTTCATTTTATAATGTATACAATTACATTATAATACATTTACTTAATTTGTCCACCTTCTTAGGCTACTCCATACCCCGTATATGGTCGCTTGTAGGGTGGATGTAAACCCAGCACAATATCCTCTTTTAGTACACCTAAATTTACTAATTCCTGTGCAATATCTCTTTCTGTCATATTATCTTGAATCCAAATTTTACCATCTATAATATCTAGATGTAAAAAACAGTCATGAATGCGATTGAGTCCTTGCCAACCAACATCTAAAAGCAAATAATGATCATGTTCTTTATCAATTACTAATTGAGTTTTATAATCTGGCTTTGGATTCTCCTCAGATGCCAAATCAGTTAAAAACTTTTGGATAATTTGCCGATATTTTTCTAATCTATCCATTCTGTAATTACCTCCTCAGATTGGTTATATACGATTATTTTGACTTGATAAATTTTAATAGCCTCTTGAATTAATGTTTCATGAAAAGATAGATTAAACGTATCTAAAGGAACTGCTAAATATAATATTCTATCTGGTTCAGTCATTTGTAAAGCCAAGCGATAATTTAAAAATTGTCCTAATGCAGCATGAAAGTCAGTAATAACAGAAGAACTAAGGAAGCTTTTAATTTCAACTGCGATTTTTTGCCCTGCTTTATCTGCCGCTACAACTCTATCTGCCGCCAAGTCAATCTCTAACTTTATACGCCCTATTTTAATTTTAAGCGGGTCTGCTACAATTGCCCACTCATCTTTTAAAAGTGCCTGTTTTACAGCATCATGATACAAGTCTTTAGCAGCCATTTTTTTACATAGTTATCATTTAGTTTTAATTATACAATTAAATCGTAAATTTACAGTTTTAAACCGTGCATCAACAAAATGTCAAAAATACATATTTTTCATAACCCAGAAGAGGACATGGCACTGCCATGTCCCTACATAAAATCTAGATTTCTACGCCTAAAGTACGGACTAAAAACGCCCATTTATCGGCGGCTTCTTCGATGATTTTGGTTGTGGGTTTGCCGGCACCGTGTCCGGCTTTGGTTTCAATTCTAATTAATACTGGTGCATCTCCTTGGTGTGCTTCTTGTAAAGCGGCTGCAAATTTAAAACTATGGGCAGGAACTACCCTATCATCATGGTCGGCGGTAGTAATTAAAGTTGCTGGGTAACTTGTTCCGGGTTTTAAATTGTGCAATGGGGAATAACTATAAAGTGCGGGAAATTCTTCTGGGTTTTCGGCACAACCATATTCAGCAGCCCAAGCCCAACCAATGGTAAATTTATGAAAGCGCAACATATCCATTACTCCTACTGCGGGTAATGCTGCACCAAATAATTCTGGTCTTTGGGTCATACAAGCACCCACTAATAAACCGCCGTTACTTCCTCCACCAATGGCTAATTTTTCGGGTTTGGTGTAATTATTATCTATTAACCATTCGGCGGCTGCAATAAAATCATCAAAAACGTTTTGCTTTTTGTCTTTCATGCCGGCTTGATGCCATTCTTCCCCATATTCACCCCCTCCGCGAATATTAGGTAAAGCGTAAATTCCTCCCATTTCCATCCAAATTAACATACTCACAGAAAAACTCGGAGTTAATGAGGCATTAAACCCACCATATCCATATAAATAGGTCGGGTTGTTACTGTCTAATTTAATTCCTTTTTTGTGAGTGATAAACATGGGAACTTTTGTTCCGTCTTTGCTTTGATAAAAGATTTGTTTGGTTTCGTAGTCTTCTGGGTTAAAATCAACTTGGGGTTGACGGAAGATTTCACTTTTCCCTGTCACCATGTCATAACGGTAAATTGTTCCGGGGGCGGTAAAGCTGGTAAAGTTATAAAATGTTTCTGTATCTTCCCGTTTACCACCAAAACCACCGACAGAACCTAAACCCGGTAATTCTACTTCTCTAATAAAGTTCCCTTGTAAATCAAATATTTTAACTTGACTGTGGGCATTTTGGAGATATTCAGCTACAAATTGATTGTTTAAAACTCCTACTCCTTCTAATGTTTCTGCTACTTGAGGAATGATTTCTCGCCAGCTTTCTGGTTCTGGTTTATTGATATCAATGGCAATTACTCGACCTCTGGGTGCATTTAAGTCTGTGCGGAAATAGAAAATACTATCATCATTTTCAATAAAACTGTAAGCTGCTTCAAATTCTTTTATCAGTTCTATTACTGGTGATTCGGGGTTGGTTAAATCTTTGTAAAAAACTAAGTTGCGTCTGTCTGTTCCTAACCAAACGGAAATGATTAAATATTTACCATCTTCGGTAACGCTACCATCAAAACCCCATTCTTTTTGGTCAGGACGATGATAAATTAAAATGTCTTCTGTTTGGGGTGTTCCTAATCTATGGTAATAAAGTTTTTGGAAATAATTAACGTCTTCTAATTTGGTTTTTTCGTTTGGTTCATCATAGCGACTATAGAAAAAGCCTTGATGGTCTTTTGTCCAAGATGCACCGGAAAATTTTACCCATTGAATATAATCTGGTACGTCTTCTCCTGTTTCGATTTCTCGCACTTTCCACTCTTGCCAGTCAGAACCGGAACTAGATAAACCATAAGCTAAAAGTTTACCATTTTCACTAATAGCAATTCCTGATAGGGCTATTGTGCCATCTGTTGATAGTTTATTAGGGTCTATTAATACTCTAGGTGTGCTATCTAAGGTTTCTAATGTATACAGCACACTTTGGTTTTGTAGTCCATCGTTTTTAAAGTAAAAATATCTTTCTCCTTGTTTAAAAGGTACACCATATTTTTCATAGTCCCAAAGTTTGGTTAAGCGTTGTTTGATTTTCTCTCGGTGGGGAATTTCATTTAAGTAGGCAAAGGTAACTTGATTTTGTGCTTCTACCCAAGTTTGTGTTTCTGTGGTGTCGGGGTCTTCTAATTTACGGTAGGGGTCAGCAACTAGCGTGCCATGATAGTTTTCTACTTGCTCGCTTTTAGGTGCGTCTGGATAAGTTAGGGTTGGTTTGGAATATGGCATATTTTTTATCAAGTCAGTTGAGTATCACTATGTCTTATTTTCTCTAGATTTCGGATTTTTGAGCTATTCCTAGAGAATAAAATATGTATGGGTATGCTGGATGAGTTTTATTAAATATGATTGAGAATTTTCTGATTGCTATTTAAATAATAATAATGTTAACTTATACTTGATGGCTGTACTAGGTAGGTGAATATAATTAGGTTTAATTATTTTTCCCCTTACTTAATTCTTAAGAGTATTAATTAATATAGAATTTTTCTAGATATATATGCTTGAGCAAGTTGCTGCTGCATTTGAAAGAAAAGATTATCAAACTGCTGCTAAATTACTCCAATCTTTACTGCAAGAATCTCCTGATAATCCTTGGGTACAATTATATTTAGGAAAACTGCATGAGGTTTCTCATAAGAGACGGGAAGCAGAAAGGGTTTATCGGCAGTTGTTGGTTTTAACTACGCATCCCAAAGTTTTGATCCAAGCGCGACAAGGTTTGCAAAGACTGGAAGCGATAAAACAGGAAGATAGACAAAGAGCGATCGCCCAAGCTACAACAGAAACAACTAACCAAGAATTTGGCGCTTTAATTCTCGAACCTCTCAATAATGAGATTAAAGCTACAGTCGTTAAAAATTTTGCTCAAATCATGCAGCTAGATGTGTATACAGCAAGGCTGGTCATACCTAGCAGGGGTTGGAGGTTGTACAAAACTGGACAATTAGGGGAACTGCAATTTTATGGTAAACAGTTACAACAAGCTGGTATTCCCTGTTTTTGGGTCGGACTCCCTCACATTCAAAATCTCCAAGTTTACCAAGTCCAATATTTTGCCCAAAACCAACCCCAACCAAAGGTTATTTGCACCAATGAAACCAACCAAACAGGCCATCTAACCTTTAACTGGTCAGAAGTTACGGCAATAGTTGAGGGACTATTACCCATATTTGAAAAGGTTGTAGATGTTAATGCTCGTCGTCAACTTCTACGAAAAACCCAAACTCAAGACTATGCCCGCTTTTGTGATTTACACTTAAGAACAAGGCAGAGTATTTTACGTTTGTATGATCATGGTTATCAGTTTTCCCAAGGTTTAGAAGTTGCTGCTCCCCAGGACGGACAAAATACCATTACAATTAACTGGAATCACTTGTCAAGCTGGATTAAACAGCAGTTACCACAAGTAAAAACTTGGTCAGATTTTACACCTTTTGCCGAAACAGCCCTAGATCAAACCGAACTGTTAGCACACATTACCCCTCAAATACCTCTTCTGCGTCAGGAAAAAACTAACTGGGATGCTGCTTTTCATCTATATAGCGGCTGTATTTTCACCAAGGAATTAGTTATTAGTCATTAGGGAACAGGGAACAGGGAACAGGGGAAAGTCATTAGTCATTAGTCATTAGTCATTAGTCATTAGGAAATACTTCTTCTTTCCCCCTCTGCCCCCCGTCCAGCGTTCGGCTTTACTGTTCCTGCCAGTAGACCTCTGCCCCCCTGCTCCCCTGCCTCTTCATCCCCCCTACCTTCTGATACTAACTTGCTGTTTTTATGTTCTTAGCCATATCTAAAAAGTTGTTCATATTTGCTCCTGGCCGTCTCCGTCCTGATGTGGTTGCAGAAGGAATCAGATATTTAGTTGCAAAAGCCTTTTCAGTTGGTGCTGGTGCTGGTGCGGGTTCTGGTTTAGCAGCTTTCTTTGCTGCTGGTGCGGGGGTGGTTGTAGGTGTTGGTGCTGGTTTTGTTGCGGGTTCAGCTTTTTTAACAGTGGTTGGTGTTGGTTCTTCGTCTTTAAGTTCTAGATAGTAACCGCCACCTTTTTTGCCAGGTAACAGACCAGTAATAAAGCCAATGATCCCAGAGATTAATTTTTTGATCAACCCAAACATTAGATTTTCTCCTGCTTTAAATATGGGGAATTTAACCGTAATTATTAACTATTACGGCAGAATATTACAGCTTGTATACCAATTGGTTTTGACAATAACCCCAAAGGGTTGGTATTTAAGCAATATGCAGTAATTCTAGAGGAACAGTGTTCTCAGTTTTTTGGTTAACACTAAGAACCTATAGATACCAAGACTTTATTATTCAATCTTACTGTAACTGTGAGCAATATTCTGAGAGAATCCTTAATAAAGATTAACATTAACCTGTGAACTTAACAAACTGTCATATTTTTTTTGTGAGCGTTAATCAATTTCGTTATATTTATTACATATTTAATAGTAAATTATCCTTATGAGTACAAAACAACGTCATCCTGTGGTTTTAGTACATGGAATTAATGACACAGGAGCAGTCTTTAATAAAATGGCGTTTAATTTACAAGAGCAAGGTTGGTCAGTCTATGCTTTAGATATGGTGCCAAAAAATGGGTCAGCACCTTTAGAGAAGTTGGCTCAACAAGTAGCTGATTATATTAATATGAATTTTGCCCCAGAACAACCACTAGATTTAATTGGTTTTAGTATGGGGGGACTGGTCAGCCGCTATTATGTGCAGAGGTTGGGAGGAATAGCCAGAGTTAAGCGGTTTATAACGATTTCTTCACCACATCAAGGAACTGTAGTTGCTTATGGTTCTCAGCTAGACGGTTGTATGCAAATGCGTCCTAATAGTCCGTTTTTGCAGGATTTGAAGGCAGATGTGGAAATGTTAAAGCAAATAAATTTTACTTCTATCTGGACACCTTACGATTTAATGATTGTGCCGGCGAATAGTTCTAGTTTAGGTGTAGGGAAGGAAATAATTATCCCTGTGGTGTTACACCCTTGGATGTTAACTCATTCTAGTGTCTTTGATGTGGTGGTGCTGGCTTTGAAAGAGCCAGTTGGTCATTAGGCATTAGTCATTAGTCATTAGGGAACACTTCGACTGCGCTCAGTGCGGTGCAGGCAATAGGCAACAGGCAATAGGGAATTTATTCTTTATTTTTTCCCCCCTGCACCTTGCTCCTCTGCTCCTCTGCCTCTTCTCGGCATCCTAAATGCGATCGCCTATTTCCTGAATTTCACTATTCCCAAAAATTGCCTCTGGATCACGATAATACTTAAATTCCATTAAGTTATAAAAAGGATCTTCTAAAAAAAAGGTAGAATGCTCTAAAGGAGAGCCAACAAAACGGCTTTTGGGTTGTTCACGAAATTTTAGCTGTTTATTTTGCGCTCTTTGTAGTAATTCTTGCCAGTCTTGTTCAGCTGTAAATATCAGTCCAAAATGCCGGGGATAAATTCCCTGTTGGGGTGTTAGGGGTTCTTTGGTAATATGGGCTACTAATTGATGACCGTAAAGGTTGAGTATGATCGCGTGGGGGCTTTCTCGGCCGGGAATACAGCCCAAACTATCTACATAATAGGTTTTGGTTTGGGTAATATCTGTAACAGGAAAGGCTAAATGAAAGATTGTTGGCTTCATAAAATTAGACTTGCGTGCATTCTTGATCATCCATCTGCACACAATTCTATTTATATTTAACTTGGTTTTTAAGTAATTGGACAGAATTAATTACGCAACATATTTGCCTGTTCCCTGTTCCCTGTTCCCTGTTCCCTTACTCCACGTAGGAATTTAATTTTGCACGACTGCTTAGTAGATTGAGTCTGAAGTGGGATTTGCCAGGATTCCACTATAGTATTAAAATTCTGGCAAAACTACTATAAATCTCCAATGTTGCTTTTAGAATCTCTTAATCCCTGGTTAGTGGGTGTAGGATTAAATACCATCCTTTGCTTGATTGCAATTATTGCTCCTAAAAAGCTACTAACTCCAAGCGGTTTATTCAGTGCTTGGTTATTGGGTATCCTGATTTGGGGGACGCTGAACTGGCCGGGTTATGTGGTGGTGATGTTCTATTTTTTGGTTGGTTCTGGGGTGACACGCATCGGGATGGAACAAAAGGAAGCTGAAGGAATAGCGGAAAAACGTTCCGGTGCTAGGGGTCCTGAGAATGTTTGGGGTTCGGCTTTAGTAGCGGCTTTTTGTGCTGTGGGTGTCGGTTTAATAGATGTGGGATTGTTAGCACTCAGTTTTAAGCCCTTGTTATTGTTGGGTTATGTAGCTAGTTTTAGCACCAAACTATCGGATACTACTGCTAGTGAGGTGGGAAAGGCTTATGGTAAGCGGACTTTTTTAATTACTACTTTGCAACCTGTAGCAAGGGGAACAGAGGGAGCAGTTAGTTTAGAAGGAACTTTGGCGGGTGTGGTAGCGTCAATAGCGATCGCTATTTTAGGTTGGGGTGTAAATCTCATCAGTTCTTTGGATATTATTTGGTGTATTTTAGCTGCTTTTATTGCCACTAATTTAGAAAGTGTCATTGGAGCTACCTTACAATCTAAGTATAATTGGCTAACTAATGAAGTAGTGAATATCTTTAATACCTTGATTGGAGCGATCGCTGCTATAATCATCGCTTTAGTTAGTAAAATTATACTTTTTTCCTGATTAGTGACAACTGTTAAGTAAAATTAATCAAAACTTTGGAGAATGATAAACTCACTACAGTAAAAATTCTGAGGTTTTTGCTATCATTAGCGGCGTAAAATTCAAATAAAAATAAAAAAGATATCTAAGTTACAACTTGGATGAAAACTTGAATTTATTTGTTTAATTAAGTGATCAGGCAGAATAAATTACACAAATCATTTGTCTTTTCCCTATGTCCATGTAGGAATTTAATTTTGTACAACTACTGAATTTTATTACTGATTTTATAAAATCTTTATTATTTTGCACATAATTTTCCTGCTGTTATGCCTATTATTAATTGATAAAGTTATATAACTTTGAGTAATACAGAACTCATAGAGTTAAGAACTGGAATTTACTCTAGGGAAATTCTACTTCTAAACTACTCACTAATTGCATTCTGGATACTCACTACTGTATTCTTAATTTATTGTTGTCCCAAGTGTTTAACTCATGGAATCTGTATCATTTCTCACGATTGACGAGCAAGCAATTTCTATTTCTCAAGCAGTCAAGTATTTACAGGCATCTGGTAAATTAGGACAGTATATTGCTGATATATTGCGTCAGTATACCATCGAGCAAGAACTCCAAACTAGAACAGATTTGGAAATTAGCCCAGCAGTTACAGAACAAGCAATTATTGATTTTCGCTTGAGAAATCAACTTACAGACCCACAAAAGTTTCAAGAGTGGTTAAAAAGTAACGGTAATGATTATGCTAGTTTTCATGCAGCAGTAAATTATAGCTTTAAATTAGAAAAGCTCAAAACCTTATTGACCGAAGGAAAACTATCAGAATATTTTATTGAAAGGAAGATTTATTTAGATCGAGTTGTGCTATCTCGAATAGTAATTGATAACCGCGAATTAGCAGAAGAACTACAAACACAAATTGAAGAAGGAAGTAATTTTGAACAATTAGCAAAAGAGTATTCTTTAGCCGATGAGCGAGTATTTAACGGCATGATGGGCCCTATTAGTCGGGGGAGTTTACCAGATACATTAAGGGCGGCTATAGATGCAGCAAAACCTGGTCAATTAATCGGGCCATTGGAATTAGAAGGACGTTATGGTTTGTTTCGATTAGAACATTTTCTGCCAGCGTCTTTAGAAGATACTCAACTAAAGCAGACACTACAAAATGAGTTGTTTGAAAAATGGTTAGCAGAGAAAATTCAAAAGCTGACAGTAAAATTACAAGTGAGTTAAAACATCTGGATAATCAATTACAAATTAATGCTTTAGCCGCTATTCCTTGGCATGAAATGCCGCTTTGCTGGCTAACTCCTGAGCAACAAACCCAATTAAAGAAACAGTCACAAATTCAGCAATATAAACTAGGTGAGAAAATTTGGTCACAGGATACAAATGGTTATCAATTTTTAATTGTTTCTGGTAAAGTGCGCTTACGAGAAGAGGGAGAAAGTAAACCTTTAGCCACTCTAGAAGCAGGAAATTGGTTTGGAGATTGCCAAAAATTCTATGCTGAATGTAAAGCGGTTGCGGCTAGTAAAGAAGTAGTGGTAATTTGTTGGGATGCAACAATTTGGGCTGATTTTTCTCATCCTCAAATTGAGGAATTTTGGTTAAATCAAACTGTTTCTGAACCGCCAGAAAATTTTGCGGTTGCTTCTCCAGTTATTAAAGAAATTCCTGATACTACTGCTTCCAGTTCACCACCAGCAGCTAATTTTAATTATCCCTTTGTGGCTAGTAGTAATACTGCTGCGGCTTGTTTAACAATGGTGGCACAATATTTAGAACATCCTGTGCAGTTGGAATGGGTACAACGTCAAATACGGGGGGAAAAGCCAAGAAATGTAGTAGCTGCGGCGGAAAAATTAGGGTTTATTTTGCGGCGGTTACAAGTAAGTTGGGAAGAATTAAAACAATTGTCGTTTCCAGCTTTATTGTTGTGGCAAGGTGACAGTAAGCCTATTTGGATTGTAGCTTATGGTGTGAAGGGCGATCGCCTAATTATCGCTAACCCCTTAAATCCCGATTATACTGGGGAATACTTACCCAAATCAGTCCTAGAAACTGGTTGGAATGGCTTACTGTGGCAAGCTGAACTACTTTCTAAACAAGAGAAATTTAACCTATCTTGGTTTATTCCTGCGGTTTGGAAATATCGGGGTTTATTGGGAGAAGTGTTATTAGCCTCCTTTACCTTGCAAATGTTGGGGTTAACAACACCACTGATTACCCAAGTGATCATTGATAAAGTGATGGTGCAGGAGAGTTTACCCACATTAGACGTAATGGCGATCGCTCTCTTTTTTGTCGCCATCTTTGAAGCTATATTGGGTATACTGCGGCTATTTATTTTCACCCACACCGCCAGACGTTTAGATTTAAGTTTATCAGCCCAACTTTTCCGCCATTTGATGCGCTTACCCCTAGCTTATTTTGAATCACGACGGGTAGGGGATACAGTGGCACGGGTGCAAGAATTAGAACAAATTCGCCAATTTTTAACAGGTACAGCTTTAACAGTCATTCTTGATAGTGTGTTTGCTGTAGTGTATTTGGCTTTAATGTTTTATTACAGCATTCCTCTGACTTTTGTCGCTTTGGCAGTTTTACCTTTATTTGCCACTTTAACATTAATTGCCACCCCAATTCTCAGAAATTGGCTGAACGAAACCTTTAACCGTAATGCTGATAGTCAATCATTTTTAGTAGAAACAGTTACAGGTATTCATTCTCTCAAAGCCCACACCGCCGAACCAGTGATTAGAGAACGTTGGGAAGGTTTATTTGCTCGGTTTATTCGTACCAGTTTTAAAGCTTCTACCACATCTAACATTAGTAGTAATATCGGTGACTTTCTCACCAACTTTTCAACCTTATTAATTCTCTGGTTTGGGGCAAGATTAGTAATTGATCATCAATTTACAGTTGGTCAATTAGTCGCCTTTCAAATGTTATCAGGTCGAGTCACAGGGCCACTATTAAGATTAGTCCAATTGTGGCAAAATTTACAACAGGTATTATTATCTGTAGACCGGATTGGCGATATTTTAAATGCTGCACCAGAAGCAGAACAAGGCACAGGTTTAGTTTTACCACCATTAAAAGGACAAGTCAATTTTGAGCAAGTCTTTTTCCGGTATCGTCCCAACACTGAACCAGTATTAAAAGGTATTACCTTTAATGTTGAACCAGGGCAATTTGTAGGCATTGTGGGCAGGAGTGGTTCTGGTAAAAGCACATTATCTAAACTTTTGCAACGCCTTTACCAAATTGAATCCGGGAGAATTTTAATTGATGGTTTTGATATCAAAAGTGCAGATTTATCATCATTAAGACAACAAATTAGTGTAGTTCTGCAAGAGGACTTTTTATTTAATGGTTCTATCTTGGAAAATATCACTTTAGGAAACCCAGATATTACCGCCGAACAAGTAGTAGAAGCCGCCAGATTAGCTGTAGCTCATGATTTTGTGAGTCAATTACCTTATGGCTATGAAACAAATGTGGGAGAAAGAGGGACAGCTTTATCAGGTGGACAAAGACAAAGAATAGCTTTAGCTAGATTGTTTCTTTCTTCCTCTCCGATTTTGATTTTAGATGAAGCTACCAGTGCTTTAGATAGTGAAACGGAACAGCAAGTTTTACAAAATCTGCAAAAAGTTTCTGCTAACCGCACCGTATTTTTAATTGCTCACCGTTTTGCACCTTTAAAAAGAGCAGATTTAATTTTAGTTTTAGAACAGGGTGTCATTGCCGAAAGGGGAACGCACACAGATTTATTACAACAAAAAGGGTTGTATTGGTCTTTATATCAAAGGCAGCAAATGAATATTTAAACTGGGTGTTGCTGATGATAAAGTATGAATTATGTTATGCATTCGCCATTAGGAATTCCATTTGCAGTAGACTCAAAAAAAAGATTTTTGGCGTTGCTGATTTTTGGAATGAAAACAATTTTGCATACATTTAAAACCCTTGTAGAGACGTTCCGTGGAACGTCTCTACATTCAAAAATCATCCCGCAATTATGCAACGCCTAAAAAAATGATATTATGCCAATTTAGTAATAAGTGATCAAGCAGAATAAATTACACAAATTCTTTCCCTGCACCGCACTGAGCGCAGTCGAAGTGTTCCCTGTTCCCTCCATCCATATAGGAATTTAATTTTGTACCAATACTTACAAATACATTGTGAAGGTTAGGAAAGGAGATTTGACAAATAAACATAGATGAATGTATATACTATGTATTGTGTTTTTATGAAGTTGTAATTTATCAAGTCGTTGAACTGTAAACACTAAATTTAGTATTATGTTGACGGCAAACAGAATGATGTATGTAGGTGAAAATTAGGTTTGTTCTTAACTTCGGTTTTTATTTGCTTAACTTCGGTCTTAAGTTCCTTAACTTTGGTTGTTTCCTGTGGTGGAAACAAATATAGTAATTGTTGTAGAGGTTAATGATTAACCCTACTTAAAAATAGATAGGCTAATCATATCTGTGCAAAATTGTAGAACAGCAGAAAAGTTCTCTACACAGGCGTTCTGATAGCCGCTTTTCTGGTTGTTTTACATTAGTGTGAAGTTTTCCCGGTTTTAACTCGGTAACAGTTCAAATTTACAAGCGCATCTGACTGAGAGGCAGTTTATTTTTAGCCTCTCTTTTTTTTTGGTCAAAAAAAATTGCAGTGTCATTGACAGGTTATGATACTCTATCTGCTTTAGAGGTTTAGAGGTACTGGAGATGAGTAAACTGCGGGTGGGTTTATTATTTGGTGGTCGGTCAGGTGAACATGAAGTTTCGATTATTTCGGCGGGTGCGATCGCTCAGGCGCTCAATTCAGGAGAAAATGCCCATAAGTACGAAATTCTCCCTTTCTACATCCAAAAAGATGGTTTTTGGCAAGCTGGAGAAGTAGCACAGCAAGTTTTAGCTTCTGGCCAACCTATCCAAAATTTAACTGCTAACCCTCCTCTGTGGCAATTTCCAGCCCAAGCAGCAGAGGTCGAACTGTGGTTTCCCATTCTGCACGGGCCCAATGGGGAAGACGGGACTATTCAAGGGTTGCTAACTTTAATGCAAGTTCCGTTTGTGGGTTCTGGGGTGCTAGGTTCAGCTGTGGGGATGGATAAAATCGCCATGAAAACAGCCTTTGCTCAAGCTGGTTTACCCCAAGTTAAGTATAAGACCATAACCAGAAGTGAGATTTGGTCTAATCCTTGTGTGTTCCCCAAATTGTGTGATGAAATTGAAGCCACATTAGGCTATCCCTGCTTTGTTAAACCTGCTAACCTGGGGTCATCGGTGGGTATTGCCAAAGTGCGATCGCGTCAAGAGTTAGAATCAGCTCTAGATAATGCCGCTAGTTATGACCGCAGAATCATTGTTGAAGCCGGTGTGGTGGCCAGAGAAGTAGAATGTGCAGTTTTAGGTAACGACCAACCAAAAGCCTCTGTAATTGGCGAAATTACCTACACCAGCGATTTCTACGACTATGAAACCAAATACACTCAAGGTAAAGCTGATTTAATTATTCCCTCTCAACTACCAGAAACCGTCATTCAACAAATTCAGGAAATGTCATTAACTGCTTTTGCAGCTGTTGATGCGGCGGGTTTAGCCAGAGTAGATTTTTTCTATGTGGAAGCTACCGGAGAAATATTGATTAATGAGATTAACACCCTCCCTGGTTTCACTGCTTTAAGTATGTATCCCCAACTTTGGGCTCATACTGGTGTAGCTTTCGCGCAGTTAGTTGACCAACTCATCCAATTAGCAATGGAAAGACACCAAAATAGTTAATCAAAAATTAAGTAATTAGGCAGAATTAATTACACAACTTATTTCCCTGTTCCCTGTTCCCTGTTCCCTGTTCCCTTACTCCACAAAAGAAATTTAGCAATTAGGAGAGTAAAAGTAGCACATATTACCCGTTTTTTGTAAAAATTCTTGTTTTTACCTTAATCTTTGAAAAAAAAACTACTTTTATCCTCCTGTTGCTACTGATACGTAAAACTTGGCTGATCCAGTAAAATTGGGTACTGGATGGTGCAAATCTGAATCTAAAACATGAAAAAAAATCAGAATGTCAAGCACAAGCCAAGTCAAATACAACAACCCAGACCAGAAAAAACTAGTCGAAAGCACCAAGCTAATATTTGGTTAACGATGTTTTACTGGTTTTTCATGATTGGGTTATTCTGTACATCTGTGGGAGTTGCTGTTTATGGCTTGAATAAATTACTTAATGTTGATGATGCACCACAAGTCAAACATAACACCACATTAACCCTCAAACAAGATACAACTAATAGCGATTTACTACCAACATGGATGATAATAGCGATCGCTTTTTGTTGTACCACTGGTTGCTTAGTAATTTTCAGTCTCATCAAACCCTCCAAACCAGCACAAAAAACCCCACAGCATCAAAAACAAAAATTACCAGTCAATGAGTCCCAATCATCCCAAGAACTTGAAAATTTACCCGATTCAGTCTCCACTAAAGAAAACGACTCTCTAGACACCAACCCAGAAGCTTTGGCAGATTGACTCGATATTCACAAACAGAATACATGAATAATTAAAGAATTTTTTAATCAACCCAAGATGAAATTCCTGTTTTCATCCTGTAAATCCTTAAATCCTGGACATCATCTCGACTTACTTCGACTTCGCTCAGTACAAGTCGCTCGATAACCACCTGATTCAGACAATTTTGTAGAGATATTGCGCCAAAATGTCTCTACAACTAAATTTTTAAATTTGCAAATTATTAAAAATTTCTAAAAATTATTTTCAATAACCCGAAATTCAATTCAGCATTTCCATTTGGCAAAATGGCAACAACCTAGTTAAGTTGAAATGCTAAAATTATCAGACTAACTAATTAATTTATCAATTATCCCAGGACAATAAAAACTTGAGAAAAATGCCAATCTGGCAACTCAAAATTAATTAACCCAGTTAAAGTAAGATTCAGATAAACGACTTCAAAGGTTTTGTTATCAGGGTTAACTACACCAAACACATCCCATTTTAATGGTCATTTACCCAGTGTTTATTAGGCATCAATAAACGAGTTTCACAATTCATAATTCAAATTTAGTTTTCGCATTTGCTGCCACAGGAATATTAACAGTATGAAAACGCTGTCTTTAAGCACAAATTAGCCCCCATTATCAAAGACAACGTTGATAAATATTCCTGAACGCTACAGCAGCAAATGCAGAGTGGGAGAGAAAAGGCTTTTGGTATGCCTACTCCCACTCTCTTTTTATGGGGAACAGGGAACAGGGAACAGGAAAGAAGGAATTTATTTATCTAAAATTCCCAATCTAAAATCTAAAATCTAAAATGATTATTTTGGTAAACCTTCCACCTGTAATAAATCTAAACCTCTTTCAAAAATCTCATCAATAGGCAACATTTCCCCCGTAGTCGTCATAAATTTATGGTCTTTTGTTGCCCGAATAATTGAACCATCTTCTAAAGCATATTCATAAACTTCCTGCTGTCCTCTATTGTGCCACTGGGCAATCATTTGAGTGTAAACATTACCATTACTATCAATACTAAAAACATGACATTCTATTTTTTTCTCTACTATTTCCCCAATCGGTAAAAACCCATGTTCAACCGTTAAAATCTTGGTATCGTAACTCAAACAATATTCAGCAAACTTTAACATATCCGCAAATAATTGTTCAGCTACTTGAGTTTTTACACCATTTTTTGTTGCCCCATCAATAAACTTTTCTTGCTGTTTCTGCATCTCCGCTACTTTCTTTTTACCCATAGCCCGACGCAACAAATCAGCTTGTCCTAAAGAATAACCAGCCATATCTTGAGCAATTTTCATAATTTGCTCTTGATACACCATAATGCCATAAGTTTCATCTAAAATTGGTTCTAAAACCTGCGATTCATATTCAATTTCTTCTCTACCATGTTTGCGGTTAATAAACTTAGGAATCAGACCCGCATCTAATGGACCCGGACGATACAATGCTAAAATAGAAGAAATATCTTCAATATTAGAAGGTTTCAAATCTTTTACTATCTGCTTCATCCCAGATGATTCTAACTGAAATATTCCTTCTAATTCCCCAGATTCTAATAATTTATAAGTCTTATCTACCTCTTTAGGTAAGACTTTATGATCACCTTTAGCTAATATATGCTGTGCCCTTCTTTCTTGATGGGTGATTTCATCTGGATCTAGGGTAACTGATTGGTTTTGCTGGATTAAACTGATAGTTTTTTGAATCATGGTTAGGTTTTTTAAACCTAAGAAGTCCATTTTTAATAGACCTAATGATTCTAAATCTTCCATAAAATATTGAGTAATTACCGCCCCCTCATTGTTACGTTGTAGGGGCACAATCTCATCTAATGGTTCTGCGGAAATTACTACACCTGCGGCATGGACACCATAAGTTTTGTTAGTTCCCTCAATCCTCATGGCCATATCAATCCAACGTCTCACATTGGGGTCATTATCATATTTTTCCTTAAATTCTGGTGCTGGTGTTTCATCAGAAATCATCACCTTTAATTTAGTAGGTTTACCCCGCACTACTGGAATTAATTTGGCCATTTGGTCAGATTCCCGATAGGGAATATCTAACACCCTGGCCACATCTTTTAATACTGCTTTAGAAGTTAAGCGGTTAAAAGTAATAATTTGAGCAACTCTATCTTTACCGTATTTTTCTGTTACATATTCAATCACTTCATCCCGTTTTTCAATGCAAAAATCTGTATCAATATCAGGCATTGATTTCCGTTCAGGATTCAAGAATCTTTCAAATAATAAACCATGATGTACAGGATCAATATTAGTAATTCGCATGGCATAAGCGACCAAAGATCCAGCCGCAGAACCCCGTCCTGGTCCCACAGGAATATTATGATCTCGTGCAAATTTGATGTAATCCCACACTACTAAAAAGTAAGTGGAAAATCCCATCTGTTGAATCATTTTTAATTCATATTCCAGTCGTTCCCGATAAACTGGATCAATTTCTTGACGAGATTTGCGATTGAATCTTTCTAGAAGACCTTGCCAAGCTATTTCTTCCGCATAAGTATCAGCCGTGTGACCGGGAGGAATAGGAGGAGTAGGAATACGCGGTTCATCTAAAATATTATAAGGTTCGACTTTATCTGCTACTTCTACAGTGGTTGCTATAGCTTCCTCAATCACATCATCTGATAAATGGTCACGGAATAGCCGCTTCATTTCTTGCTCAGATTTGAGATATTCTGTGCCACTATAACGCATCCGTTTATCTTCACTAATTAGTGTATTTGTTTGAATACAAAGTAACGCGTCATGGGCTTCAACGTCATAACAGGAAATAAAGTGAGAGTCGTTAGTCGCAATAAATTTAATTCCTAATTCTCTGGCAATTTTAACTATTTCTACATTTACAATCCGGTCTTCTTGAGAACCATGATCTTGAATTTCTAAATAAAAATCTTCGCCAAATACTTCTTTATACCATTTAGCAACTTTTCGGGCTGCATCTGGCCGATTACTAAGAATAGCTTGGGGAATTTCTCCACCTAAACAAGCACTGGTAACAATTAAACCTTCTTTATATTGTTTGAGTAAATCTTTATTAATACAAGGACGGGAAATTATACCTTTACCTTGCACACCTTGTAAATGAGAAATAGTGGTTAGTTTAACTAGATTTTTATAACCTTGAGTGTTTTTAGCTAAAACTACTTGATGATAACGGGGACGACGTTCTTGCTTTTCAATATCACCGTTAATGATATACATTTCATTGCCAATTATGGGCTTAATTTTTCCCCGGCAAGTTTTTATTAATTCTATAGCCCCATACATGACACCATGATCTGTGAGGGCGATCGCTTCTATTCCCAAGGCGATCGCTCGATCTACTAAATCAGGTAGCTGACTAGCGCCATCTAGCAGGCTGTAATCACTGTGAATATGTAAAGGGACAAATGACATACACCTCTCCAGTCCAAGTCAACAATATCTTTTGATCCGTGTTGACAGCATACCCCCTCCGATGGATACTTTGCCAATCAACGGCTATAGCTTAACAGGTTTTACCAAAAAATTGGGTTTAAAGTTCCCCGTCCTTTGAGAACGGCTTTTTGGTAGAATAGTGGAAACAGGTAGGGCATTGTCTGTTGGGCGAGATAGTGTAAGACAGTATAAAACTGCAACTGTTGTTTGAACCCAGAATCTCCGCCCTAAAAGTGCGGAGAGTATGTCAATCTCAATGTGCATTTATAGGCCGCTAAAAAGCCCCATCTTCAAGATAAGGCCTGCTCAAGCATGAGCAAATCACTCAAGATTGTTGTGGTCCTTTAGCATCACATTCTTTACTCCAACATCTCTCTAAAAGTTGAATCCGCCAACTAGTAGCAAAACGTTGAGGATTCAATATAAATTGAGAATCACGGCTAAATAATGGCTGGTTTAAATACTGCCAAAGAGGAAATTTAATTTTTGTGTGTTTTGGAGACATAGAAGTAACAAAATATTATAAAATTGTTGCATTAGTAGTTGTGTTTTTTTTAATTAACCCAACCACTACTATGTTGTATAGTTCCAGATTAAACCAGTTATTTAAAATTGTCTTGGTAGTAATTGCAGAACTTTAGAAAAAATTACTTTATTGAGGTATTAGATTAACTTTTGTATAAAAAGTCATTAATTTATCATATTATCTTGGCTTATTTATGCTGATACTATTTAGCCTCTTGCTATGTAGAAAAACTCAGAAAGTTTTTGTATGCTAGAGACATCTGTTTAGCTGCTTCTAAAATAGTTAATTCACTGTTGCCAAATCCTAATCCGGGAAAAGCAACTATGTTAATTTGTTTATCTAAATCTTGACGATGTAAATGATTATGCTTATTAATAGACGGCTTATGTGAATTAGCCTACTGGATGTTGTTCAAAAGTCAGCACATCAATCCCAAAACGCTGGCGCAGAAATATACGCAGAGTATGACTAGTGATTTTAGCGGCAACATGGACACACAAAGCTTCAACTTTCTTTCTGAGCAA
>DATGXB010000013.1:0-3639 GCA_035299225.1 Nostocaceae cyanobacterium | reverse complement strand
AGAAAAAACATCACCAAAAAAAGATAAAATCAAATTCTGTTATTATCAGAATCTGAGGTGATGAAAAAATGAAATATAGATATATCCAACAACTAAAACCAAGAGCATTTAAACGCCGCTTTGGAGTGAGAAGAAAGACTTTAAAAAAAATGGTTAAAACTCTAAAAGAATTTCAAGCTATTAACAAAAAGAGCCAAAGTGGAGCAAAACCTCTACTTATGATTGAGGAACAAGTTTTAGTTACGCTAGAATATTGGCGAGAGGATCGAACTTATTTTCATATTGCACAAGTTGGGGAGTATCAGACTCAACTATTTGTCGCATTGTTCATCGCATAGAATTAGAACTAATGCAGTCAGGAATGTTGAGGTTGCCTGGTAAAAAAGCCTTGTTCAAAGGTGGTTTGAGCCAACCTGAAGTAGCCGCAGTGACAATGGCATCAAAAAAAGGTAACGCCTGAAAATCAGTATTGGCAATTTCTACATTCGGCAAATCTGCAAAGTATTCAGTATAAGTTTTACAAATTAGTAGTTGGGAGTCTACTAAAATTAATTTTAATGGTATGATTTGGTTGCCAATCAAGTTTAATTCTGCTAATAATTTATCTTGGTAATCAAACTGAAATTTTAAAAACAGTAAATGAGAATTAAGTAAAGTAAATAAATCATCACTATTGCGAGTAATTTTTGATATTTTGGTTTCTGTCAAACCTTCCTCAGTCTCAATCTGTAGAAATAGGTTATTTAAAATTTGATAAACATCTAAAAATAATTTTTGCAATGCTTGGTCAGCTTGAATATAAAAGAGAGATTTTGAATATTTTTCTAAGTTAGAACTTATACTATTAATACTACTAAATCCTAACATATTTGCACCACTTTTCAAACAAAAGGTAGCACGAAAAATAGTATTTAAGCTAATTGTCATTGATTTTTTCAGAATGATTCCCTTGTAGTAAGGGCTTTAGCTCTACCTTCATGCAACTTAAATGCCGATTAGCTTAACTCCTCCCTATTATCAGTCAGCGTGAGCAAATTTAACAAACTCTGGTGAATAGTATTTAGATGGTCTTGTGCTTCTTCGAGGAAGTAACCCAAGACTCGTTGATATTGTTCCGGTTGCATAAACTAATCTATTAAGGCTGAAAAATAGCCTATTGGGTAGCTGCTATTCTTAGCTTACCCAGTTCAATCTCGATTTATTTCATCATCTATTTATACTTAACTTCTTGGTTAAACCCGAATGCACTCAACATCACCAACATCTAAATTATCAACAATTTTTACAGCACTAGCCTTAACAGCTGCGATTATTCTCAGTAATAACAACGTTAATTATGTAACAGCCACTATTCCTATTACTACACAAGTTAACCGAGCTAATCTGACCTTATCAGGACATACAGCACCAATTCGAGCGATCGCTATCAGTCTCAATAATCAAATTATAGCCAGTGGTAGCGATGACAAAACTATCAAGCTGTGGAACTTCAACACAGGAAAACTACTCCGCACCCTCACAGAACACAAAGAAACAATCTCCTCTCTTGCTATTAGTCCCGATAATCAAATCCTTGTCAGCAGCAGCATTAGAGAAAACACAATTAAACTGTGGAACATTCAAACTGGGCAATTAATCCGTACACTTAACGGACATTCAGCCGCAGTAACTTCCATCAATCTTAGCAAAGATGGACAAACCATTGCTAGTGCCAGCATGGATAAAACAGTTAGATTATGGAACATCAAAACCGGCAAATTACAACACACATTAAAAGCCGAAGCACGTTCTGTAATATTCAGTCCTGATAGTAAAACCTTATATACAGGTGGTATAGATGGCACAATTAAACTTTGGAATCTTAGCAACAGAAAACTAATAACCACTTTAACACCACCCAAACCCATTTCCCCTATATTACCAACAGCAAGAGCATCAGCTGTCGTATCTTTGGCCATTAGTCCCGACGGACAAACATTAATTAATGGTGGTTTTGATGATAGCTATGAATCATTACCCCAAACTGATGCTAAAAACGTCAAAGTCTGGAATCTCAAAACCCGAAAACTAATTCATAATTTCTCTGTCGGTGGTGGTGTTGTTGATACTGTTGTGATTAGTCCCAATAGTCAGAATTTTGTTACTGGTGGTTTGTCCCACAAAATCAGTATTTGGGATGTCAAAACAGGTAAATTAGTCCGTACTTTGGAAGGTCATGCTGGTGGAATTTACGGTTTAGCTATCAGCAAAGATGGCAAAACCTTAATTAGCGGTAGTGGTGACAAATCTATTAAAACTTGGCAACTTTAACTTTGATTTTTGATTAAGCTATATATAGGGTAAGATTTCTCTGTCAAATTTTCAATAAAAGTAAATTAGACTCAAAAATTCCTACCCTATTTATATTTAAAAAAATCAAATAATAATCCCAGATATATTATGAGAATTTCTATTTTCTTGTCATGTAACTTGCCTAGTAAATCAATTATAAAGCTAATAGCGTATCTTACATTATTATCTCGAAAATGAATAATAGTTCTAGAAAACACTGTAAATTACAACGAAACAACCAACAAATAATTTACATGACTGTGGTTGCCTGGGTTATTGTCATATATTGCTCTGATAATAAACCACTTCTAACCGAGAAAATTTAGTTAACTTCACTTTGTCAAATGGATAAAAAATTTTTAGTTTCTATCTCCTCTGCAATATTGCTTTTCATGGGTTTAAG
This sequence comes from Nostocaceae cyanobacterium, assembly GCA_035299225.1. Taxonomy (GTDB): domain Bacteria; phylum Cyanobacteriota; class Cyanobacteriia; order Cyanobacteriales; family Nostocaceae; genus DATGXB01. Next base: position 905 of record DATGXB010000013.1, on the reverse strand, counting down.
TACATCCTCTGCTGATGCGAGTACATTTTTTTCATTTATTCATAAACCAAGCAATAGCTATTTTAGGCTATCTCAAAATAAGAAAATTACAAATGACCAAACATTTATAACCAACGCAAAGCAAGCAGAAACTAAGAATACAAAAAAAATCACTCAAAAATTGACACAAGCCAGTGCAGGTTTGTTAATGATTAGTGAATCAGAATATCCTTTTACAGTCGTTTCCTTAGAGGGTGCGGCTCAAGAAAATTTAACACCTCAAAAAGTGTTAGAATTAATGGGACATTCTCCAACAACACCAATAGAAATCACTGACGTAGATTATTTTTTTCGTAATGTTGCAGTTGAGCAAGAATGGCATGATCAGCAACAACGAAAAGACGTGAAAAAATTTCAGAAATTAGTAGATATACTAAAATCTGATCTCAATGAAGTCAAAGTTTATCGTGTAGGAACGATTAGCATTGATGTTTATATTCTAGGAAAATACAACAATGAGATAGTCGGCATCAAAACCAAAGTCATAGAAACCTAAACTGATTATATTCAACCTCTCAGCATTCAGTATGTGTAGGGTGGGCATTTTTCGGTAAAACACTGAATCAAATCTGAAAATTCTCGGAAATGCCCACCTCAGTCTTTTTCAAAGATCAAACAGGAATCCTATATTCAACCTCTCAGCATTCAGATATCATATCCATTCAATTTTCAATTTATGATTGAATCCAAAATCTTAAATTTAGAATTATTCTGGTGATGTCTGAATGCAGAAGTGTTGAATGTTAAGAAACATACTAGAAAAATAGCCCAAAATATAGTATACTTTGGGCTAAATATCGAAATTTTAAAAATAAACATGATTCTACCAACATTCCCAAAAATAGTCAAAGATATCTTGATTCCGC
>DATGXB010000012.1:0-22589 GCA_035299225.1 Nostocaceae cyanobacterium | reverse complement strand
ATCAAGATGTAGTGATGAAAAATCTAGGCAGCAATACAGGAATTATAATGATGAATAAAATACCAAATAGCTCCAATGTGATTTTCTAGCTTTTTAGAAAAAGATAAAGCACTTCTAACTAGACGAGAAATTCTTTGGCGCAGAGTATTATTAAATCTTTTAATTAGATGCAACCTAACTAATCCACATACCGTCTTTATCACCTGATTATAACGATGTCGAGCTAGACGAAATCTGTCACTAGCAACTCGAAAAGTTTTCACCCTACAAATGAGATGTTCAACAAAAATTCTTCTAGAAGATAATTTCTTATTCTCTTCTTTTTGAGCCGATGAAAGTTCGGCTTTTTTGGGCTTCTTGTTAGGTGTAGTAATCTTTTCTTCTCCTATATAAGCTTTATCTCCTAAGAATTTTTGTTTAGCATCCAGATTTTTCCGATTATTTCTAAATAATGTAATATCGCTGGTCTTCCCAAATTGTCCCACACAAATATCAACTATATCTTTACCTCCTGGTAATACTATAAATTGATTTTTTATTGTGTGCATTTTCTTCTTACCCGAATAATACTTTTTCTGCTCTTCATAGTCTCCAGGTCTTTCTATGGCTTGCTCTACACTATCTACTATTAATTCATATTCACAGAGTTTTTCACATAACTCTTGATATTTTTTATCATCATCTTTTACCTCTTCCACTTGGGATGCTGGCAAAATTTCTCTCAGAATTTCTACCCAATAATTAAATGTATTATTTGCTTTTGTTCTGAACACATCAAACAATAATCCCAGAATTTCAAATGTTGGCTTCTGTCTCAGGTATACCAAGCATAAACACACCGCTTCTTTTGGTGTCATTTCTCCTTTACGTCCTCCTCCAGCAGCAATTAACCTAACCTTTCTTTTTTCTATTTCTGCTTGTTTTTCTCTATGCCTTTTTTCTGCCAATCCTACTAATATGATAAAATCTTCATATTTAATTCCAATTAATCGCTTTGATTCCTCTGGGTGTGATTCTATTCTTTTTAAGGGACTTGTCATTCTTAATACTCTCATTTTTCTCTCATCCGTCTATTTTTTCATAAAATTTCTTTTAAAGATAGGTCTATTTTGAAAGTCGGCGCAAAAAATTACAAAGATTTTTCTCATTACCAAATTTCACTATCAGAAAAATTTGGCTGCCAATAATAACGGCTTGGTTAGAGATATTTTTTAAAGAAGGAGAAACACTATACTTGTTGATAGACAGAACAACTTGGGGAAAGATCAACTTATTAATGATCAGTGTAGTATGGGAGAACAGGAGCATACCAATTTACTTTAAATTATTGAAGAAAAAGGGAAATAGTAATTACAATGAACAAACAAAAGCTTTATCAAAAGTATTAGGACTGTTCAAGAAATATAAAGTGTGTCTGTTGGCTGACCAAGAATTTTTTTCAGCTAAACTGGCGAAATGGTTACGCAGTAATGGTCTGAGCTTTTGTTTACGCCTCAAAAAAAGTCACTACATCAAGAAAGAATCAGAGTTGTTTACAGATTTACAAAATTTAGGATTAGAGCCAGGAATGTCCTTGTTTATAGAAGGGGTAAATGTCACGAAAAACAAAGGATTTGGGCACTATAATTTAGCCTGCAAGTGGTCAAAGAAAATTAAGGGGAAAGTGCCGAAAGAAGGATGGTTTATCCTCACAGATTTACAGGGTTTCAAACAGGCAATAGAGGCATATAAAAAACGCTTTGATATAGAAGAAATGTTCAGAGATTTCAAGAGTGGAGGTTATAATTTAGAATCAACAAAAGTATCTGGTAAAAGATTTATTGCCTTAGTATTACTCATATCACTGGCTTACCTATTAGCGACAATACAAGGGAGAGAAATTAAACGTAAAGGAGTACAAAAATATATTGGTAGAGTTAAAGAAACGGGGAGATATACAAGAAGACCCAGCAGTTTTTACATAGGATTATATGGCTATACTTGGGTTAATTTCCAGGAGATTTGTAGAGAGTTAGTAGAAGAGTTAATAAGAATGAGTCCTAATAAGCGTAGGTATTATCAACAGGGGCAAAGGGCTATGAGGCTTGTTCTATCTACGTTGTAGCTACTTTTGTCGCCCCTTCAGGTAAATTGGTATGCTTCTTTTCTCCCATACTACACTGATCATTAATAAGTTGATTTTGCCCCACGTTGTTCTGTCTATCACCAAGTATAGTGTTTCTCCTTCTTTAAGGAATATCTCTAACCAAGCCGTTATTATTGGCAGCCAAATTTTTCTGATAGTGAAATTTGGTAATGAGAAAAATCTTTGTAATTTTTTGCGCCGACTTTCAAATGTTATGGGTATTGGTAACGCACTTGCTAAACTTTCTAAATTTACTTCTTTTACTGATTGCAGCACTATCAAGAGAATTTTTAACAATTGATATTGTGAGCGGCTCAGTTGACTTTTTAAATGATTATGGTAAAATTCCTGTATCATTTTCATTCCGTAGGTCTTGTACACAAATTGAGACCTATTTTTTTTATATCACATTTTGCTCAAACCTATACACCGTCTGGTTTTCAGCCTATTTTGTCGCCCCTTCAGACACCTGACAAAAAGGTGCTAATCCAAGGGTGGAAAGCACCAAAAAACAAAAATTATGTTGAAAATTGGTAGTTAACTAACTACTATTTGGTTACTTTATGGGTACGTCAATAGTAGGAAGGGGAACTAGGACAATGAGGGGAAGGAAGGATATTTTTTCCTGATCCATTTCAGTCTTTGATTGAGAATCTGATTTAGAATCTGATTGAGATTGTTGAGAGGACTCTTGGCCGTCTCCACCCACTAAAAGTTGTTGTTCTTCTGTGGATAATTCTACAAACATTAGATTTGACATAATTTTAACCTCACTTACTGACTCAGGTGTAATCACCTGGAACTTTAATATAGGTATTTTGTCTGGAGAATGCTTAAACCTGGGGGTAGAGAATGATTTGAGGGGAGAGGTATTTTTAGGAAACCAAAAACTGATTCTTGCTAAAGATGGGGTGAATGCTGTTGTAGATTGGTAGATTGAGAATGATACAACTTATCAAATTGCTATTTTACGGCTAAACATGGGCAGTATTTGGGAACTCGATTTTTACTCTCGTCCGATTTTGGACGAAAATCAAAAAAAAGTTTGGGAAATGCTGGTGTGTGAGAGTCCCCAAGATGTCCGCACTCAGACAGATTCATTGTTTCGCTTTGCTAAATATTGTCCCAGCAATCAAGTAAACTCAGGCTGGTTACGGTTGGCTATCCAGGAAGCGATAGAAAAAGCGGGAGAAGCACCAATTAAAATCCGCTTTTTCCGTCGCCAGATGAATAACATGATTACTAAAGCTTGCCAAGATTTGGGTATGCCTGCTTTACCCAGTCGGCGGACTTTAATCTTGAACCAGTGGATACAACAACGCATGGCGGAAGTTTACCCCCAAGAACCCGGTTATCAAGGGGGGACTAATCCTTCTGTGAGGTTAGAGAGTCCTTTACCTCAGCGTTTACCTGATGCTTTAGAGGGTCAGCAATGGGTGTTTGTTAGCTTAACGGCTGGTGATTTGGCGGAAATGCCAGAATGGGAAATCGCTTTTGGTGAGGCTTTCCCGTTGGAGTTTGTGCAGTTGCCTCCAGAAACTCGTATACCAGGGATATTGATTTTTTCTCCTACTCGTGCATTACCTTTGGCTGGTTGGATGTCTGGGTTAGAGTTGGCTTATTTGCGTCTTGATTCTCAACAGGGGGATAGACTAATTCTCGAAACTGGGGCGACAGAAAGCTGGATTTTGGCTAATCTGAGAAACCCGCAGTTGTTAGCAGAGGCTAAAGGCTTTGAGGAAGCCAAGCAACAAGCTAAAGGGGTACATTTTATTGGTGTGCAGTCTGACCCCCAAGCGGAAAGTTTTGCTGGATTTTGGCTGTTACAAGAGGTCAATTTGGCTTAAAGTGTTGATAAGGGGAAATGGCCAAGCATATTACTCGTGACCAATCCAGAAGCAAATAATCAGGAAAATCTACCTGTAGAAAGATAGATATTCTTTGATTATTTATTCATGTGCATTTGCGGTTGAAATTTGCAACCGTAGCGACATCCTGATGGGATAATGATCTGCGTCTATCTACGGTTCACAATCCAAATCCACTATTATTTCGAGGAGTCATGGGGTTTGAAAATTTGTCACAAGATACACTGGCGGAACAGTTACTAGAACTTGCTTTGAAAGCTGGTGCGGAAGCTGCGGAAGTGTATCAATCACGATCGCTTTCTCGACCAGTTTTTTTTGAGGCTAATCGTCTTAAACAGCTAGAAACTAGTCAATCTGAGGGTACGGCTTTACGTTTATGGCGGAATGGTTGTCCGGGTTTGGCGGTGGCTTATGGTGCTGTTCATCCACAGGCAATGGTAGAAAAATCACTGGCTTTAAGTGCCCTAAATGAACCTGAACCAGTAGATTTAGTTAGTCAATCTGAACATTCTTATCCCAATTTAGGGGTAATTGTGTCTGTTAATACTTTGATTGAATGGGGCAAGGAGGTAATCGCCCTGATTCGTGATGTCTATCCTGATGTGGTTTGTAATAGTGATTGGGAATGTGATACGGAAAGCATTAGAATTGTTAATACTCAAGGTTTAGATTGTCATTACAGTGACACTACACTTAGTTGTTACGTTTCTGCCGAATGGGTGCGGGGTGAGGATTTCTTGAGTGTGTCTGATGGCCAAACCCAACGCAATGAACTACATCCTGAGAAGTTGGCCAGCCAGATTTTACAGCGCTTAACTTGGGCTAAAGAAAATGTTTCTCCTCCGGTGGGAAGAGTCCCGGTGTTATTTACCTCGAAAGCGGCTGATATGCTTTGGGGAACTGTCCAAGCTGCTTTAAATGGGAAACGGATTTTAGAAAAGTCTTCACCTTGGGCTGATCGAATTGGTAAACCAGTGGTAGCACCGACTATTACTTTATACCAAGACCCAACAGCAGGGCCTTATAGTTGTCCTTTTGATGATGAAGGTCAACCCACCCAAGGGCTAACATTTATCGAAGATGGGATTTTAAGGAATTTTTATAGCGATCGCACAACTGGGCGACAATTAGGAACAGGTAGCACCGGTAATGGTTTTCGTCCTGGTTTGGGCAGTTATCCTACTCCTGATTTATTTAATTTCTTAATTCAACCCGGTTCTGGTTCTCTCACAGAATTAATTAGTTATCTTGATCACGGGTTAATAGTTGATCAAATGTTAGGAGGTTCTAAGGGCATTTCTGGTGATTTTTCCATTAATGTAGACTTGGGTTATTTAGTCCAAAATGGCCAAGTTGTAGGTCGAGTTAAAGACACAATGGTAGCTGGAAATGTTTACACAGCCCTCAAACAATTAGTTAAACTAGGGGGTGATGCTGATTGGAATGGGGCTTGTTATACTCCTTCTTTAATCGTTGAAGGATTATCAACTACTGGAAAGCAAAATTAAGGCAGGGGCAGGAGTGTAGAAAGAAGATTATTTTTTGGTGTTTTTGTATATACAGCAGGGAACAGGGAACAGGGAAGAGGGAACAGGGTTGAAAGTCTTTTTGTATAAGGGGTTGTTCCAAAAATTTGTACCTCATTTACCTAAAACGGGCTGTACTAAAAAAATCAAATATCTAAAATTGGAATAGGGGTTAATCTAAATAATCTTTAAATTAATCCTGTAAATCCTTAAATCCTGGAAATCCTGATTCAAACAATAATGATTACTGAAGGCTTACAATTAGATAGAATCGCCTTTTTAGGCAGGACTTTAGCTGAATATATCCAATTTTTTGATTTGGATTTATCAGAGTGGCAAAACAGCAAGATTTTAGATTGTCCGTCTGGTGCGGCTGCTTTTGTGGCAGAAGCATATAAAATGGGAATTGATGCTGTAGCGGCGGATTTATTATTTAATTTTGATGCGGAAACCTTAATTAATAAATGTCAAACAGATGTGCAGCACGTAATCGAAAAAATCACACCTGTGAGCCATTTATATAATTGGGAATATTATGGAAATCCTCAAGGTTTAAAAGCTAAAAGAGAAGAAGCATTAAAATATTTTGCTGAAGATTATTTAATTGGTAAATCTGCCGGTCGTTATCTGCCTGTAAAATTACCAAATTTACCTTTTCCTGACCAAAGTTTTGATTTAGTATTAAGTGGTCATTTTCTTTTTACTTATCACCAAAATCTAGATTATAACTTTCACTTACAAACTATTTTAGAATTTTATCGTGTCTGTTCTCAACAGGTGAGAATTTACCCCATCCAAGGGAATGATGCGAAAATTTATCCATTCCTTGATGATTTAATTACTGACCTGCAAAACCAAGGTATAAATGTAGAAATAAAAACTGTTCCTTGGGCATTTCAAAAAGGTAGTAATCAAATGTTACAGTTAATCCATTAAAAAAATATTAGCGAGTCAGCAAAAATCTGGGAAAATAGAAACACTGTTAATAATGCAGTTGTGCATCTTGATTTTTGATTGTGATGAGTTTTCGCAATTTTTGGCAACCCAGGAAAGGTTTAGCGATCGCCGAAGCCACTATAATTGGTATTGTAGCTGCTTTATCTGCGGTGGCCTTAAAAGAGGGGAGTGGATGGTTAGGAACTTGGCGAGTACATAGCACCCAGTTTTTACCTGCTTGGTTTACTTTACCCGCAGTTGGTGCAAGTTTAGGATTTTTAGCCGGCTATCTAGTCCAAAGATTAGCGCCAGAAGCCGCAGGTAGTGGTATTCCTCAAGTGAAGGCTAATCTCGCTAATGTACAAATGCGTTTATCTTGGCGAGAAGCGATCGTTAAATTAATTAGCGCTATCATTGTATTAGGCAGTGGTTTAACCTTGGGTAGACAAGGGCCAACCGTACAAGTTGGTGCGGGGTTAGCAGCAGGAATGAGTCGTTTAGTTCCTACTTCCCCAGATCATCGTCGTCAAATGATTGCGGCTGGTGCAGGTGCGGGTTTAGCTGCTGCTTTTAATGCTCCTATTGCCGGCGTTTTATTTATTATTGAAGAATTATTACAAGATTTATCCGGGTTAACACTGGGAACAGCGATTATTGCTTCTTTAATTGGTGGGGTGATTTCTCGGTTGTTGGGGGGAGGAACTTTACAATTAGATTTAGCTTTAATGCGGTATCACAGTAGTTTTTCTCTCCCGGAAATACCGTTATTTTTACTGTTAGGAATTTTAGCCGGTTTATGGGGGGCTTTATTTAATCGTGGTTTAATTTTTAGTATTAAGAGTTACCGCAACTTACACGTTAGTTTACCAATTAGAATTGCTTTAGCTGGCTTAGTATCTGGGTTAATTGTGGCTGCACTTCCCGACTATTTCCGTGATAACACAGGGTTAAGGGAGTATATGATTAGCAGTGATAATAATATTTATATCGCAGCGATCGCATTTGTTGCCCAATTTATTTTAACCCTAATTGCTTTTGGTTCAGGCGCTCCTGGGGGATTATTTGCACCAAGTTTAATTTTAGGTTCTTGTTTGGGTCATTTGGTGGGGGTGTGCGAGTCCCATGTTTTGGGGTTAGGTTCACCCACGACTTATGCTTTAGCTGGGATGGGTGGCTTTTTTAGCGCCGTTTCTAAAGTTCCCATGACAGCGATAGTGATAGTTTTTGAGATGACCACAGATTTTAATTTGGTTTTACCGTTAATGATTGTGTCTGTCACCTCTTATTTAGTGGCGGAAAAAGTTGTTCCGGGGTCTTTATATGATAAACTGTTGGAATTAAATGGCATTGTTTTAAATAAAGACGCACCAATTGAGGGTATATTAAGTAAAGTCACAGCCCAAGATGTGATGCAGGAACGGGTAGAAACCTTAGAAGCTGAAATAACCATAGAAGAAGTAATTCAGGCTTTTTCCTCTTCCCATCACCGGGGTTTTCCGGTAGTGGAAAAAAATAAATTAGTGGGAATAGTTACCCAAACCGATATTCAGAAAATCCGCGACCGACAACTTGCACATTATATCTCTTTACGGGAGATAATGACACCACAACCCCTGACAGTTAAACCTTTACATACTTTGAGTGAGGTATTATATTTATTAGACCGTTATCAAATCAGCCGTTTACCGGTGGTAGATGGACAAAAATTAATTGGAATTATTACCCGTGCAGATATTATTCGCGCAGAAGCTAATCATCTGAATGGTAAAAATCCCACAGCAAGTTCCAGAACAGAACCATCTTATGTAGTTTACCAGACGCGATCGCCTAGTGTGGGTAGAGGTAGATTATTAGTTACCGTCGCAAACCCGGAAACCGCCGAAACATTATTACAAATGGCCGCAGCCATTGCACGCGATCGCCACTATGAAATAGAATGTGTACATATTATATTAGTATCGCGCCATAGTTCCCCATCGGAAACCCCGGTGAAAACTGTTAAAAGTCGTCGTCTACTCCGACACGCCGAAGTTTTAGCGAGAAAATGGCACATACCTTTACATACACAAATTCGTGTAGCTCATGATGTTGCTCAAGCAGTTTTAGAAACTATTCATGAAAGACATATTGATTTAATTCTAATGGGTTGGAAGGGGAATACATCTACACCAGGGAGGATATTTGGCAATGTGGTTGATACAGTCATTCGTCAAGCTACCTGTGATGTAGTTTTAGTCAAATTAGGTCAGAGTGAAAAAACAAAATTCTCCTCTCATCTACCGATTAACCCACCTCTGAGCACAGACAACATACCATCCACAATTAACAGTCCAATTTCAACAAACTCTCAACATTGCTTTAATCGTTGGTTAGTTCCTATGGCTGGAGGTCCCAACGCCAGAGTAGCAATTAAATTATTACCTGCTTTAGTTACATTAGCACAAGAACCAGAAATCCATCTTACCCAAGTCTTTAAACCTTCGGAAATCAAACCAGATTTAACAGTTTTAGAACAATCAATCCGCCAGTTAATGCGACATCGAAATTTACAAAGTGTAGTGGAAGCAACACCTTTACAAGCTGATTCTGTGAGTGAAGGGGTAATTAATTTAGTCAAAACCGCCGGTTATGATGTGGTAGTTTTAGGTGCTTCCCGTGAAGGTTTATTACAACAAGCGATTCAAGGAAACATTCCCGAAGCGATCGCATCAGGAGTAGAAAGCACAGTTATCTTAGTTAGAGGTGCGGTAAATAGTCATTAGTTATTTCTGCTAGTAGAATTACGTTAAACTGCTGGAAATGTAAATATAGTGAAGTTTGTGATTATTACTGATGGAAACATATAAATTGTGTTAGAAAATATAACTAAGAAATCATACTAGGTTGTAGTCATGTCATTTGAATTTCTTTGTGCGATTAATGGATTAGCCCAAATATGGGCAGTTGATGGAAAGTTTTTAGGTGTTTTAACTAGCGATAAATACGACCCCCATTCCATCAGTAACTCACGCAGCATTTACGGTAGCGTTTGCGGTGCTGCTAGTATTCGTAACTCATCTGGCTTGTATGGAAGTTCTAACGGAGTTTATAGCGCTTACAACCCAAATTGTCTTCATCCTCCTATCATCTTTTATCAAGAACAACCAGTTTTAATTGTCTCTAAAAATACCAATCTCCAAAACGAAGTTAACGGCTTACCAGTTGTTGATCCCGATTTACTACTAGAGTATTATACTCAGATAGTTCATACAGTATCCAGTTTTAAACCTGCTCAAGCCTTGGTAAATAAATAATTTAGTATGCTAAATAAATAACTGGGCTCAACGTAAATTAGCTTTGTATTAATGTCTTTAGTGCTAAAGTTCAGTTCAAATTTTTTGACTAATTATTTAGAAGTTTTTATTTTATTACAAAAACTCTCAATTTTATTCCTAATATTTTTCGATTGTAGTTGACATTTTCAGAGGTATTTGTAATAATAATTGTAGACCTTACTGCCCAAACCCCTGTTCAAAATTTCGCTTAAATACATTTAAGATACCCAAAAACCTGAATATTGCGTTAGATTTTTCTTGTTAGCTTGACACTTGTTACATTTCTTAACATTCCAGAAAAAGTTTTTTTATCTCCCTGACAGGATGAAAAATGGTAGATGAGATTTTCTAAAATTCTTGAAAAGTCAAGTATGCGATAACTGTCTTATTTCCGTTTTGCAGTCTTGTAGAAACGCCGACGTGCTTCTAGTTTAATTTCCTCAATATTTTTATACTTTCCTTTACCGCTTTTAATACCTTCTTGGCAAAGAAATAGTAATTCTTGAATGTCTCTCATTATAGTCATCTTTCCTACCATCGTCAAGTACCAACCCGCCAAATTTTGATAGTTTTATCTTCCGCACCGCTAACTAAGATAGTACCATCTGCATTAAAAGCGAGGGAAGTGATAGTTTGAGTATGTCCGGTGAGGGTTGCGACTTCTAGACCTGTGGTGACATTCCATAATTTGATTGATTTGTCGCGTGCTGCTGCTAAAATTTGACCATTGGGACTAAAAGCCAGAGTTGTCACATTATGGTTTTCCCCGGAAAAGGTGCGGAGTTTTTCACCGGTGGAAACATTCCAAATTTTGATCTGGCGATCGCGGCTAGAACTGGCTAAAATTTGACCATCAGGACTAAAAGCCACAGCTGTCACCGTTTGGGAATTAGGTTCAAGGGTGCGGAGTGGGGTTGGTTGATTAAGATTCCATAACTTAATAGTTTTATCAAAACTACCACTAGCTAAAGTCACCCCATCGGGACTAATAGCCACTGAACGCACCCAGTAACTATGTCCTCGGAAAGTACGAATTAATTTTCCTGTAGTTAAATTCCAAACTTTAATTGTTTTATCATCACTACCGCTAACTAAAGTTTTGCCATCGGGACTAATAGCTAAATCATGAACTGCATCAGTATGTCCGGTGAGACGGTGAATCACTTTACCAGTAGTTAAATCCCAAACTTTGATTCTCTTATCATCACCACCACTGACCAAAGTTTTCCCATCAGGACTTAAAACAATCACATTTAATTTCTGGGAATGTCCCGATAAATAAGCAATTTCTTCACCTGTAATCATATTCCATAATTTGATCAGGCGATCGCTACTACTCACAATGATTTTACCATCAGGATTAACTCCCACAGAAGCAATTATATCTTCGTGTTCAACCAGAGTTTTGATTAAAGAAAAATTCTTGCCACCTAACTGATAAGTCTTGTTTAAAATAGCTTCTTTTGCAGGGGTTGTTTGATTGAGATTAGATACAAAACTAGCTTGTAATCTGCGAAATTGTCTATAACCTGTTTCTCCTAATCCTAAAAATAATAATACCCCAGAAATCAATAATAAATTTCGCCAAACAGCATATTTTTTATGAGAATTTCTGCGGAATTTTGTAGATAAATTATTAGCAGGTGGCAAAATAAAATTATATTTCTTATGTAAATCTTTAATTACCTCCTCTGCTGACTTATAACGCTGCTTGATATCTTTTTGTAACAGCTTATCTATAATTTCAATTAATTCCTGATGTATAGGATAATGTAAATAATCCTGCCATTGATTAACCCAACCGTAGCCATATTCCATCCATAGTTGAAATGGAGAAATTCCTGTTAATAAATGAAAACAAGTTGCACCTAAACTAAATAAATCACTGGCTGGATAAGCTTTTCCATCTCTAATTTGTTCAATTGGTGAATAACCATGAGAACCAATGGATGTTCCTGACTTCTTTTTAACTGTAGTGGTTAATAATTTAGAAGAACCAAAATCAATTAAAGTTAATCTTCCGTCAACTTTGCGACGAATGATATTTTCTGGTTTAATATCTCGATGAATTACTCCCTGGTCATGAATAAACTTTAACACAGGTAATAAATCTAGTAAAATTGATTGAATATCTCCTTCTTTATAAACTTTTCTAATTTGCAACTCTTTAAACAGATTATTCCCATCAATAAACTGTTGTACCAAATACCAACAATTATCTTGTTCAAAGTAAGCAATTAAAGTGGGTATTTGTGAATGTTCTCCCAACTCTTGCAAACGTTTTGCTTCATCCGCAAATAATTCCATTGCTTTTCTTTGCGACCAAGTACCTTGAAATTTTGGTGCTAGTTGTTTAACAACACAAAGTTCATTTAATTTATCTATATCTTCGGCTAGATAAGTTCTACCAAACCCACCTTCATCAGAAAGTACACGGATGACCCGAAAGCGATTTCTTAACAGTGATACTAAGGGGGTGTGACAAGTTTGACAAAACTTTCTACCATCAGGATTTTGTGGATTTGTACAGTCGGGATTTAAGCAGCAAATCATGGTCTAAAGGGTAAAAATTCATGACTATTTTCATCACATTTATGCTAAGTTTGTTCCGCATTTTCCCGGAAATGATTGACTCTTGTATAGATTTTATATGGTAAATAAACCTGGTGAGGGATTGGGGAATGACTTACAGCAGGAAGCGGGAGGGAAAGCCTTTTTCTGTCTGAGTTTTCAGTTTCAGTTTGTTTCTCATTTACCTGAAATATGCTGTATTAAGATCATGTTGGTAAAAAAACATTTAGTGACGAGAGTCATCAACTAAATTATTTCTTAGATTATATCCTAACCTAGTGAGAAATTTTGGCTAATTCATGCTAGAAAATTTTTCTGTATATCAAGGAACAGTCACAGTAAACACAGGGGAAAATAATTTACTCCACCTTAACTCAATTTTTCTGGTTTATGATATTTTAGGTGTTGCATAAGTGCGGGATGTTTTTGAGTGTAGAGACGTTCCTTGACGTTCAAACAAGGGTTTTGAATGTATGCAAAATTGTTTTCATCCCAAAAATCAGCAACGCCGATATTTACAACTTACAAAGGATAAAAGTCAGTGGGTTTATTTGTTCTCTGATTTAATCTAGATTGCAGTTGTCGAATAGCAATAGCTGTTTTAGCACTAGGTGATTTATAAACGGAAGATTGTGATTGATCAGTCTGATTTTTAAGACTTGGTGGCTGCTGGGTTAAACATTGACTTAAATTTCCTAAGTCATTATCCCAACCAAAAGCCATCATAATCTGACCAACGGTTTTAAATCTTTCCTCTAAATTCAATTTAATCATTTTAGCTAAAATTTCAGCAAAATGATGACTAATTTTTACTTCATTTTGCCAGTTAAGATCACCAGTTTGGGGATGATAATTAAAACTTAAAGGGCCTTTTCCTGTTAACAAATATAAACAAGTGACACCCAAAGCATAAATATCACTAGCATAAACTGGACGTAAAGATAATTGTTCTGGTGGTGCAAAACCTGCTGTGCCAATAAAATTAGTTGATTTACTTCTATTTAATGAGTTTCCACTCACATCTATTAATTTTTCTTTGACTGCACCAAAGTCAATTAAAACTAAACGTTTATCATCTGCACATCTTAATAGATTCTGGGGTTTAATATCCCGATGAATCACATGATTTTGATGTATATAGCGTAAAACTGGTAAAATATCTTTTAAAAATTGTCTAACTTCTGCTTCACTTTTTGGGCCGTTTTTTCTAATTTCTCTGGCTAAAGTATGTCCCGGTATATATTCTTGGACTAAATAAAATTCCCCGTTTTGTTGAAAATAATCTAATAACATGGGAATTTGAGAATGTCCCCCTAACTGTGCTAGTGTTTTAGCTTCTTTCTCGAACCTTTGGCAAGCTTTTTGCCAACTTTTAGCGGTGATCGTTTTAGGATAAAGTTGCTTAATTACACAAAGCGGGTTTCCCGGTAAAACTACGTCTCTCGCTAAAAAAGTGATACCAAAACCACCCCTACCCAAAACCCGTAAGATTTCATAGCGATCGCTAAATATTAATTTAGAACCGCACATTTGTCCTAATTGAGTGCGTTCAAAAGCATCATCATGCAGGTTAGTAACATTTGGTGAGAAGGGATTCATAGCATTAAAGGGCAGTGTGCAGGAGGGTTTTAGATTTTGGATTTAAGAATCTTAAATTCCAGATTGTTAATTTGAAAATTATCTTTGCTTACTCATTACTTATAATTTTATTATTTTATGCTATATATTATTTTTTCCCAGTAAAATGTTAAAAATTTAATTTTATTAAGTTTATCCTGATCAACTTCAGAAGTAAGTGAAATAGTAATGTTGCTATTTTGTATTTACCAGTAGAAACTCGGAAATTGATTCACAACAGTTAGTAAGTACCTAGAATATAACTAAGAAGATAGTGATACAATCAAAGTCTATAGGATTTCGATTTGATTTTTGAAAAATACATTAGGTGGACATTTCCTAGAATTTTCTGCTTTTACTAAGTATTTCATCCAAAAATGCCCACTCTACACATACTATGCTGTATTTCCTACATTTTGTTTTCACACCACTTACTTAAATAAGTGCTTATTACTCTGGTTTTGGATTTTAGATCGTTTAATCCAAAATCCAAAATCTAAACTCTAGAATCTACTAAGGAACTTCAATCGGAATCAAAGCATTTTCTGGCAGATAGCTAGAATAGTGTCCATGATTAGATAATACCGCAATTAGTCGCACGGGATAATCCGGGGGAACACGTAAATCTGCCCAAGGTACTGCTAATTCTAAACAGTTATTAATAGCAACTTGAGCGCGACTGGTGCGGGGATGCCATTGATAGTTTTCTCCTGCTTCTTGAAAATGAATTGATTGAGTGAGTAAGTTAATTTCTAAATGATGGTGATATTGATAATTAACTGGGGCAATGTCTGGTAAGTCTGCTAACCGAATAGGACTATTATACATTGTTTTGTCAGGATAAAACCAAAATAAATTTAATTCTCGTGCTAAATCTTTTCCTGGTTCTACACCCCGACTAAAATCAACTCGCAGATAGAAATTAAAATGGTCTACCCCATACCAAATGCGCTGGACAGGGTTGCTACTGTGCATTGTTCCTCTTGCACCACCTACTTCAATTCTGCCTGCTTTGTCCCAGTCTTGTTCATCTCCTTTACCGTCAATCACGGGATGAATAAAACTTTCTGGCCGATGATCTGCCCGTGCTTCATGTACTTCTACAGGCACTTTTAAATAAGCGGGAATTGGTTCATTTAAAGCTTTATAAATTCCGCACAAATGTTCACGGAATAATTGATCAAAAATGGCATCATGATTTGATGAATGTCCTTCTCCAAACCACCAAAACCAATCTGAACCTTCGGCAGCATATAAAGCTTCCCAAGCCGCAGGATTATTTTCTTCTGTTGCTTCGGGGTGATTTGCTAATACAAGTCTTGCTTGAGTGAGGTAATCCCAAGCGCGATTTTTAGCGGGGTCTCCAATCCAAGTAGTAAAACTACCATCTACCCAAGAACCACTATGCAATTTTCCTTCGGGAATGGTTGCAGTGGGAGGAAATTGTTCAATAAATTCTGAGACTGTGACTAATTTTATATTTGGTTCATTACTTAAACTTTGATATAATCCTTCTAGGAAAAGTTTGCCATCTTGGGGGTAAAATTCCCAGCAATTTTCGCCGTCCAAAGCAATAGTAACTAACCAGGGTTGTTCACCCGGATTTTCTCTTTGCATTCTAGCGATCGCCTGTAAATGCCCAATCAGGTCAGAAGCGGCTTGTTTAGCTGGCATTGACCCATAAGTAAACCCAATTAAATCTGATAACCGATGGTCACGAAAAACTATCGCTAAATCACCCGCAGGTGTCTCCAACCGATAAGGACGGTATAATAAATCTGGTTGCTGTACATTCCCTGCCCCGTCCCGGTGGAAAAAGTGTCTGAGTGTCCAACCCAAAACCGCCTCATCTGAGCAAATCCATTTAAAGCCTTGTTTGATAATATACGGTAATATTTCCGGGCTAACGGATTGTTCCGACGGCCATAAACCTCTGGGTTCGATTCCAAAGCGGTTTTTGTATAAATCCCAGGCTTTGTGTAAATGTCGGGGGATATCTTCAGCCCACTGAAACCGATGGTGAGGTAATGTCATTTGTGGCACAGCCACCCGCCCGCAGTTGATATCAGCTAATAAAGGTAAGATCGGGTGAGTGTAGGGGGTTGTTGTCACCTCCAACTGTCCAGCAGCTTGCATCTTGCGGTGTTGGGGGATGATGCGGCTGAGGATTTCCCGTTGTTTAGAGTAGATGCGCTGGCGATCGCTTAAAGTAAAATCTTTCCCCTGTTTTAACCAAGTAGCAATTTCTGGATCATCCCAAAAAAGCGGATCAATCCAAGCTAAATTATGCCAAGCTAATAAATCACCATAATCTGATAATTGCCAATTAGCTAAACACCAAGCTTGCCCTTTTTCTTGCTTTTGATAATATAACTCTGCATAACGGGGATGAGGATCAATTAGTGTATGATGATTAGCATCAAAAAAATGTTCTACAATAAATTGTTTTTGTTCTGACGTTAACTTATCTACAGGAGTCAAACTAGCTGTAAGATAGGGATCAAAAGCCGTACCCGCAATATAATCTTCTATCTGCAATATTAAGGAAGGAACTAAATTAACTGTTTGGTGTAATTTGGGATAATTTTCCAAAATTAACACTAAATCCAAATAATCTTTTGTTCCATGTAAGCGAACCCAAGGTAAGCGATACTGTTGACTAGACAACCCAGAAGCATCACCAGGAGATTTATATAGGGGTTGATGTTGGTGCCAAATAAAAGCAACGTAAAGCGGGTGAGACATAAATTAAAAATTAGAAATTCAAAAGAGGCAGGAGGCAGGCGTTCCGTGAGCGAAGTCGAACGGGGCAGGAGGCAAAAGGCAGGAGGAAAGAAAGCTTTTTTATTAGCTTTTGCATCTTTTTTCACTGACTTTTTATTACTACCAAACTGCACGATCACGAAAATATAATCTCACAAAGTGGCAGGTTTATAGTTGAAATTAGAAAAAATTATTTTTACAGTGGTGGGGATAATTCATCTAAAATTAACAGCTTTGTAGAGACGTTCCGGTGGAATGTCTCTACAGGACAGGTTAATAGAAATTTAGGCAACACAAGCAAAAGTAAAAAATTAAGAAAAACCTATTTTCTCACTTTTTACCTTGTTCTTCCTGTTGTTAAAGCACCTGTTCAACTTCACCAATTTCGGGAATCATTTCCTTTAAACGGCGTTCAATACCCATTCTCAAAGTCATGGTGGAACTGGGACAAGAACCGCAAGCGCCTTGTAAACGCAGTCTCACTATAGGACCGTCCAATTCTACCAATTCCACATTACCGCCATCAGAGATAAGATAAGGGCGCATTTCATCTAATACGGTTTCTACATTGTCTACTGTTAATTCCATAGTTCCGAACCTGTTAAGTTAACTAAATGGCTAATTGAGATTTGAAGGTTAAGGTTTTCCCCTGTACCCAAAATACCCAAAATTTGATTTTCTTGCCGTGCCACAACGATCCTAACCAATTGTTGCCAGTTTTTTTATCGAATCGCGGCAGTTTCTAGTAACTTGATATTGGAATAACTGAACTCTGTCATAGATATAGCAGAATCATTCACCGGGTTTTCATATTCGGCGATCGCTTGTTTGGTGAGAATGTAGTAATTACCGAAAAATTCATAACTATCGGTAAATCTTAGTACAGTATCTACTTCCTGGGTTTGCGAATTACAGAAGGTCACATCGTAGCGAGTGGCTATATAACCAGCACCAGTGTCCAAAGTTTCTAAGGTGTCAATAATTACCGCCATCCGACCCATGACCCGTTTTTCCTGGTAAATTTGGCGATCGCGTATTTGATATTGAGCATCTAAAGATTCACCTTTAATCAAAACTGACACCTCTCCATCTGACTCATCCAGTGTAAATTCATGCTGGCCGTATAACCTCTGTATATCAGTGCGCTGACGACGTGTAACTATCTCCTCTAGTTGTACATTAATGCCTTCTTCTACTTGCTGATTAGTTACACCCGTCACTTCTACGCTGAAATCAGAATTAACAAGAATCTGGCCAGAGTAAACTTCATTTCCCTGTCTGAGTTGCACATCTGCACAATAACCAGGAAAATTTTCATCCCAAGTATAGCGATTTGCAGAAGCGGTTTGAAAGAGCATCCCGGCTGTAGACTGAATTGTCATAAAACCACGTTGATTTCACACTTAATCCAGTTTAAACAGGGATCAGGGAGAATGGGTAGGTGAAGGGGAAGAGGCACCCCTCCTACAACAGCCCCGCAGACTCATAAAGTCGTCTCAGCATGGCTTTAATCTTGGTGCCATAATCTAAATCTGCTGACCATCTACCAGATAATTGATCAACTGTAGGGGCTATTCCCCGTGTCACAAAGCGAAATCTGGGATCTACTTCTTCCTGTACCAACGGTTCTAAACTGGCATAGGCTTTGAGGTGTTGGATATGCGCCCTGACACCAATTCTCGCACTAACAAAGGTTGCAGCATCCACACCACCACCCACTGTCCCTAAACCGGCAAAGTTATTTTGTTGGGGTCTAATATCATCACCAAATCGTAAAAATGCGGTTTCTAGACACATTTGACAGAAAGCAATATCATAATTTACCCCCTCAATAGCAGCTTCATCTCGATAGAGTTTAGGTAAATCAGGAAACTGTACTAGAGCATTAGTATTATTATTTCGCAAAAATATTTGTAACTGGACTTCAGAAGTCGCGCCATTAGACATGATATTGTCAATTTGCCCATTACAAACCGACAAAATTGAGCGTAATACTACGGTACGAGTAGCACCATCCCAATTGACAGAAACATGATGATCTCTTAGTTCTACCGCTTTAACATATACAACGCGACGATAAGTTACACGGCGAACTTCTGGAACTTTAGTCAGATCCACCCGCAGGCGATCGACTAAATCTACAGGAATATAGGCGTTACCATTAATTAATACTCCTTTTTCTAGATAATTCTGACCATTGATTTGAATATTAATTTCGGGATAAACTGCTTCTACAGGGGTGCCCGGATTGGGATCAATAATTCTACTCCAAGACACCAAGCCATCAGCAATCCCCACAGCAAACTCCCGTCGGCGGGTTTGCAATAACAGCCGGTCTTCTGGACTGGTTAAAAAACCAACTTGCAAATATAAAGCAGCAATGCTAGTCTGACGGCAAAAAGCTAATTGTCCTAAACCACTTTCTGTATCTGACTTGACACCCCGATTAGGTAACTGGGGAACACGGGTTAATAAACTGGTAAGTAAAATTTCGGCATTTTTCCGGCGTTGGTCATTATTAGCAATGTAAAAAATACTAGTGCCTCTTACCGTGGGACTACTTGCTGCATCACAGTGAATTTCTACGGCTACATCCTTAGCACGAGCGCGGGAGTTAATCCAGGTAATGGTTTGAGCCGCACTGAGGTCATCAGGAACAGCTAAAACTTCAAAATTTCGCGCCCTTAATTCAGATACAATTAAGTCACGGAGGAGGATCATTTCTCTCGCTTCAGTTGTACCACCTGCGATCGCACCGGGATCAGTTCCGCCAGCCTCCCGTCCACCATGCGCCGCCGAAATAAAAATTCGTCCCATTTTTGACTATTCCCGTTGTTAAACAGCAACTTTCGCAATTTTATATATTATTTTGGGCTGTGCAACCAAAATATAATAGTAGATGGTGGAGCTTAATTAAATAGCTAAATACTTACATCATGTAACACCTTGACAAGCTCAGTGCATCGCAGTAAACATGATTAAAAATCCTTTAGCATAAGACTTTATTATTAACATCTGTACTTCATTTACTTGAAATTTATTGTATCTAAAGTTACTCATAATTGCTCACTATGATGAAGTTGACAAAATGTTAAATTTTTGGGCATTTGGGCATTGCTAAATCAAAGGATGACAGAGCTAAATACTGGTACAGGACAATACTTTAAATAGTGAAGTATTAATCTTATTCAACATTTAAGCATTTCTACAGGCTCAGAATAGCACAAAGTTTTGCGGTGGAGAAGTGCAAGACTACTTAACAGCGAATTATTTGGAACAAACTCTTATACAAAGAGACTTTCAACCCTGCACCGCACTGAGCGCAGTCGAAGTGTTCCCTGTTAAGAGTTCCCAGTTCCCTGCTGTATTAGTTTTTCCGGCGTTGCTGATGTTAGGGATGAAAATGATTTTGCATAAATCCAAAACCCTTGTTTGAACGTCAAGGAACGTCTCTACATTCAAAAATCATCCCGCAATTATGCAACACCGTTTTTCCTTCTATCAAGTGAGTAATATTTTATAGGCGCGAAGGTAAATAAAACCTGTCTTAAGAAAGAGGTGAGTTGCTAAAATTATTCTCACTATTATTTCAGCACTAAATACAGCACATTTCGGGTAAATGAAGTAAAAATGTTAATAATAAAGCCTTATGCTAAAAGAGTTTCAACCCTGTTCCCCATTCTGCGTTACCGATTCCCTGTTGTAAATATTTTTGTTGAATTTACTGTTTTTAAAAAATCATAATAAATAGAGAAAAACTGATGAATATAACTACAATTAGTCAAGTTGCTCTTACTCTTTTGACACAGTTTGGATTGAGAGTTCTAGGCGCAATCGCCCTTTGGATTGTTGGTCAATGGTTAATTGATTTTAGCTTAAAGCTACTGCGGCGCGCTTTCCGCAGTAAACACATTGAGCCAACATTAATTAACTATATTGTGAATATAGTTGCGGTATTACTGAAAATTGTTTTAGTTGTAGCAATTCTTGGTTTTTTTGGTATAGAAACTACTTCTTTCGCTGCACTACTAGCGGCTGTTGGTATAGCTATTGGTGCAGCATGGAGTGGACTTTTAGCTAACTTTGCAGCTGGTGCATTTTTGATTATTTTTCGTCCATTTATAGTTGGTGACACTATTCAAGCAGCAGGTGTTACCGGAATAGTAGAAGAAGTTGGACTATTCACCACAACTATCAACACATCTGATAACGTAAAGACAATTGTTGGTAATAATAAAATATTTGCAGACAATATCCAGAATTTTTCTGCCAATCCTTATCGTCGCGTTGATTTAAAAGCACAACTTCATCATGCGGTTGATCATGAGGATGCAATTAGGAGATTAAAAGAGAGAATAAGTCAAATTCCTCATGTTTTAAATAATCCTGCACCAGATGTAGAAATATTAGATTTCAATTTGGCAGGAACAGTATTAGCAGTGCGTCCTTATTGTCATCATGAACATTACTGGCAAGTTTATTTTGCCACAAATAAAGCCATAAGCAAAACTTTTGGTGAAGCAGGTTATCCAGTACCCAAGCAAAGCTATGAATTTATTGAACCATCATCTGATAGAAGATCCACTAGTTTTGTACAACGGACATCTTCGAGCTAGAGTGCGGGGTGCGGGGCAGAGGGGAGGAATAGAAAAAATTAGACTCTTAGAAATTACATTTATTCTTATTTTCCTCTCTGCTCCTCTACTTCCTTGCCGCTTCCCCCCTACCTACCTTGCTAAATAATCCTTTGGGTTCTTGGCTGTCCAACCAAGGGCTTCTTGAGAACGGATTTCAAAATGTAAATGAGGTTGTCTGGTGGTGGGTTGTCCGCTTGTGCCGATTGTGCCAATAACAACACCTTGGTTAATTTTTTGACCAAGGGTTACTTGAATGCTATCAAGTTGAGCATAGCGGCTTTGCATTCCACCGACATGGTTAATGATCACTACTTTGCCATAGCTACCTTGTTCTTTAGCAAAAACAACTATACCTGGTGCGATCGCTTCTACAGGTGTTCCAGTTGGTGCTAATAAATCTATACCGCTATGAAAGAAAATTTCATTAGTTATGGGGTTAAGTTGCCAACCAAAACCTAAACCTACGGTTGCGGGATTTGCTAAAGGATAACCAGATATAGAGGTAGATTGGTTAGTAGGACTAGGAGATTCAGTCAAAATTCTACCTTGTTGTTGAATAGTTCCCGGTATAAACAGCAGTTTGGCGTTTTCTTGGCAACCATTTACTTCAAATAATGTATCTGGACGCACTTTATATCTAGCTGCTACTTGTCGCCAAGTTTGACCGCTTGGTACTGGAACCACAAATCCATCAAATGGGGGAATTTGTAGAATATTACCTTCAGCCACAACACCTCTACTAGCGACAGGATTGAGGCTGACAATGGTGCTTGGTGAAAGATTATAACGCCGGGCTATACTTTCTAAAGTCTCACCCCTGTTTACTCTGTGGCGTTGAATACGAGATAAAGCTGGAACTGGACAAGCAGGTTGAGCAGCATTGACACTTTGGGGTTGTGCGAATATAGTTAATAACCCTAAAGCCGCAAGTAAATTACACAAGAATAATGAACGATGGAAAAGATTCATGTAAAGAATGGAAAATTTAGCATTGAAAATACGTCAATCACCCTGAGCATCCCAAAAAAACAGTAAATTTCATGACAATTTAAGGGTTAATGGCAAAAAGTCTGGGGGAGACTCGCCAAAATTCCCCTAACCCCCAATTCTAGACGGGAATTTCTCTATCTGTGTTCTCATTTCCAAACTTACAGCAGGGGGCAGGAGGCAGGGGGCAGGAGGCAGGAGGCAGGAGGCAGGGGGCAGGAGGCAGGAGGCAGGGGGCAGGAGGC
>DATGXB010000011.1:0-90549 GCA_035299225.1 Nostocaceae cyanobacterium | reverse complement strand
CCATCAAAATTAAAAAGCATGGTCGAAAAGAAAAAAGCGTTTTTCGTTATGGGTTAGATCATCTTCGTTCTATTGTTACTGATTTAGACTTGAATCATAGTGAATTTCTTCTCTCTCTACAATTTTTGTCCTGTACTTAGGGTTTGGATATCTAAAGGAAATTGGTTTGAGGTCATAAAAACCCCGCAAATTTTCATTAATAATATATTGTAACATTACAGCAAATCTATAGATAAATGAATTACAAACTTTAATAATAGAGCCTTATATTTAGAGGAACTTTAAACCTGTTCACTGTTCCCTGTTAAGAGTTCCCTTCTGCAAATAATTTTTTCCAAGTTGCCTGATCAATGTTAAGATTTGCAGTTAAATATTTCTAAACATTCCCTCTGTCAGAGGCTTTGGGTATTATTCGTGACACAAGAAACAAACAAACCTTCTCGTTCTTTTGCGGGTATTGCGGGAATTGTGGCCGCAGCCACGCTGATCAGTAAAGTATTTGGTTTAATTAGACAACAAGCGATCGCCGCAGCTTTTGGGGTTGGTGCGGCTGCAACAGCTTATAGTTATGCTTATATTATTCCCGGCTTTTTGTTGATTTTGTTGGGTGGGGTGAATGGTCCTTTACACAGTGCCATTATTAGCGTCTTAGCAAAGCGGAAAAAAGAAGAAGCTGCACCATTGGTAGAAACGGTAACAACCTTAGTGGGTGGGTTGTTATTAGTGGTGACAGTAGCACAGGTATTTTTAGCAGAACCGTTGATTGATGCGGTTGGTTATGGGTTGAAAGATACGACGAGAGCGATCGCCATTCAACAACTACAAATTATGGCACCGATGGCCTTATTTTCCGGCTTAATTGGCATCGGTTTCGGTACACTTAACGCCGCAAATCAATATTGGTTACTTTCCATTAGTCCCCTATTATCTAGTATCACCGTAATTTTAGGAATTGCTATTTTAGCTTTGCAATATGGTTCAAACATCATTAAACCAGAATTTGCTTTTATTGGTGGCATGGTGTTAGCTTGGGGAACATTAGCCGGAGCAATTTTACAATGGATAGTGCAATTAATTGTACAATGGCGGTTAGGTTTAGGCTCATTACGCCTCAGATTTGATTTTAAATCTCCTGGCGTTCAAGAAGTAATTAAAATTATGACCCCGGCAACCATTTCTTCAGGAATGATGCCGATAAATGTCGCCACCGATTTATATTTTGCCAGTCCCATTCCTGGTGCAGCCGCAGGTTTTAACTATGCAAATTTATTAGTACAAACCCCATTAGGGATTATTTCTAATATTATTTTATTGCCATTATTACCCATATTTGCCAAACTTTCCGAACCAGACAACTGGCCAGAATTAAAATTAAGAATCCGTCAAGGAATTTTACTCACAGCCGTCACCATGTTACCATTAGGTGCATTAATGATAGCTTTATCTACTCCCATCGTACAAATAGTTTATCAACGGGGAGCATTTAAACAAGAAGCAACTCAGTTAGTTTCCTCCTTGTTAATTTCCTACGGAATCGGGATGTTTGTTTATTTAGGGCGGGATGTATTAGTAAGAGTTTTTTACGCTTTAGGTGATGGACAAACACCTTTTAAAATTAGCACTTTTAATATTTTTCTGAATGCTGTATTAGATTGGCTATTAGTCCAGAAATTTGGCGCACCTGGTTTAGTTTTAGCGACTGTCGGCGTAAATTGTAGTTCTACATTAATGTTATTATGGCTACTAGACCGCAAAATTAACGGTTTACCTTGGAAAGAATGGAGTTTACCAATTCTGGGTTTAACTGCTGGTAGTGTCGTAGCTGGAGTAGTTAGTTATTTTACCCTGATAGGTTGTCAACAAATCTTAGGTAGTCAAGGTTTATTGATTCTCCTAATTGAGTTATCTATTTCTGGTTTAGTAGGATTGATTGTATTTGCGGTTATTGCTGCAATGATGAAAATTCCCGAAGTTAATTCTTTTGTGGTAAAAATGCGGCAGAAGTTTTTAAAAAGGTAATTTATCAAACCATGTCCAAAAATAAATTTTTTCCAAAAACTACAAAAATTATCTTGTGGTCTTTCCTGATTATCTTTGGTTTTGTTGGCTTTAACTTAATAGCCATGCCTAAGATATTCGGTGGTAAATCTCTGAGTGAATTACTAGAAGAAAATTCAATTAAGACAGATTTACCTGATAAGGTTAATAAGTTAACTAGCTTAAAAATTTCTCAAGATACAAAAATTATTTACCTTAAATCCTTAATCTTTTTTAATGGTGAAGGTGATAATAGAATTTTATTAGAATTTACTCCTCAACAATCTCAGGAATTAATTAAACAAATTGAATTGCAAACAAAATGGCAAAAAATCAGCGCACCTTATAAATTTGATCCTTGTATGACTCAAATTGCTGATTCTATAGCTTCAGCAACAGAAGGTAAGACAACTTATTATGAAATTTCCACTCTTCAACAAAATCACAGAGTCAATGCAAGATTTTGTCCTGAAAATAATCGCTTAAAAATTACAGAGAATTTCTTATAATAATCTATATATGAATCCTAAATGATGAAAATTCCCGAAGTTAATTCTTTTGCGGTAAAAATGCGGCGGAAATTTTTAAAAAGGTAATAGGCTTTATCTATACAAATTGCTTGAGAAAAAATTAACCCCGATTTTAGTCGGGGTATGAAAAATTTATTTAATTAAAATTTTTCTGATCAAAATACTCATCACCGCACCAGTGTTACCTGTGTGTAAAAGTTCACTATTTCATCAGTCACCAGCCTGAAAGATTTGATCAACAGTTAAAGACAATTCTGGGAAAGTTGGTGAAATGATTCGTTCATTACTTCTAAACTGATTCACTTGATATTCTCCATCTATCAATTCGTGAATCAAAATAGTCGGTTGTTTCGGACTACCAATAAACCTGCTACCACCTAACCCTAAATAATCCGCAATCCAATATTCAGAAATACCCATCTCCTCTCCTATCGGAGACGCTACGCGAACATAATCTTTCATCTTTGTTAAATAATCAACACGCCAATTAGTGCTAACAACTTCAATTACTAAAGGAATTGATGCACCTTGAGTCACCGTTGATTCTTTTTTCCATAATGGTTCATTCACCAAATTAGGACGATTTAACACCAAAACATCTGGAGAGTAAGCTGATTCTCTTCCAGGAGGTTTAACTAGCACAGTTTTAGGTATTCGATAAGGCAAATTTAAACGCAAATACTCAGCAGTGATTCTTTCAATCAGAAAACTTGTAATATCCTCATGATCTCCTGATGGTTGTGGCATTTCAATAATTACTCCATCATGCAGTTCATATCGTTGGTTTTCCGGTTTCCATTGCACAAACTCTTCAAAAGTGACTGGTTTAGTTTTAGGTAAGGCTTGAGTCATAATTTACCCACCTTTATATATTTGTTGTCCTTGACAAATTAGATCCTAACCTGAGAATTACATAATTAAAAAATATGGTAACTTTTTTCACTTCTCAGTATAATATTGCTTAAAGTAGCCATAGCAAAAAAATATCCTTAACATAATGTTTTTTAACACAAATTGGCTCTTGCTTGCTTACATCAATAAGTATGGTTACGCTACACAAGCTATTACAACTCCAATAGGATTGTTATATGTTGCCAGCGATGACTGGTTAAATATCTCCTTTAGATTAAGTTTTGCATTACTAATTGGGGGAATAATTGGTTTAGAACGTCAACTGAGACATAAACCGGCTGGTTTACGAACTCATGCATTAGTCAGTTTGGGTTCAGCACTATTTACAATTATCGCTATTCAAGCTAGTGGAATGCAAGTTAATGGTGATAGTCTCAGTCGTGTGATTCAAGGAATAGCTGCTGGTGTAGGGTTTTTAGGTGCAGGAGAAATATTACGGGAATCTTCGCAAAAATCCCAATCATTAGAAGTTCATGGTTTGACTTCTGCCGCAGCGATTTGGGTTGTAGCTGCTTTGGGTATTGCCTGTGGTTGTGGTTTTTGGCAACTGGGATTAATTGGCGCTATTTTAACAGTTATTATTCTGAATGTTTTTAAACGTTTAGAGTAGTTTTTTATCTGAGTTTTGAAAGGTGATATAGGATTCCTGTTTGATTTTTTAAAAACACGTAGGTGGGCATTTCCTGCAATTTTTCGCTTCTATTCAGGAGTTTGTCCAAAATGTCCACCCTACACATACTCTTATTTTTCACAAATCATTTAGTATTCCTATATATTATCATATAAATAATATCAAAATAATTAACTCACTGTTGTTATTATGCAAACCACAACACGCCACTACACACCAGAAGAATATTTAGAACTGGAAGAGAAAGCAGAGTATAAAAGTGAATATCGAGATGGAGAAATTGTACAAATGACTGGCGGCACATTAAATCATAATAAAATTTGTCTGATTTTGGCTTCTGCCTTACATTATGCTCTAAGAAAGAAAAAGTATGATGTTTGTATGAGTGATGTCCGCTTGTGGATACCTCGTTATCGTCAGTACACTTACCCTGATGTGATGGTTATTCAAGGAGAACCTCTTTACACAGGTACAAATAAAACTACTGTAATGAATCCTTTGTTAATAGCGGAAGTTTTATCTAAATCAACAAGTAATTATGACCAAGGTGATAAATTTCTCTACTATCGCTCAATACCAGAATTTAAAGAATATATTTTAATTAATCAATATCAATATCATGTGATGCAGTATGTAAAAACTGATGATGGTAAATGGATTCTCACAGAATTAGAAGCAGAATCAGATATTTTAAAACTGCAAACAATTGATTTTGAAATTACTTTAAGTGAATTATATGAACAGGTGGATTTTACACAAGCAAGTGAGGAATAATTAATTAGTTATGTTCGTTAAAGAATTGAAAGATTGATTTAGGTTAAAATATAGGGGTATTTTAACGGGAAAAAGGAGTTTTTGGTGAATAAATCCCTCATACCTAAATTAAACTTACCGTCTCCTCTGGTGGGTGCTGAGGTTGGTTCTTTTACTGAGTTTACAGTTACACAACGGATGCCGAAAATTGCCAGACAGGTAATTACAGAAAATCAATTTGCAGATGAAGTTAATCAAAGGTTGGAAAGATTAGCTTCGGAATTGCCAAGGGGATATTTACAAAGATTAGAAAATGATCATAATCTGGATTTTACGGACTGGGAAGAATATCTAAAACTGTATCAAAATCAGCGTTGGGTTGATGTGCCTTGGTTTTTTGCGGAAACTTATTTTTATCGTCTCATTTTAAATATTACTAATTATTTTCGTCCGGGTTCAGGAAAAGGAATTGATCCTTTTGCATTACAAAAAAGTCAAAGTTTAGAAACAGCGATTGATGCGATAATTTCTCTGGTTAGTCAAGTTCACGAATGGCTAGAAGAATCACAAAAAGAAGGTAAAGTCAGTAAATCATCTGTAATTGCTTTATTATATTTTGCTTTATGGGGAAATCGAGTTGATTTAAGTTTATGGTCAGCATTTAGCGAAAATCGAAGTAATTTTGATATTCAAAGCCAACTGGCACATATTTTAGTAGATGATGCTTTTGCCGTCAGTAAACTTTTAACTAAATCTTCCGGTCAGCGTATTGATTTTATTGTGGATAATGCTGGGTATGAGTTAATTTGTGATTTATGTTTAGTTGATTTTCTCTTGGGTAGTGGGATTGCCAATCAGGTTTATTTACATTTAAAACCTCATCCGACTTTTGTCTCTGATGCTACTATTAAAGATGTGTATGATACCAAAGACTTTTTAAATAATGGTAGTCATTCCCACGTTAAAGCATTTACTCAAAGATTAACCAACTATTTAGCTAATCATCAGTTGATGTTAACGGAAGATTATTTTTGGACATCACCGTTAGCGTTTTGGGAGATTCCCGCACATCTCAAAGCTGAGTTAGCAAAATCCAATTTGGTGATTATTAAAGGGGATGCAAATTATAGGAGATTGTTAGGCGATCGCCACTGGGACTATACCACGAATTTTGCTGATATTGTTTGCTATTTACCAGCCCCAATAGTTGCTTTACGCACCCTCAAATCAGAAGTAGCCGCAGGTTTAGACCCAGAAATTGTGAATACAGTATCAAAATCAGATCCCAACTGGTTAACTAACGGACAATGGGGAGTGATTCAATTAGTAGAAGGGGGCAGGAGATAATCTTGCGGGGTGGGTATCTTGCCTGCCCAAAAAACTCTTAAATTGGTATAGGTGACTCAACATAAAGAGTTGGTTCTTGCATAGTAAATTCAATCCCATACTTAATTAGCTTTTTGGTAATTGTTTCATTGGCTAACTGTAACAAACGCTTGCGAAAATCAATAGAATTTTCATGAGAACCGAGAATAAAGAAACTAACTCTAGCCCTCACACCAGCGTGGTTCTCTTGCGGTAAAATACTAATCTTTGTGCTATCTGGGTCAATCCCAAATAAAGAGTTTGTACATTCATTCACCACCTTTTCTAATAACGCTTGTTCTGATTTTTCTAACTCATGGGGAAAATCCAAATACAGTAAAACCATGACCTTTTTACCCCTGGTAATATTCTCAATATCTACTTTTGCCATCATTGAATTAGGAACAATAACTAAAGTGCTTTTAGCCGCAGTTCTTAACTTAGTGGAACGTAAACCAACAGCTTCAACACGGGCAAATAATACACCTTGAGAACTTAAGTTTACGCGGATATATTCCCCCGGTACAAATGGACGATCTAAGTATAAAACGATTGTACCGAAAATTTGTTCTAGAGTGCTTTGTGCAGCAAAAGCAACCGCAATACCTCCTATCCCTAAACCAGCTATTAAACCAATTAAATTGATATTCTGACTTTGGGCAAATGCTAAAGCTGCAATAAAACCAATTACTACATTAGCAATAGTTTCAAAAACCAGTAATAATTCATCAACTTCTAGTCCTACCTTCCTAATTAAATCAATTCCGTAAACGCGGAGAATTTGCCGGAATAAGCGAGAAGATAAAGCTGCAAAACTAATAATCAGTGATAAGTCAAGACAAAATCTTAAAAACTTATACAACTCTGTATATTGTTGCAGTAGGTTTAAACAAAAGGAAAATAAAATCAGTGTTCCTGTAATTTTCAGGAGATTTTCTAAAGGATCAATTAAATCTTCATAATTTTTAGCAATTGATTGAGAGGAAACTTTTTTGACAATGACTTTTAACAGTTTGGGTGTATATTTACCCACCAACAAAGACATAACTACAAAGAAAGAGAAGATAGCAAAATTTATGCCTAGAGAGGTTAAAAATTCACGTGTTGATTCATCCAGGGTCAAGGATATTGGTAAATTAACTAATACCTGCATTGCAATTATTTATCTAGATTGTAATCGGTGCATCAACGTTAACTGGTTGTTCGGATACATTAAAATCAATACCATATTCTTGCAGTTGCCAAGTAATATTTTGTTTAGCAACTTCTAGCAACTGATGACGCATATCCATACCTATTTCACCAGCACCTAAAATAAAGAAGCTAATTTGGGCTTGAGTAACGTTAACTTTCTGTTCTTGAATTATCTGTTTAAAACTGACTTCAGTATTACGCGAGTCAATGCCAAATAAATCTTTGGTGCTTTCTAATACTATCTGCCGAATTAAAGCTTTTTCATTATCGGTAATTTCTCGGTAGAAATTTAAGTAAACCAGAGAGACAACTTTTCTACCTCCTGTGAAATTTTCAATGGTTAATTCAATTAAAGCATTATTAGGAACTATGGTCAAAGTTCCTTTGCCAGAATTACGAATTTTGGTAGAACGTAAGCCAATTGATTCAATTCTACCAAATGTTCCATCGGGTAAACCAATATAGTCATCTACTACAAAAGGTCTGTCAATATAAATAACAATTCCGCCAAATAACTGTTGTAAGATTTGTTGAGCCGCAAAAGCAAAAGCTAAACCAACAATACCTAAGCTTGTTAATAATCCCCACAAATTTATATTATGTGTTTGGGCAAAAATACAAAAAATGATAACAAAAATTAATCCTGAAGTAATGAGTTTAGCTACTACTAATAGTTCTCCGTTGATTTTGCGTTGTAGGGCATTTTCTAAAAGATAATAGTTAAAAAATTGCTCAAATATGCGAGAACTTAACCACCCAATAAGTAAGGCTACCGATATTCCCAGAATAAATTCTGCATATTTTAGCCAAGTGTGTTGAAACGGAATTAAAAATGTTAAATCAATAGTAATTAGTAAAAAAAGTAAGAGTAAATGCTTTGTGTAAGGTTGAATAATTTGCTTATACATTTTCTTGATTTCAGGGGAGAAGCTATAGTACATGAGAAATTCATTCATTTTCTTTTCTACGGACTAGACCACAAGTTAGAGAGTAAAAATCATTACTTTATTTAAAAATATTCAATTATCTTCAATTTTTCTGAAGATTAAGAGAACTCATGTCTGGGTTATGAGAAGTTTCTGCAATTATGAATACGGTATCACACTTGTGATGTTGATTTGCTTTTATTTGGAAAATAAATTTTATTTGCTGCTCAAACTAAGTTTTTTTTCAAAGTTTTTAGTAGTTCTACTGGGAAAATTTACTGCTTTGTATTCATGAATTTGAGATAAAAGCTTGTCTCTTAGTGACTACGTGTGCTATAATTTTATCAAGATAATGATAAAAAATTTAGACAATATTTTGATAAAAACCTTCAAATTTAATGAAAATCTTACTTTAGGTATAAGTATAAATAACAAATTACAGTTAATAATCTATAACTTTAGTAATAGAGTGGGATTGATGCGATCGCCTACGGCGGGCGTTTCGCCATCGCTATAAAGCGGGCGTTTCGCCATCAGCTACGGCGGGCGTTTCGCCATCGCCTATGGTGGGTGCTTTGCGCCAGCACTCCAAATCTGCAATTTTTAACCGCTTAATGCAAAATATGCGTTACACTGGGTGAACACGCCAAGATCAAGTGACCAATCTTAGCTACATTAACCCCAGCTATGAAATTGATTTCTGAACCATCTGTTCCCGCCAAAATCCAAAAGATGAAACAACGGGTAAGATGGATGCACCCTAGTATACAGCAACGAGGGATTGACCAAACCTGCTTATTCTTAGATGATGGCAAAACGGACAATCCTGAATTTTCGTTTATGGTGATTGGTGATAGTGGTACTAAACCGCATTCTGGCCACCATCCCCAGCGCCAAGTTACGGAAATGATGCTAAAACACAATCATGACAGTCGGTTTATTTTACATACTGGCGATGTAATTTATATAGTTGGTTCTCGTGAATATTATCCCAGTAATTTTATTGAACCTTATCGAGAATTTTTGGTTGGTGGTGATCAACCTGAAAATATTAATTACGATCGCATGATTTTCCAAAAACCAATTTTACCAGTTTTGGGTAATCATGATTATTATGATGTGCCTTTTGTTTATCGGTTGTTAACAGGCCCTACTTTACCTCTGCGGCGAATGTTTCGTTACAAAGATATAGAGATAGGTTGGCATGGTTCAAATCAAGGCGATGCTTATGCTAGAGCATTTTTAGATTATTTAGCCACTATTAATAATCCAGAAGAATTACAAAAATATTTAGACCGACACTATAATGCGAAAACTGACACTGGGCGATGTTTGCATTATCAACCGGGAAAATTCACCCGTTTACCTAATCGTTATTACACCTTTAATTATGGGGGAATAGATTTTTTTGCCCTTGATTCTAATACTTTTAATACACCTTCACCCCTACCCACAACCAAAGCTGGAGAAGTTTACCGTCGGGAATTACAAAAGCGTAGTCAGGAACTAGACCAAGAGGAATTGCAAATTTTAGATGAATGTGAAAAATTAAATCTAGATAATCCCGAAGAAGCGGAATTATTGGCTGATTTAGGAGGTAAATTAGACCAAATTAATGAAATTAAACGGGATATTGAAAAACAATTAGAACACCATAGCATTGATGATGTTGATTTTGAACAATTAGACTGGTTTAAAAATCGGTTGATTGCTTCTTGGCAAAATCCACAAGTGCGGGGAAGAATAGTATTTTTTCATCATCCCCCCTATGTCACAGAAGCAACTAAATGGAATCAAGCCCAAACTTTAGCAGTGCGTCATCGGTTACGCTGGGTTTTGGAACAAGTATCGGCAAATTTGGGTAATTTAAGGCAGGGTCGCCCAATTGTTGATATAGTTTTTAGTGGACACGCTCATTGTTTGGAACATTTGCGGACTGTAAACACGGGTTATGCTGACTCTCACATTCATTATATTATTTCTGGTGGCAGTGGTCGTCGTCCTCGTCGCCAACGCACAGAAGGGACGGAATTAATGGAAGATTTTGCAGAGGTGGGGATTAGGTCTAGCCGTAAAGTGGCTGATTCGCTGCTGTATGTGGGGCGGAGTGGTTACGGTTTAAATCGTCGCAAACCTTATTCTTGTGTGCGGGTGGATGTAAAACCGGGGTTTCCTGCTAAATTTAGCATTATTCCGATGGTGACAGAAAAAATTGAGGACAAATGGTGCGATCGCTTATTAGACCCAATCATAATTTAATCTACATCATTCTATTAATTCTGGGTTTGATATTTATTAACCCTCATCCCAGTTTAGCCCTTGATTCTCCCCCATCTACAGTTTACCAATATCGCAATATTCATAGTTTGGATGGCATTGGTAAATATTATATGGGAAGAGAAATTGCTCAAATTATGGGACACAGGGGTGCATTTTGGTTAGAAAGACCAAGCCGAGAAGCCGAAGAAGCACCTAGTAAAATTTTGGGTTTATTAAACTTACAATCTGATGATGTAGTTGCAGATATTGGCGCAGGTACAGGTTATTTAAGCTTTTTAATCTCACCTTTATTACCCCAAGGTAAAGTATTAGCAGTTGATATTCAACCAGAAATGTTAGAAATCATTAAATATCTAAAATCTGAAAACAATATTACTAATGTTCAGCCAATTTTAGCCACATTAACTAATCCTAATTTACCACCAAATAGCGTAGACTTAGCTTTAATGGTAGATGCTTATCATGAATTTGCCAATCCGCAAGAAGTGATGCAGGGAATTGTTACAGCATTAAAACCCGGCGGAAAAGTGGTATTAGTAGAATATCGGGCAGAAAATCCTTTCATTATGATTAAACGCTTGCACAAAATGACTCAAAAGCAAGTCAAAAAAGAAATGCAAGCCGTTGGTTTAGTTTGGAAAGAAACAAAAAATATATTACCTCAACAGCATTTTATGGTTTTTGAAAAGCAGAAACCAATTTTAGGAAGTCACAATTAATTATCTCAACAAAATCAGGACATGGCAATGCCATTTCCCTATATAAAAAAGGGAAATTGTGCATTAATTTTATTCTTTTTTACATTTATTTTTTCAAAACCAAACTAGCGGTTTTAGTTGTACTATTCCAAACTATCCAATTCATCGCCCCATCTAATTCATGGTCTGTATTTGATACTTTAAAATATATTTTTTCACCACCTTTTAATTGTATAGCAAAATCAGCATTTTGGGCATAAACCACAATAAAACCTCTATCTCGTAAACAATACATTGCCCAATTTTTTAATGATTGTTTATAGGGTTCATGGGGAATGGAGGGGTTAGTAATTGCTTGTTCAATTACTTGATATAATTGCGTTGTTTTGTCAGTCATAATAGATGAATTTGTTTTTTAAGCAGGATCACAGCGAATTTCAATCATGAACCCATCAGGATCATAAAAGTATACACCTCTACCAGTCGGTCGGGTAACTGGCCCGTGTGCAATATTAATTTTATTATCCCTGATAACCGCCACTGCTTGATCAAATAAATGCGGTTCAATATCAAAAGCCAAATGATAAGCCCTAGTAAATTTCTGTTCGGGATCTGGATTTGGTGGTAATAAATCCGGTTCTCCAAATAAATCTAAAATCGTCCCATCAGGAGTAACAAAATTAGCCACTTTTCCCGCATTAACTAATTCTAATAAAGTCGCTGGAACTTCATCACCCGTTAACTCATGTAAACCCAAAATATGACCGTAAAAATAGCGTGAAGCTTCCATATCACGGACATTTAAAGCAATATGATGGACACGCCGTAAATAACCTGTAGGAATAGTTTTGCTAGATTGAGAAACGGAATCCATAATTTTTCACTGGATTAAATTATAAAATTCAAACCCGCACGGGCGGGCTAATTTTCAATCAAAAATCAACCTTTAACGGCGATATTCATCACCACAATCACCAATTAATTGATATAAATCTCTTGCTTGATTAGATATCAAATCAATTGCATTTATATCTTCACTATCCAAAGAAAAATTAAACACTTGGGAATTATCTGCAATATGTTCCGAAACACCAAGCCTTGCACCAACAATCACACCTCCCACTGTTGGCTGATCTAAAATATAACGCACCGCCACATTAGCAATACTCACTTGATATTTATCAGCAATTTTTTTCAAAGTAGCCAGTAATTGTTGAAATAATTCCCAACCTCCCCAAGCATCAATCATATTTTTGTATTTTCTCAAGCTGGCGGTATTTAATTCAAAATTTCCTGGTTCTCGCCGATTCACATATTTTTCTGATAGCAACCCACCGCAAACTGTTCCATAAGTAAATAGTTTAATATTATGTTGCTCACAAAACTTAATCATATTTACCTGCGGACGACGGTCAACAAGAGAAAATTGCACCTGATTAGAAACAATTTTAATTCCTGCTTCGGTAATAATTTGCAAATGTTCCGTATCAAAATTAGTCAAAGCCAAATGTTTAATTTTACCCTCAGTTTGTAATTCTGCCATATATTTGAGGGCATCTAAATAATTGTGATCTCGATATTCCCACCAGTGAAACTGCATCAAATCTAATGTAGGAACATCCATTCTTTTGAGGGAAATATTAATATTTTCTTCCACAATACTTTTAGTCATTTTTCCCGGACGAGGAACCCATTTTGTAAAAGCTTGAATACTATTTACAGATTCCTCTCCTCTGTTAGCAATTAGTTGACGGCGAAATTCTCCAATTAAATCTTCTGCTGGGCCATAATGATCTGCTAAATCCCAAGTGGTAAAACCTGCATCTACATATTGAAACATTGATTGAATAGCAGCTTGCGGATTAATCCTACCATGTCCACCGGAAACTTGCCACATTCCGTTTAAAATTCGACAAATTTTTAAGTCTGGTGTAAACTGTAAATAACTTTCTTGATTTAGCATAATTTCCCCTAATTGTAAATTGTTATTTCCAACCTTTTTCTGCTTGTTCCAAAACATAAGCGGCCACATTTTGTATTTCTTCTTCAGTCAACCGGTCTTTATAAGCTGACATATTACTTTTACCATTAGTGACTATTGCTGTAATAGCCTCTAAAGAATCCATACCATATTTTTTGAGTGCATTCTTTTTTAAATTTTTTCCTCGTCTGACGATGTTACCACCGTTGATATGACAACCCGCACAATGCACATTAAAAATTTTTGCCCCGTTGACGGTATCTAAGGCACTAGCGGTTAAATTAAAATTACTTATGGTAAATAAAAGTATTCCTAAAATTAAGATGAACCACTTTTTCACCAAATTTACTCCTTTATCTTCATCTCCAAATACATATCATCTCACAAATTAGCAATTATTTTCAATATTTTCCTTTAAATATCCTACCACAGATACTTGCTATAACTTACTTGCTGAATTTTTTGTTGTTGATTTGTCTATCTTGAGGCAGTTACAAAATAAAAAAACATCTGCCATCATGTAAATATAATCTGATATGCAAGAATTTATCCTCATTAATGAAACTAACTAAGTAGAATATGACTAACAATATCAAAGAAAAAATTCAAACAGATTTACAACAAGCCAAGGCTGCTGGACAGTTGAGAAGTGAACGTATCCGGGAAATTGTGAAAAATTCTGTTTCTCAAGTTGCGATGGAATTTAAAGAAGGTTCTAGCGAACTGAGAACTTTAGTTAAAGATGCTGTTTCCGCAGTGGTGGAAAATTTGCAAGAAAAAGGAAGTACAATCAAAGAAGAAGTAACGGCTTCTATTGAAGGTGCGCTAGAAGGGATTAATAGTAAAAGACATGAAGCTATAGCTAAAACTCAAACGGAAATCAAACAATTACAGGCAAGATTAGATAATCAAGAAGAACAACTCCAGGAAGATGTTGATGGAATTTTAGCAGAAATAGAAGCAACAGGTCAAGATAAATCTGATAGTACGAAAACGGCGATTGCATCGGCTATCAATGCGATTAAAAATAGCGAAGAAGTGGCTTTATTAAAGAAACGCTATGCACAATTACAGTCACAATTAGCTATTGTTAAAGCTAATTTGGCAGCACGTTATAGCGGACGTTCTCAAGAGGTACAAGATTATTTGGAAGATGCAAAAAACTGGTATGATCGAGCGCGTCCCCAAGCGGAAGAAGTAGCTACGCAGGTAGTAGAAAAACGCTCACAATTAGAAACAAAATTAGGTGAAGCGGGTGCAGCAGTAGCCAGAAAAGAATATCAAATTAAGCAAATTTTAAGAGATTTAGTTTTAGCTACGTCTGATTTATTTAAAGACAAGGAAGAGAAAGAAACAACAGCCAAGTAAGGATAAATCAATGTGAGTTGATTAAAAAAGATTTATTTGTCAATGGTGTAGAGACGTTCCACGGAACGTCTCTACATTTTAGTTTTTAGTAGTTTGTAAGGGAGTTAAAAAAGTTGTAATTAGTAAATTCTTCCTTCTCTGCTGAGTCTTTCATCATGTTTAAGAATTACCCAAACTGCATGGACACTACCAGGAAGCCAACCTAGCAGAGTGAGTAAAATGTTAATCACTAAAGTTGTACCAATTCCTTCTGTTAAAAAAACTCCCAAAGGAGGTAGGAACAAACCAATAAGTACACGAATTATTTTCATTACAATTATTCCTGTGTTTCAAATCTGATCAACTGTAATTATGTTGAAAGTAACCCAGTTATGATTCCGTTTTTACGTTGGTATTAGTTGATAGTTCCACACTTCTTTCAGCGAAATATTTACTGAGAAAACTATTAGCCAAAGACAAAACTATTGGCCCAACTAAAAAGGCAATAATTCCTGAAACTCTAAACCCAGGAACTAAAACGGCTGCTAACCAAAAGCAAATTCCGTTAACAACTAGCGAAAATGCTCCTAGAGTTAATAAATTCAATGGTAGAGACAAAGTTGAAATAATTGGTTTGATGGAACTGTTAATTAAACCAATTACTAAGGCTGCAATTAAAGCTGAGGGAAAATTAGCAATATCTACACCTGGAACAATTAAATCAACAATTAGCAAGCTTAATGCTGTAGCCAGTGCAATTAAAAATGTTCCCCACATAATTTTTACCTAAGTAGCAGCAATATCAAGGCTTTTACTATCTATTGTGAGATATCCAGTTAGTTTTTTACATCTTTATTTAGATAGAGTTTATTTATTTCTATTGATAGAGTTAATTTTATCTAATTAATGGTTTTGAAAAAAGCTGTGAAATAAATTTCCGGCTTAAAGCTAAAAACCGTTAAAACGGTTTAAAAATTAAGCTTGATTCATCTTTTAGCTAAATTTAGGATGAAAAGGGACAAATAGGGGCTAAAATTTTTCCAGGGATTTGCAAATTTTTGATACTATGCTAACGCTAACACAACGTAAACCATCTGATAAAAATGCTATCATTACTTTTTCCCTCTCACTGACTGCGGAAGAACGCACCCGTAGCCGTCATCGCTTTACTGCTGAAGATGGAAAGGAGGTGTTTTTGCGTTTGCCAAGAGGTACAGTATTACAAGATGGGGATATTTTGACAGATGATACTCATAGTAATTTAATTAAAATCATTGCTAAACCTGAGCCTGTTTATACTATTTTTGCAGAAACGGGGTTATTATTACGGGCAGCTTATCATTTAGGTAATCGTCATGTACCTGTGGAAATTAACCAGAATTATTTGCGCTTGTCTCCAGATGCGGTTTTGCGGGGGATGTTGGAACAATTAGGGTTAGAAATTCAGGAGGAAATTGTACCTTTTCAACCGGAATTAGGGGCTTATGGACAACATTATCACTCTCACTGATTATAGTTTTTTGTCAATTTTACAATTAGCTAGTCCGGCTTTACCTGTTGGTGCTTATAGCTATTCTGAGGGTTTAGAAACTTTGGTGGAAAATGGAACTATTACTAATCAAAAAAATCTGCAAAAATGGATAGAGGGAGAGTTGCTTTATGGTGCGATTCGGATTGATGGGGCTGTAATGGCGCGATCGCATCTTGCCGCTACAACCCAAAATATTGCATCTTTACGTGATTGGAATCAGTGGTTGTCCGCAACACGGGATACTGAGGAGTTACGGGGCGCTAGTTGGCAAATGGGGCGATCGCTTCTTCAACTTTTGGGCAAACTAAAACCAGAAACTTCTTCATTAATTCAGGCTGTGGGTTATCCCTGTAATTATGCGGTGGCTTTTGGTATTGCTGCTGCTCATTGGCAAATTAAAGAGCAATCTGCATTACTCGCATATCTGCATAGTTGGGTTAGTAACTTAATCACAGCCGGGATCAAACTTATTCCCCTTGGCCAAACCACTGGACAAGAATTACTACTAATGATACAACCTTTATTAATCACTGCTACAGCAGAAATTTTCACCCTAGAAGATGATCAGCTTGCTGGTTGGACTTGGGGTTTATCTCTGGCTAGTATGCAGCATGAAATTCAATACACCAGACTATTTAGAAGTTAATTTTTAACTGTTAATTTTTAATTGTTTATGACTGCTTTTCGAGTTGGAGTTGCTGGGCCTGTAGGTTCTGGAAAAACGGCGTTAGTTGATGCTTTGTGTAAAGCGCTGCGTGAAAATTATCATTTAGCTGTGGTGACAAATGATATCTACACTCAAGAAGATGCACAGTTTTTGGTTCGTTCTCAGGCATTAACAAGCGATCGCATTTTAGGAGTAGAAACTGGAGGCTGTCCCCATACCGCTATCCGTGAGGATGCTTCCATGAATTTAGCCGCAATCGAACAATTAGAAACCAAATTCACAAATTTAGATATTGTCTTTTTAGAAAGTGGTGGTGATAATTTAGCCGCTACCTTTAGCCCCGAATTAGTAGACTTAACAATATATGTTATTGATGTAGCTGCTGGTGATAAAATCCCCCGTAAAGGTGGGCCAGGTATCACCAAATCTGACTTATTAGTAATTAATAAAACTGACCTCGCACCCTATGTAGGGGCTGATTTGGAAGTAATGGAACGTGATGCCAAAAAAATGCGCGGTCATAAACCTTTTGTATTTACCAATCTCAAAACCAAATCTGGACTATCAGAAGTAATTGAGTTTGTTAAAACTTATTTAGGGTAGAAAAAATGAAAAGGAATTAAAAATTTATGGTTGCAAAAAATGTGAATTGGACTGCAAATTTTTAATTCCCGATCCTGAAAAATCCTATTAATTAACTGAAAGCAAAGTTGTATAA
The DNA here is from genome assembly GCA_035299225.1 of Nostocaceae cyanobacterium. Classification (GTDB taxonomy): domain Bacteria; phylum Cyanobacteriota; class Cyanobacteriia; order Cyanobacteriales; family Nostocaceae; genus DATGXB01. The sequence goes on along the minus strand of DATGXB010000011.1, from coordinate 72,979 downwards.
AACCACGAAGTTAACAATAGGAATAATCAACAATAGCAGCAACCAAGGATTTTTATTTATCTTCTTAATCACATTAACAAATGCCATGATGTAGATAACTGCGGCCACAATATTAACAAATGGAATGATAAATCCAATTATCCACCAAGGAGATTTATCACCTGCTTTGTACATAATCCAAACGTTGAGGATAGGAATCCAAGCAAACCAAGAATTTTCTTCTCCTACCTTATCAAAAATTTTCTGCATACAGTAAGAGCCGAAAATATAACCGAAAAGTGAAAAAAGTAAATTGGCAATACTAAGGCCAGCAGAACCACCTTGTTCTGATTGAGCAAGCAAATATACCAATCCCCAATCTTGATTTAGAAGCATTTTAAACCTCTGATAAAATTAAAACATTCTGTGTAGAATATCTTATACAGTTTATGTTTTAGTTAAAATTTAAACAAAATTTACTTTTTGGATATCACTTGAAGCAAGATAAATTTGACAACGGTGATTAGGGTAGCTAAAAACAAGGATAATCTTTGAATTATACAATGAAGCTAATATCATAAATTACATCAATAGTTTAAAATTAAATTAAGATTTCCGCAAATCTCTACTTAGGATAAAGTAAATTAATATACTATAATAAATCAGAAACTAATGGTTTTAGTATATTTTATGATTCACTCGAAATTAATGCATTTTTTTTGTTACGACAGGAGTAAAGCAATCTCTTTCCCCAGATTTTTCTATCCTGTGCGTAAGTTCTCTATTTTACAAACTTATATTTTATTGCTGAATTTTGATTTAGAAATTTTCACCCTACACATACCTAAGATTGTTTACAAATAATTATATTCAAATACAGCTATTACTTTTGGTTTTAGTTAGTAAATGATTAATTTTGACTGTATCATGAACCAGTATAACTTTATATAATAACTATATACAGACCGTTTCAGGTAAATGAGGTACAAATTTTTGGAACAAACTCTTATACAAAGAGACTTTCAACCCTGCTCCGCACTGAGCGCAGTCGAAGTGTTCCCTGTTCCCTGCTGTAATCATATAAAAATGTTAAGAAGATTAAAATTAAAAATACTTAAGACTATAGATATAATTACAACAGACAAAAATTCTTTTAAACTAAAACTTATTCCTGGGTTGAATTTTATTAAGAGGTATCAAATATGACAAATCATACTAATTTCTATCAAATAAATCGCGAACTAACTTTTCAAGACACATCCCAGAGTTATATTACAGTTTATGCTCTCACTCTAAGCATCTCTACAGATAAAAATACATTTATTGATCTTCGTCTGACCTTCCAAGTTCAACCCCAACTTTACCAACATATTCTGACTCAAAGATCATTTAATCTCCAATCAGAGTTATGCGGTTCTTTGACAAATGGGAATTTTGACGACAATACCAATATTGAGATTACAGCTATTTTCAAATCTGATTTATTATCACAACTTACCTCCGATCTTCATACATTACCCGATAATTTGCTAACATTAAATCAAACTGGAAATAATCACTTTTTATTTCATAATAACAACTGGTTAGCTGTACAAGTAACACAAGAAAGCTCAGAAAATTATACAGGTTATCGGACTTTTTGGCATTATTTGAACACAGTTGAAAATTTTGATACAATAGCACTTAATCAGTCTATATACAACTTTTTTCAAGATTGGGGTGAAGCTAATTTTAGATCAATGGATCATCAATCGAGAACTCAAACAATATCTGAAGTTACTCAAGGCTTAGAAGAGTGGATTGATATTCATGAATCTACTATAAATATTGAGCAATTAAAACAAGCAATTTCCACAATAGTTCATACCTTTAAAAAATTATCTGATATCAGTGTAGAGAAAATCAAAACCCATCAAAATATATTTGAAAATTTAGTTAACTTTTTCACAGTTGATGAATGGCCATACACCAAAATTCCAGGAGAATCAATTTTACAAACAGCATTTTCCGGGAAAAATGGAGCATGGAACTGTTATGCTTTAGTAAGAGTTCAACAACAACAATTTGTCTTTTATTCAGTCTATCCAAATTTAGTACCAGAAAACCAACGATTAGCCATAGCCGAATTTATCACTAGAGCTAATTCCGGGATGATAATTGGCAATTTTGAATTAGATTTTGAACGAGGAGAAATCCGCTATAAAACCAGTATTGATGTTGCTGAAGATATACTCACTTTTTCTGCAATCAAAAATTTGGTTTATACAAATGTAACAATGATGGATAGATATTTTCCAGGATTTATATCTATCATTGAAGATAATATCTCACCAGCAAATATCATAGAAGCCATTGAAATAATGACAGATGAATTACCAGAAGGTTCAACTGTTGATAACTCTTCCGTAAATACGGGTTTATCTAGCACTTCATCTTCTCAAAACTCCGTCAATACATCATCAAAAAAAACCGAAGAACAATCTTATGTTCTGACTAAATTAACACCTGAACAAATAGCTCAATTTCATCAAGCATTACAAATTGTTGCACCTTACCAAAATCAACAATCAGAAGCCATAATAGAAAAATTAAAAAAAGGAATTGTGGGGAAACTAGGGAATATTGGAGAAGAAATATATGCACAAGCATATACATTTTTTACTCAAGTTCCAATCTCAGCAAAACATCTCAAATTAATTCAAAGTTATTCAGGAATAGCCCAGCAAAATAGAAAACTTTGGTATAGGTTTAAAAATTGGATTAAACAACATGGAGAACCAGCCAGAAATTCCCAAGCGGGAACAGCATTAATTGAATTAGAAAAACAATTTTGGAGAGTGGATGCTCGTTTATGTCAGTTACCAACAGATAGTTTACAAGGTACAAGAGAGATGGAATTTTTAATGGAAATTGAAGAACTTAGAAAGCAATTGTCATTATATGAAAACTTGATGATAGAAATAGAAAATAATCCTGAATCTGGATTTTCTACAGAGTATTAGTGTGTAGGGTGTAGGGGATAAAATCCTAAATAAAAGCGAGAAAATATAGGAAATGCCCACTCCTGTATTTTTCAAAAATCAAACAGGAATCCTATATTCCTGCATTTTAAACTTTATTTCAAAATTTTCATAAACAAATAGTTTAAAAAAATTAACTTGCCATTTGTAAAAGATTGTGCCAATCTATAGCCAGCCGTACATTTAGTAAATATGGCTTAAAAAATTGTTGATATATCAGGACAATACCAATGGCAAATTTTGAAGTTATAGAACAGGAAGGACTACGTTTAGTAAAAGTAACTTTGCAAAACGAAACAGTCCGTACAGAATCCGGCGCTTTGTATTATATGCGTGGTAATATTATCATGGAATCAAAACCACCCTCAGCAGGTGGATTTATCAAAGCCTTGGCCACAGGAGAAAATATTTTTCGTCCCACCTATACAGGAACAGGAGAATTATATTTAGAACCTTCCTTTTCTGGATATCATATTTTAGAATTAGGTGGTAGTGAGTGGATTTTAGATAGTGGTGCTTACTGGGCTAGTGATGGTAGTGTGGAAGTAGGAGTAGAACGCAATAAATTAATATCTGGTTTAGTTGGTGGTGAGGGTTTATTTCAAACCAAAGTTAAAGGACGGGGTAAAGTTGTGATGGTTGCTCAAGGACCCGTAGAAGAAATCCAACTAAAAAATGATAAATTAGTAGTGGATGGCAATTTTGCTATTGCTCGCACTACTAGCGTTAATTATCGAGTTGATAAAGCAACAAAATCTATTTTTGGTTCAATGACATCTGGCGAATTTTTGGTCAATACTTTTGAGGGAACGGGGACAGTTTTACTTGCACCTATTCCTTATTGGCAAGTACAATTAGTAAGACAAATTATAGCTTCTATCCCAACAAAAAGTTCCTGATTCAATCATGAGTGATGAGTTGGCAAATTCCCTTTGATGTGTCTTATCATTTTGATGAGCATTTGCGTGATATTCCCAATAATTGTGAGGAAATGCGCCTAGCTGTTAACTGGCTAATTTCTCAGCAGGAAAATAGTCAAGATATATTGAAAAAACAGCAGCTTTCGGGTTTGATTGGTGTTTATAGTCGGATGCTGGGAGACTTAAATACAGCCCTTGATTATTTACCTCAACTCACTTAGCTTTAGAAAAAACACGGGAGCAAATAGAGTTAAAAACCGGCTATTCTAAGCAATTATGCTAGAAAAGCAACCATGACTCATCATATTCTTAAAGCCACCAAAAACACAGTACATCTCGGTGGCTTCTCTCATTTACTTCCGCCAGTGCTCACCGTTGACTCTGGAGATATCATAGATGTGGAAACTTATACAGGTTATCATGTTTATGACCAAGCACCGCCCGAATTTCTCACACCAGAATTTTTAGATATTTGTCAAAACCTATCCCCAGCGCGTAAAATTGCCGGAGGCCCGCATTTACTCACTGGGCCAATTTACATCCGGGATGCAGAACCAGGAGACGTTTTAGAAGTACAATTAGAAGCAATTTATCCCCGTTTACCTGTTGGTTTTAATGCGATTCGTGCAGGTTGGGGAGCATTACCAATACAATTTTCTCAACCAGCTTTAAGATTTATTCATCTTGATTTAAAAAATAATTGGGCTGAATTTCCTTCAGGTTCTAATATTAAAATTCCCCTTAAACCTTTTTTTGGTATTTTAGGAGTTGCGACACCAGAAAATTCTCGCAGTTCTATTCCTCCCGGTTTGTATGGTGGAAACATTGACAACCGTGAACTACAAGCAGGCTCAAAATTATTTTTACCAATTTATGTTCCTGGTGCTTTATTTTCCATTGGTGATGGTCACGTTGCACAAGGAGATGGAGAAGTCAATGTTACAGCCATTGAAACTTCTATGAATGGGAGAATTAAACTTATCCTCCGTAAAGATTTAAAACTGACTATACCTAGAGCAGAAACTTCTACAGATTTCATGACAATGGGATTTGGGGAAACTTTAGATCAGGCGTTAGAATTGGCTTTAAAAGATATGATTGATTTTATTCAAAATTACTCTAATTTATCGCCAGAAGATGCTTATGTATTATGCAGTTTAGCTGTAAATTTCCATATCACCCAAGTTGTTAATAGCCCTCATAAGGGAGTGCATGGAATGTTACCAAAATCAATATTACCTAAGAGCGCGATTTAGAGTAAAAAGCAATAAACACTCAACAGGCAGACTTTATAGATTGTTTGTTCTGAAAATTAGATATGTCTTAATATTTATTTAGAAAAACCTGGAAATTTTAGTATTAAAATTCTTGTTCAGGTGTAAATTTTCAGGGTTTTTCTCGTGGAAAAAAATGATGGCTCTATTAGCCCTTCTGTAACTTCTTCAGATGTTGCAAATAACAATCACAAACAAGGGCAAGTATACTTTATTCGTCATGGTGAAAGTACCAGTAACGAACGCAACATTTTTGCTGGGGTTTTAGATGTTGAATTAACAGCATTTGGTAAACTTCAAGCACGTCGCGCAGGTCAAGACCTAAAAAACAAAAATGTCAAATTCGATGCCGTTTATGTTTCCCATATGCGACGGGCTAGGCAAACCTGCGAAATCGCTTTAGACATTAGTCAAGCACTAAAATCACCAGACATACCCGTAAATATTGACCATCGCATTAGCGAAAAATCCTTTGGAATTTTTGCAGGTCGCAACTTGAATTTATTGCGTCTATCCCTTGGCTATGAAGGCTTTGAGGAAATGTTACATTCCCATAACGAAGCCCCACCAGCAGGAGAAAAAATAGCTCAAGTTTATGATAGATCCGCACGTTTTTATGAAGAAAAAGTTGTCCCACACTTGGAACGAGGGGAAAATGTTTTGGTGGTATGTCATCAATACGTTTTAGAACCTTTAGCCCTGTATCTTAGCAATTTACCACCCCATTCTTATAAACATTTAAAACTGCCTAACGGTAAAGCCCTGAGTCGAGATGAGTTAGTCAAATTTCGGGATAAAGAATCTAGCGGTACAGCATCTCTACGAAAAGAAATTAATGACTACTCGATTATGTGGGCTATTTTTATCTATGCCGCAGCTTTTTTAATTGGTACTTTTATCAGAGCAGTTACCGCAATCTCTGATAATATTCCTTCCCCTGCGTTTATTGCTGTAATTGTTGCTTGCTTAGGACTTTCTACCTTTTATACATACTTAGATATTGACTTCGCAGCAAGTAAACGCAAAGTTTCTACTACTGTAAAAAATGTAGTCAATTTCTGGATGTTAGCCAGGTGGGTAATTGGGCTACTATTAATATTTTCAGGATTTTTGTATCAAAACCCAGAAGATTTATATAAAGTCGCTTGGTTAATATTTTGGATGGTTCCCCCAGCCCTAACTTCTCCAGTTTTATCTATTCTTTGGGGTGGAAATCTTTATCCAGCAGCCGTTTTATCTAGATTGTTATCAATAATCGCTCCTTTTATCTTATTAGGGACAATCTACTTTTCCAAATTACCGATTAAAACAGATAGTCTGCAATTCTTCTTCTTTATTTTGTTTGCTGGTTTAGCGATACCAGGATTAATTGCCCAAGTATGGCGAAATAAATCACCTGTAGAGTCAAATTATCATAGCAAAAATTGGAAATTTATTGGTGTTTTAGCAGTAGCTTTAATGGCTTGTGTAACTGGATTTCAGTTTACTCCATCTACATTCATTGCTGATTTATTTACCGCAACTAATACCAAAAATTCTCTAGCTTGTCTGCAACAGTTCGCTATAGCCATACTTATCTTCCTTGGGATGCGTGGCTTTGCAGTCATCACATCAATTTTAGCTAAAAACAAATTAAAGTTAATTCCTGCCGAAGTTCAGGACGCTTATATTTTACTAGTGAATCCTAACTTCTTCCTTTGGGCTGCACTGTTTAGCGGAGTGAGTACAATTGGCAATCCAGAAATGCTCAAATATGGAATTTTTTGGGCAGCATTAGGTTTCTTTTGTATTCCTGTTTTAGAACAAATTCTGTTTATGAACTCCTTTAATAATGAATTATTAAGGGAAACTATGCGTTCATCAAGAATGGCGGTAGAAGATGTAAGGAAGCTATTTATAAAACTGGATGCTGATGGTAGCAAGGCTTTAGATAAAGATGAAATTTTTGAATTGTTGGGACTGATTGAAGATTTAACAGTGGGTGAACGTAGCCCCGCAGAAGTGAGGAGATATATCACTGACTATATGTTCAATTTGCTAGATAGTGATAAGAACGGCACTGTAGATTTACAAGAATTTGAAGACTACATTTCAACTTATGGACTGGTTGCCAATCTGAATGTTCAACCCACTGCATCCGCAGCCGCAAACAATTAATTTCAGGAGCATAAAATTTTGTAGTTTTAATTTATTTGCTTGTAAGTATTCAGTCTCTAGTTATCAGCTCTGATTTTCTGAAAAAATTTAAATACAGCAGGAAACACTTCGACTGCGCTCAGTGCGGTGCAGGGTTTAAAGTTTCTTATACCGTTTTACTTTAATCATGATACAAATACCGGGGGAGGGTTTAGCAGTGCTAAACCCCTACAAGAAATTCATAAGTATCAAGGTTTTCGTGAATTGCTATTAGTATAAGATTTTGTTCCAAAAATTTGTACCTCATTTACCTGAAATATGCTGTATTTGTAGGGTGTGCATTTATTGATAAAATTTTCATAAATACCTACCCTACTTAATATTTCAAAAATCAAATAGTAATCTTATGTAATTCTTAGTTGGTGGTGAAAAAGATGTCGTTAAATATTGATATTCTAGAACAAAGTTTCGCTAAAATCAAACCTCATGCCAATGAATTTGTAGCTAGTTTTTACGAAAATTTGTTTATAGCTTACCCGGAAGTAAAGCCTCTATTTTCTCAGGTTGATATGAAAACTCAAGAGAAAAAGCTCTTAAATTCTTTGGTATTAGTAATTGAAGGTTTAAGGACTCCAGAAACTTTAGTTCCGGTACTTCAAGCGTTGGGAGAAAGACATATTGCTTATGGTGCAGTTGCTCAATATTATCCTGCTGTGGGCAAAGCTTTGTTAACGACTTTTGAGCAATATCTTCAAGCCGAGTGGACATCTGAAGTTAAAGCAGCTTGGGTAGAAGCTTTTCAATTAATTACGAGTTTGATGTTAAAAGAATCTGATGAAAAGGTTTCAGCAAAGGATTTTCAGCAAGAAAAAGCACAATCAAAGTCATTAGATTTAGATAATTGGGGAAATAAGTTGAAACAATTTTTCCAGCAAATAACAGAGATTTATACACAAGTACAAAATTCTTCAAATCTGGATAAATGGCTAAAATTAGGACAAGAGATTCCGAAAAACAGTTTAGATATTTTTTGGAATTCACCAACATGGCTAGTAGTTATTATTGCCACTCTGCTGTTTACAGTAATTTATATCAATGCCGATGAAAATACTTTATTAGCAGAAATTTTAAATGGTGCAGATGCTATTAGTTTGATAGTAGCTATTGTGATTTTTATTAAAGAAGCTCCTGACAGACGTAAACAATTCCATTATCAGGCTTGGAGTCAGGTTGATGCAGCACACAATATTAAAGTTAGTTATGCGAGAATTTTAGCACTGCAAGATTTGAATGAGGATAATGTACCACTACGAGGGTTAGATGTTCCGGGAGCAGAGTTAACTAATATTAATCTTCCAAAAGCAAACTTAAGTGCTGCCAATTTGCAGGAAACTGATTTGAGTAATGCTAATTTAAGTCATGCTAATTTAGATAATGCTAAACTTTTTCAGGCTCAATTGAGTGCGGCAAATCTTAGTCATGCTAACTTAGGTTTTGCTAATTTAAGTCAAGCTAATCTGAGTAATGCTGATTTAAACCATGCAAATTTGATTTGTGCAAATTTGAGTAATACAAATATGAGTGGTGCTAATTTACGAAATGCAAATTTAAGTGGTGCAAATCTAAATGGTGCTTATTTAACTGGAGCAAATTTAAAGAATGCTAGGGTCAATATTTCTGAGTTAGAGGGTGCTTTTTTAGAAGGTGCAATTATGCCTGATGGTACTAAGTATAAGTCTGGGGAAAGTTTGCCTAAATTCTAATTGAAAAACAATAAGAAATAAATTGTTTATAGGATTATTTTTGATTTTTGAAATATTAGGTAGGTGGGCATTTATAAGGATAATTCGCTTTTATTCATACTTTAATCAAGATATGCCCACCCTACACTACTGAGAATTATTGATTATAAACTATTGCTTTTTGTGGCTTTACTAAAAATGCGGTAGTAGAGGGTAGCGGTAATTTCTTTGATGGGAAAAAGCAGATATGTTAGAGGGTTGATGGTGACAATAATATTACGAAAATCACGCTTTGCTAAAAAGATGATGGCGCGTGCGACTTGCTGGGATGACATGACACCGTAGGGGTTGAGTTGACTTTTGAAAGGGCCTAAAATTAATTTGCGGATGACACAAGTTTTATCTAATCTTTTGAGTGTGACGATATCACCTAATGCGCGTTTGCTAAGTTCATAAAGTGGACTTAAGGCGGGAGAAACTTCTGCTTCGGAGGTATTGACCCAAATTTCTTTGGTGGCTTTAGCATCGGGTCCGGTGACGGTTGTGAGGAAGATATCAATTAATCGCACCGCAGAAAATGTATTGACTTCGTAGGAGTTATTAATGGCGGTAAAAGTGCGATCGCTATATACGTTCACTCCATGATTAATAATTAAAATATCTACTTTGGCTAATTTCTCCAGTAAATCCGCTTCATCACCTAATTGCCAAGTTAAAACTTTTACACCTGGCTGGGGTAGGATTTTTTCGGGGTTGGTGGTTAAGGCGATGACTTTGGCATTTTGTTTAATTAACTGTGTAACTAAAGCTTGTCCTAATGCCCCAGATGCACCAGTTACCGCAATAGTTTTACCTTTCAAAGATAGCGCTGTTCCTAGTATTTTATCCACGAGGGGAAAGACTCCACTGTAATAAGCGTCAACGTTATCAAAGTGATGTCGCCAATGATAGGTACGATTAACTAACCACACGGAAGGAGTGGTTTCTAATGGTCCTGGTAGGTGGTTGTAATCAGTGTCAATTGTACCTTGAAAGTAACGCAAGGATGCACCATAGAGGAAAGTAAAAGCATAAGCGACTCCTAACCATAAACCCCATTGATGAACCAAGAGAGCGATCGCTATTAAGATCATCAATAATAATCCCGATTCTACAATGTCATGATAAAGCTGGGATTCTTGGTAAGCTTTGGCTGAAGTAATTGATAAATCGCGTTTATAGGCTGCATGGTGTTTATTATGCCATTTAGCTAACCAGGTGACTTGGTGACATAATGCGTGATAACTGTCTCTGAGAATTTCCGCCAACACCAGGGAAAACAAGCCCCATGAGGTAAATTGTAAACAGGTATTTACTAAATCCCAGTTAATAATCAAGTTGTTAGCTCCAATCATGTTTTTCTTGAAACGGTTTTTCCTTAATTATTCTTCATAATTGGCTCAAGAGGAATTGAATTTAATTTTGGGATTTGGTAAAAAATATACTTTTTGGCAAATGTTCAAGTTTTTTGTTTAATCATTTCTAATAACTTGACGCTGGCATAAAGTGCGTTAATGTGCGGTGTGGAGGTTTGTGTGATTTTACCTAATTCTACCACTGCGCCAAGTATCGCTTCGATTTCTGTTGGTTTTCCGGCTTCAATATCCTGTAACATTGAGGTTTTGTGAGCGCCCACTTTCTCAGCACCATTCAGACGCTGTTCTAAAGTTATACCAAAATTTATCCCTAGTTTGTGTGCGATCGCTTCTGCTTCCAGCATCATGTTTTTAGCCAGTTCACGACTTAGGGGATATTGGGCTATTTGTTCTAAAGTTGCACCAGTCACAGCACTAATAGGGTTAAAAGCCAGATTTCCCCATAATTTTACCCAGATTTCTGTACGGATTTGATTGCGGATAGGTGCTTTTAGACCTGCATTTTTAAAACTTTGGGCTAATGTTTGCAGTCTAGCAGATTTAGAACCATCAATTTCACCGAGAGAAAAGCGATCGCCTTCTATGTGTTGGATGACTCCCGGTGCAATAATTTCCGCAGCTGGATAAACCACACAACCAATAACCCGATCTACATTAATATGATTTTCGATGATTTCGTGAGGATCAACGGAGTGTAAACGTGTACCTTCATACTCTCCCCCGTGTTTATGGAAATACCACCAAGGAACACCATTTTGGGCAGTGACTACGACAGTTTGATCATGATAGAGAGGAGAAAGAGTTGGTGCGATCGCTTCTACACTATTGGCTTTTACTGCTAAAATAATTACATCTTGGGGTGTAACTTCACTAATATTACTAGTCGCTAAAGCCGGAATCACAACTTGGCTAGAATTATCTGCCAAAATCAATTTTAACCCCTGTTCTTGTATCGCTGCTAAATGAGCACCGCGAGCAATTAAAGTAACTTCCTCACCAGTTAAAGCCAGTTTAGCTCCTAAATAACCACCAATAGCCCCAGCACCAACAATACAAATTTTCATAGTCAAAAAATAGGATCAGTCAAAAAAATTTTAACAGTTATTTTCAGCTTAACTAAATTCATGTATATTTAGATTAGCCACACCAAAAATATTTATCATATCCTCAAATCAAATCATCAAAAATTAAATGACTCGCTTTATACATGACCAATTCGCTAAGGACTATTTAGAAGAACTGCTCAAACCCTATGGAGAAGTCAAATCTGCCAGCCGTGTTGCGGGAGAAGTCAGAGAAATAGACGTTTTATTTTTCCCCAATACACCAAGCAATGCTAACTTAGAACTATTAGGAGTTTTAGGAACATTTGCCACCACATCGGCAATATTTGAACCATACCGCAACCCCGTAGACATAGACGAAATTTGCGATTGTCTGTTAAAATTATTAGAAGTTAGAGGTGATTTCAAACGCAAAGCTAAACAGAAAAATACAAAACTGACTGATAGAGAAACCCCCAAACTATGGATACTTACCCCCACCGCATCCCCAAGAATTTTATCTAGTTTCCAAGCCACACCACAAACCAACTCTTTACCGGGAATCTACTATTTAGCTGAATCATTACGCACTGCTATAGTAGTAATTCATCAACTACCCCCAGCACCGGAAACACTGTGGTTAAGAATATTAGGACGGGGAACAGTTCAGCAACAAGCAATTGATGAATTAACAGCACTACCAACCACCCACCCCCTACGAAAAACAACGCTAGAATTATTATACAACCTGCAACAAAACCTCAGAAACAGAAAAACCTCAGAAACAGAAGACCAGGAGTTAATTATGAGATTAGCACCATTATATCAACAAGACCGAGCTTTAGCTGTTGAAGAAGGCAAAATCGAAGGAAAAATTGAAGGAAAAATCGAAGGGAGAATCGAAGGCAAAATCGAAGGCAAAATCGAAGGGGAACAACAGATGATTATCCGCTTATTAAATTACAGATTTGGAGAAATTGAAACTCCGTTGATTGAAAAAATTAAAAAATTACCCATTCCCAAATTAGAATCATTAGGAAAAGCATTATTTGGTTTTAGCGAACTTCTGGATGTGGTGAGATGGTTAACAGAAAATGAAGAATTGGAAACCGAGAATTTAGAAGATAATTATTAAATTAACAGGGTGGGTATTGCAACAATTTCTAAAAATACTCACCCTACAATTTATGAATATAAACGCATCAATATTATTTATAATAGCATACGAGAAAAAACAAAATTCGGACACATAAAATAGAGAATTAATTATGAGATTAGCCCCATTATATCAAAAAGACCGAGCATTAGCTGTTGAAGAAGGAAAAATCGAAGGAGAACAACAGATGATTATCCGTTTATTAAATTACAGATTTGGAAACATTGAACCCCCATTAATTGAAAGAATTAAAAAATTACCAATTCCAAAATTAGAATCATTAGGAAAAGCATTATTGAGTTTTACTGAAATTATGGATGTGGTGAAATGGTTAACAAAAAATGAAGAATTAGATTTTTGAAAAATACTGAGGTGGGCATTAACTACAGTTTTCCGCTTCTGTTCGGTATTTTACTCTAAAATGCCCGCCCTACATATACCGAAAATTTTTCTGTAGCTTAAGTTGATACCAATGAGCACCGCTAAATCCTTTCCCGTGTATTTGTATCAACATAGGAGTGAAACGGTGTCAACAGTAATTATATTTAAGTTATATGCTAGTAACAAAATTTTTCAGTAAACAGAATTTCCACATTGAGCTTGAAAGTATAACTCAATACTCTTGCGCTTCCTCACAACTTCCTCAAAATTTTCCTTTAACTTGCAAGGTAGAGACGATTACAAGGAATACCACCAGATTCACTCAGACCATTGTCTCCACTTCAATTATGTGTTTTCGCATTGATTTGTAAATTTAATTCATTCATAATCATACTTTAGTTGAGGGAATATACATTATGTCAGTTACAAACTTTGCTGAACTGCAAACCTTGATTGAAAAAGTCAAAGTTGCTCAAAATGAATATGCAAATTTTACTCAAGAACAAGTAGATTTTATCTTTAAACAAGCTGCCCGTGCTGCTAATGCGGCTAGGATTCCTTTAGCGAGAATGGCAGTAGAAGAAACTGGTATGGGAGTATTAGAAGATAAAGTGATTAAAAATCATTTTGCTTCTGAATATATTTACAATAAATATAAACATGAAAAAACCTGTGGCATTATCGAAGATGATAAACAATTTGGGATTCAAAGAATAGCTGAACCTGTAGGAATTTTAGCCGGAATTGTCCCCACAACTAACCCCACTTCTACAGCTATTTTTAAAGCCTTATTAGCTCTTAAAACCCGCAATGGGATTATCTTTTCCCCTCATCCCCGTGCTAAAAATTGTACTATTGAAGCTGCTAAAATTATTTTACAAGCAGCAATAGAAGCCGGCGCACCTGATGGCATTATTGGCTGGATTGATCATCCTACAGTTGAACTTTCTCAACAGTTAATGCAGCACCCAGAAATTGATTTAATTCTGGCTACAGGTGGGCCAGGGATGGTGAAAGCTGCTTATTCTTCTGGTCATGCTTCGTTAGGTGTGGGTGCAGGTAATACTCCGGCGGTAATTGACACTACAGCACATATTAAAATGGCTGTTTCTTCAATCTTACTTAGCAAAACTTTTGATAATGGGATGATTTGCGCTAGTGAACAATCCGTTATTATTTTAGATGAGATTTATGAGGAAGTGAAGCAAGAATTTATTGCTCGTGGAGCTTATTTTGTTGATGAAGAAGAAAAGCAAAAAATCCGAGACTTAATTTTAGTTGATGGACGGTTAAATGCTAATATTGTCGGTCAATCTGTAGACAAATTAGCAACAATAGCAGGAATAGGAAAAGCTGTTAACGCTAAAGTAATTATTGCGGAAGTATCAGCAGTAGGGAAAGAAGAAGCCCTATCTTATGAAAAATTATCTCCCATTTTGGCGATGTATCGGGCATCAACTTTTACAGAAGCCGTTGATATCGCAGAAGCACTAATAGAATTTGGTGGTTTGGGACATACTTCTGTACTTTACACCGCGTCGGAAAACCGAGAAAAAATTAATTATTTTGAAACTAAATTACAAACCAGTAGAGTTTTAGTTAATACTCCTTCTTCTCAAGGGGCAATTGGTGATTTATATAACTTCCGTCTTGACCCGTCTTTAACTTTGGGTTGTGGTAGTTGGGGTAATAACTCTGTCAGTGATAATGTAGGGCCACGTCATTTAATTAATATTAAAACCGTCACGGAAAGACGGGAAAATATGCTTTGGTTTCGTGTTCCTCCCAAAGTTTATTTTAAATATGGTTGTTTACCAGTAGCATTACAAGATTTAGCGGGTAAACATCGGGCATTTATTATCACTGACCAGCCGCTATTTGAAATGGGTTTGGCGGAAAAAGTGACGGAAGTTTTAGAAGGAATTGGTATTAAGTCACAGGTATTTTATGAAGTTGAACCAGACCCATCATTGACGACAATTCAAAAAGGATTAGACCAAATTAATCATTTTAAACCTGATGTGATTATTGCTATTGGTGGCGGTTCACCAATGGATGCAGCGAAGGTCATTTGGTTAATGTATGAACATCCAGAAACCGAGTTTGATGGTTTAGCGATGCGGTTTATGGATATTCGGAAACGAGTTTATGAATTATCTCCTTTGGGTGAAAAGGCAATTTTGGTCGCTATTCCCACGACATCGGGGACAGGTTCGGAAGTTACACCTTTTGCAGTAGTTACTGATGATAAAACGGGGATTAAATACCCCTTGGCTGATTATTCACTAACTCCCAATATAGCGATTATTGACCCCGAATTAGTGATGAATATGCCGAAGAAACTCACGGCTTACGGGGGAATTGATGCCTTAACTCATGCTTTAGAAGCTTATGTTTCTATTTGTGCTTCTGAATATACTAACGGTTTAGCTTTAGAGGCTATTCGGTTACTGTTTAAATATTTACCTTCGGCTTATAAAAATGGAGCTAAAGATCCTAAAGCGAGGGAGAAGGTACACTATGCAGCAACTATCGCTGGTATGGCTTTTGCTAATGCCTTCTTGGGGATTTGTCATTCCTTAGCACATAAATTGGGGTCAACTTTTCATGTTCCTCATGGTTTAGCGAATGCGTTGATGATTTCTCACGTTATCCGCTACAATGCTACCGATGCTCCCTTTAAACAAGCGATTTTCCCCCAATATAAATATCCGAATGCTAAATGGCGCTATGGACGAATTGCTGATTATCTGAGTTTAGGTGGTACAACGGAAGAAGAGAAAGTAAATCTGTTAATTGAAGCGGTGGAAAACCTGAAACGAGATTTAGATATTCCTGGCAGTATTCAAGCAGCGATTACGGCTGATGAACAAACTTTTTATCAACAGTTGTCATCAATGGCTGAACAGGCTTTTGATGATCAATGTACAGGTGCGAATCCCCGCTATCCTTTAATTAGTGATTTGCAAGATTTGTATGTCAAAGCTTACAAGGGAATTTCCCCGATACAGCCAGAAATTAACCGCGATATACAGGAGTTGATTGTGCATTAGTGCAAGAAGGCAGGAGGCAGGAGGCAGGAGGCAGGAGGCAGGAGGCAGGGGTGCAGGGGGCAGGGGGGAAAGTCAAAAGTCAAAAGTCAAAAGGAATACTAATGACGACTATTCCCTATTCCCTATTCCCCATTCCCTGTTCCCTGTTCCCTACTGTAATTTACGAGATTTTAGGCAATAGACAAGGGAAAATCAATGATGAAAGAAGTATTAAATTTTGATGATCAAGGTTCTGATTTAATAGAAAATACTGATGATGTTTTTTCTTGTCTTGCTGCCTCTTCTCTGGTGTCGAAAATGATTATTGGTTATGGGAATGAGTTACGGGGTGATGATGGAATTGGCCCAAAAATAGCTGAGACGATCGCATCTTGGCATCTGTCATCTGTAAAATCTTTGGCTGTTCACCAGTTAACACCAGAGTTAGCCGCAGATTTGGCAACAATAGATTTAGCAATTTTTGTTGATGCTTGTATGACTAATCAGCCTTTTGATGTACAAGTGCAATCTATCTCACCTACTACTAATGGCGTTTTTGATGGGCATATCAGTGATCCAAAATCCCTTCTAGCTTTAACTCAATCTCTCTATAACCATTGTCCCTTGGCTTTTTTGGTGACTGTACCAGGTGTGAAATTTGAAATTAGCGATCGCATCTCACCCATTGCCCAAACCGGAATAGCGATCGCACTAACTAAAATTATCAATATCCTTGACTGATGCAAACAGGAGGCCGAGGGGCAAAGGGGAAAAGAAAATAATTAACTCCCTGTTCCCTGTTCCCTGTTCCCTGTTCCCTTAATTACCAGGAGTAAATAATGACGGATATTATTACAACTATTGAAAATCTTCAACAAATTAGTACAGGCAATGCCGATCGCGCCTACGATATACTTGGAACTGAAAGATTTAATCCTTTAGATCACATCTTTGCACCGCGCACGGTGGCGGTAATAGGTGCAAGTGAAAAGCTTGGTAGTGTGGGACGTACCCTACTCTGGAATTTAATTAGCAGTCCTTTTGGGGGGACGGTTTTCCCAGTTAACCCAAAGCATCATAGTATACTCGGCATTAAAGCTTATAAAAGTATTTTTGATATTCCCGAACCTGTTGATTTAGTCGTAATTGCCACTCCTGCTCCTAGTGTTCCCCAAATTATCGCCGATTGTGTTGATCAAGGGGTAAAGGGAGCAATTATTATTTCTGCGGGTTTTAAAGAAGCGGGTGCGGCTGGAATAGCTTTAGAACAAGAAATTATGCACCAAGCCAGACGGGGGAAAATTCGCATCATTGGGCCAAACTGCCTCGGTGTGATGAATCCCATTTCTGGTTTAAATGCTACCTTTGCCAGTAAAACGGCTAATAAGGGCAATGTGGGTTTTATTAGTCAAAGTGGGGCTTTGTGTACGGCAATTTTGGATTGGAGTTATAAGGAAAACGTTGGTTTTAGTTCCTTTATCTCTATTGGTTCAATGCTAGATGTAGGTTGGGGAGATTTAATCTATTATTTAGGTGATGACCCCAATACTAAAAGCATTGTAATTTACATGGAGTCTATTGGCGATGCTCGTTCTTTTTTGTCCGCAGCGCGAGAGGTGGCTTTAACTAAACCGATTATTGTCATTAAAGCCGGTCGTACAGAGGCCGCAGCCAAGGCCGCAGCTTCCCATACAGGTGCGTTGGCGGGTAGTGATGCGGTGTTAGATGCGGCGTTTCGACGGTGTGGGGTGTTGCGAGTTAATAGTATTTCCGATTTATTTGATATGGCGGAAGTGTTAGCAAAACAACCCCGACCCCAAGGTGCAAAATTAACGATTTTAACTAATGCTGGTGGTCCGGGAGTTTTAGCCACAGATGCGTTAATTGAAAATGGGGGAGAGTTGGCGGTTTTATCGGAGGAAGCGATCGCATCTTTCAATCAAATTTTACCCCCACAATGGAGTCATAGCAATCCCATTGATATTTTAGGAGATGCAGACCCCCAACGCTATACTAAGGCTTTGGAAGTGGCAGCACAAGACCCCCACAGTGACGGCTTGTTAGTTATTCTCACCCCTCAAGCCATGACTGACCCCACCCAAACCGCCGAACAATTAAAACCCTATGCCAAAATGCGAGGTAAGCCAATTTTAGCCAGTTGGATGGGTGGTGAAGATGTGGCTACAGGGGAAAGTATCCTTAATAATCAAGGTATTCCCACTTACCCATACCCCGATACAGCCGCACGAGTATTTAGTTATATGTGGCGTTATAGTTATAACCTCAAGGGGATTTATGAAACTCCAGTTTTACCCAGATTAGGTTGTAATCCTAACATTCCTAATTGTTCCATTGTTGCCAAAATTATTGATACAGCCAAAGCCGCCGGAAGGACAATTTTAACTGAGGCTGAATCTAAACAAATTTTAGCAGCTTATGGGATTCCCATTGTTTCTACTTGCGTTGCTAAAACTGTAGAAGAAGCGGTAACTTATGCAGAAAATATTGGTTATCCGGTAGTTTTAAAATTGTATTCTCACACCATTACCCATAAAACTGATGTGGGGGGTGTACAGTTAAATTTACAGGATGAGGCAGCAGTTAGAAAGGCTTATCAAAATATCGAGTTATCAGTAAATAAAAAGGTAGGTGCAGAACATTTTTTAGGTGTGACTGTGCAACCAATGGTAAAAACTAGCGGTTATGAGTTAATTATTGGGAGTAGTTTAGATCCACAGTTTGGGCCTGTGTTATTATTTGGGGCTGGTGGACAACTGGTGGAAGTTTTTCAAGATCGCGCGATCGCACTTCCTCCTCTTAATAGTACCCTAGCCCGGCGGCTGATGGAACAAACCAAAATCTACAAAGCCTTAAAAGGTGTTCGAGGACAGCAAAGCATAGATTTAGCAGCATTAGAGCAATTATTGGTAATATTTAGTCAGTTGGTAGTTGAACAAAGATGGATTAAGGAA
This sequence comes from Nostocaceae cyanobacterium, assembly GCA_035299225.1. Taxonomy (GTDB): domain Bacteria; phylum Cyanobacteriota; class Cyanobacteriia; order Cyanobacteriales; family Nostocaceae; genus DATGXB01. Next base: position 53,909 of record DATGXB010000011.1, on the reverse strand, counting down.
ATAGAAATTAATCCTCTTTTAGCTATTCCCCCGACTAATTTAAACCCTGGTGGTTTAATCGCTTTAGATGCACGGGTGGTTTTGCATTCCCCAGAAATGGAGGAAAATCAATTACCAAAATTAGCTATATGTCCTTATCCTAGCCAGTATGTAGAACAGTGGCAATTAAAAAATAATACACCCATTACTATCCGTCCCATTCGTCCCGAAGATGAACCTTTATTAGTGCAATTTCACAAAACGCTATCAGAGGAAAGTGTTTATTTGCGCTACTTCCATTTAATGAAACTGAGTCACCGTATTACCCATGAACGATTAACGAGAATTTGCTTTATTGATTATGACCGAGAAATGGCTTTAGTGGCAGAATATCAAAATCCGAACACCGATCAACCAGAAATCATTGGTGTAGCCAGGTTGAGTAAATTACATGGTTCAGATGCTGCCGAGTTTGCTATGCTAATTAGCGATCGCTATCATTATCAAGGTTTAGGCACAGAATTACTCCGCAGATTAATCCACATCGCCCAACAGGAAAATATATCATCTATTTGTGCAGAAATCCTCATGGAAAACTATGGAATGCAGCGAGTATGTGAAAAACTCGGTTTCCATCTCCAACCCAGCAATGATAAAAGCATCATTACCGCTAAAATCAACCTTAACTAACCATTTCATTTCATTTCTAATGTCCGACTGGTAAGAATAGTTTCCGTTTTAATGACAATTAACATACTTAATAAAATATAGGGGTAGCTCACAAATCTGCTCCTATATTTACATACTTACAGCAGGGAACAGGGAACAGGGAACAGGGAACAGGAAATGCCCACCTCAATATTTTTCAAAAAATCAAACAGGAATGCTATAGCTAGAACTCTTATATTTTAAAGGCAAACAGATAAAATACTAGATTATTAGAGAAAATTGATAAAATTTAAGACAAATTTTAGAGTTGATTGAAAAATTACGAGATTTATACTTTATTACAATTAATAGCAATATTTATTTACATTAATTTATGTATTGATTCTTCCTTTAGATAGTAAACTGGCTGTAGTATTTTGAACTAAACCTATTTCTCTCTCAATCAAGTTTCTAATCACAGCACATTTTAGGTAAAAGAGGTACAAACTGAAACTTAAAACTCAGATAGGAAAAGGCTTTTCCTCCTGCCTTCTGCCTCCTGCCTCCTGCCTCCTGATATATCAAGCTTGATAGAAAAAATATTTTTATCTAAATTATGCTCGATGCTTTAGACAATACCTTAGAATCGCTATTAAAACAAGAACTTCCGCCGGATGTTCCTTCAGCAGACACAGAAGTTTTTATCAGTTTTGATACGCCATATCAAGGAACGATTAAACAAAAACCTGCAATTAATTTATTTCTTTATGATGTCCAAGAAAATTTAGATTTGCGTACCAGTGCTTGGTCAGTAGAACGTCAAAGCAACGGTAAAGCAATTAAAAAGCGTCCTCCTGCTAGGGTAGATTGTTCATATCTGATTACAGCTTGGCCACAAAATGAAGATGATGTGCAAACCGAACATCAATTATTAGGAGAAGTAATGAAGGTATTACTGCGTTATCGCAAAATACCGGAAAACTATGTTGCAGATAACTTTGAAGACCAAGAATTTCCCCTCAGATTAATTAGTTTGCGTCCCAGTAATTTAAAAAGTTTTGGCGAATTTTGGCAAGCAATGGGAGGAAAAGAAGGGACTAAACCCAAAGTTGTATTACACTGTACTGTTACTATTGCAGTTTCAGTACAAGCAGAGGGAGAAGAAGCTGGAATCACCGGAATTTATCAACCAAACTCATAATTTAGTAATTGAGGAGGAGTAAAAATTATTATGTTGAAAATGAGTGTATCTACTCAAAAGATAGCGATCGCAGGGAGAGTGGTGGAAGGGGAAACCCAAAGGAATCTTGCTAGTGCAGTAGTGAAAATTATTGCCATGCCAGAAAAATTCCAAGCTCAATTATCCCTGAAAAAGCTACAATATGGTTCGCAATGGGAAAAAATGCTTGAGCGACTTGACCGCAAAATTACAACTAACGACGGTTATTTTCATTTCACCAATTTACCCCCAGGAGAATATATTTTAGAGGCATCTTTACCAACCAATTCTACCAGATATAACACCGGAAAAACAACCGTTACCGTATTTTCTAGCGTTGAAGAAAGCCCGATTACATTCACAGATATTATTATTTCTCCTACGGGAATTAAAGGCAAAATTACAGATATTGACCAACCAAATCAAGCAATTTTTAACGCCAAATTAAAAATTAAAGAAAGTCAAAATACTACTTTTAGTGATAAAAAGGGTAATTATCGCTTCATCGGCTTAGAATCTTCCCCATCAGGTCAACGTCATATAACTTTAATTATTTCTGCAAATGGTTATCAAGAACTTTCGCAATCATTGATAATTCAACGTGGAGAAATCATCGCTGACCAAAATTTTGCCCTCAAACATAAATAAATATATCAAGGAGTTGCAGAAATGCCTAGCTATCTTTCTCCAGGTGTTTACGTTGAAGAAATATCATCTGGTTCGGCTCCAATTACAGGAGTAGGAACTAGTATTGCTGCTTTTATTGGAACGATTAAAGCTAATGCTTGGTCATCAAATCAGACTGATACACCATCAATTAAGTTTGTAGGAAGTTCTGAAAATCCTGTTAATATTGGTGAAGGTAAAGGTGGAAATCAGAAAAATTATCCACTCTTAGCAGGAGATTACCCAGTAGTTACTACAGCCGGAACTTATGGTTTTTTTGTTGATGGTAGTCCGGTGAATTTAGATGATGCTACCCCAATTACGAATAATGATACAGACAAATCTGCCACAATAAAATTTAAAGAATCTATCCCATCCGGGGCAAAAATTACTGGTTATTACCAAGTTACATTACCCACAACAGAAGCACCAATTGATCCTAACATTGCTAAACAAGGGGAAATTAAACTGTGTACAAACTTTAGTGAATTTAAGAAATTTTTTGGTGATTTTTTACCACCTACAGGTGATACTAAAGGTCAAAATACCTTAGCTCATGCAGTGTATGGATTTTTTAGAAATGGGGGAACACGTTGTTATGTAACTTGGATAACTGGAGAAGATAAAATTAGTAATGTTTTGGATAGTTTTGAAGCTATTGATGAAATTACTATCGTTGTCGCACCCGGAAATTTAAGTTTTAGAGATGATATTAAAGACCATTGTGAGAAAATGGGCGATCGCATTGCTGTATTAGATAGTGAAGAAGCAATTGACCTCAGTAATATTGAGGATGTTAAAAAACTCAAACCCTTTGTTTCCACCTATGCAGCTTTGTATTTCCCCTGGATTCAAGTTTTTGATCCTGCCAGCAATAGTAATATTTATATCCCTCCTAGTGGGCATATTGCCGGAGTTTATGCCAGAGTTGATGGACAAAGAGGAGTATTTAAAGCCCCCGCAAATGAAACTATTTTAGGAGCATTAGATTTAAAATATCACCTCAGCAAAGCTAAACAAGACGGACTCAATCCTGATGGGATTAACTGCATTCGCAAATTAAACGGGAATATCCGCATTTGGGGTGCGCGTACCTTGGGAGGAGACGCTAATACAGAATTCAAATATGTGAATATTCGCCGTCATTTTAGTTACCTCAAAGATTCTATTGACAAAGGAACTCAATGGACAGTTTTTGAACCAAATACCCCCGAACTTTGGGCAAAAATCCGCCGCAATATTAGCGCTTTTTTAATGATGGAATGGCGCAGAGGTGCATTATTTGGAACAACACCAGAACAAGCTTTTTATATAAAATGTGATGAAGAAAACAACCCTCCAGAAGTGCGGGATTTAGGTCAAGTTGTGATAGAAATTGGTTTGGCAGTAGTTAAACCCGCAGAATTTGTAATTTTCCGTCTCAGTCAATGGGCAGATTCTGAAAAATGAAATTAATACAGTAGGGAACAGGGAACAGGGAACAGAAAAGTTAAAACTACTTTGGTATTTTGTACCTGATTTACCTGAAACTTGCTGTAGATAATTTTTGCTTTTGATTTAAACTTTATTCTTTGCTTTATATGCTGATTCCAGAACCAAAAATTCCCGGTATTTCCTTAACCCAAATTGTTCCGACACCAGAACCGGAATTATTAACAGGTGTGCCTGTATTTTTGGGATTGGCAACGCTAAAAGCGGAGAAACAAGAACCACAAAAACTCACCTTAGCAACTCAGTTTGAGCAATATTTTCATCAAGTTAAGGGATATTTGGGAGATGTAATTAAAGGATTTTTTGAAAATGGGGGTAGTGTTTGTTATGTAATCGGATTAGTAGATAATAACTTGGATACTCTGCGAACAGGATTAGAGAAAAGCGAAATTTTAGAAAATGTGGACTTGGTTTGTGTTCCTGATATTATGCTGGGTTCAGAAACTCAAATCATCCAAATGCAGCAAGCTGTTTTACAGCATTGTGAAAAAATAGGCGATCGCTTCGCTATTCTCGATACCTTAAATATTGCAGATTTAGCCAAACTCGACCAGCAACGCAGAGAACTAGAAAGCAACAACGCCGCCTTATATGCACCTTGGTTAAAAATAGAACATCGTGCAGATACCATTCCCCCTTGCGGTCATATTGCCGGAATTTATGCAAGTTGCGATCGCACAACCGGAGTACATCGCGCCCCTGCTAACCTTCCCCTCGCAGGAGTGCTGGATCTGAGTTTTTCCCTGACACCCGCAGACCAAGAACAACTCAATCCCCCCCATCAACCGGGGATCAATTGTATTCGGAGTTTGCGGGGAAGAGGAATCAGAATTTGGGGAGTGCGTACCCTCAGTAAAAACCCTGAATGGCAATATATCAACGTGCGGCGCTTGTTTCTCACCTTTGGACGCTGGGCAAATCGCAACCTTGCAGACACCGTATTTGAACCTAATACTTTCCCCCTATGGTTACGACTGCAAAGAGAATTAAGCGTTTATTGTGAATCTTTGTGGCGACAAGGTGCACTACAAGGAGCTTTACCCCAAGAAGCATTTTATATTAAATGCGATGCCCAAACCAACCCCCCAGAAAATCGAGAAATGGGGCAAGTTGTAGCTGAAATTGGTTTAGCCCCCACCATTCCAGGGGAATTTATTCAACTTTTACTCGTCCAAACTACTAGCGGAATTATAGTTAATTAAAGGAGGTTTTTTATGCCGACAATTTCTAATACCCATGATCCTTATAGCGGTTATAATTTTTGGGTCGAATGGGACGGAATTGTTCACGCCGGTTTCCGTGAATGCAGTGGTTTAACCGCCACCAGAAATGCAGGAACTTATCGAGAAGGAACAGATAAATCATTAGGTCAGCGTCAAATTCCCGGACTAAATAGTTATGGCAACATTACCTTAAAACGGGGAATTACAGATAATCAAGAACTATGGGAATGGCACAAAAAATTACAAAATGGAGAGACGGCTCGGCGTAACCTTTCTATTATTTTAGCCGATGATAGTGGAGCAGAAAAAATGCGTTGGAACTTAGAAAACTGCTGGCCTACTACTTGGAATGCTCCAGATTTTAATGCAACTTCTGATGAAATAGCTATAGAAACTTTAGAGCTAGTTCATGAAGGTATCACCGTTGGTTAACATTTTCTTTAATTAAAATCATGCAGCAAACTGAATTTCCGTTTATTTTACCTCAAGGATATCTTGATTCAGAAGGTAATACTCACCACCAAGGCATAATGCGACTTTCCACAGCTTATGATGAAATAACCCCACTGCGTGACCCCAGAGTGCAGAGAAATCCGGGTTATTTGGTGATTATTCTCTTAGCACGAACAATAGTTAAACTAGGCACTTTAGAACAGATTAATACTAAAGTAATTGAGGGATTATTTTCAGGAGATTTAGTTTATTTACAAGATTTTTATCAAAGAATTAACCAAAATGGCCACAGTCGTTTACGGGTAGCTTGTCCCCATTGTCAAGGGGAATTTGAAGTAGAAACTATCCCGATGGGGGAGTAGTTTGCTACCCCTTAGAACGACTGCTGGAGGAGGTAGCTTATCTTGCATATCATTTTCATTGGTCTTATGAACAAATTATGTCTATGGAACACCGAGAACGTCAGCAATGGGTAACACAAGTAGCGCAAATTAATCAACGACTTAGTAGTTAAGTTTTTAAGGAGGAAAAATAAATGATCAATACCCAACTAATGGGACTAAATGCAGTTTTAGCCGCAGGTTCAACCCTCAGTTTTTTGGGACATGACCCCTACATGAGTTATAACTTTGTAGTGGAAGTTGGGGGAGTTGTTGTTGGTGGTTTTAGCGAAGTTAGCGGTTTAAGTAGTGAAATTGAGTTGGAATCATATCAAGAAGGGGGATTAAATAGTTATGTGCATCAATTCCCCAAACATACTACTTATCCCAATTTAGTTTTAAGTCGGGGTTTAGTGAATATTGATTTATTTTATATCTGGTATAGCGCAACTAGTCAGGGATTAATTCAACAACTCAACGGGACAATTCTTTTATTAAATAGTGAACAAATTCCGGTAATGTGGTGGATATTTAAAAAAGCCTATCCTGTTAAATGGGAAGGACCCCAACTGAACGCTAGTAGTAATGAAATTGCTGTGGAAAAAATAGAATTAGTGCATCAAGGAATTTCTAAGTTGTAAATAAGTTATAAATAAGTTATAAAATTATGGTAAATTCTTCATCAAATTGGCAAGATGCGTTAAATAATAGGTTAGTAAATCGGCTCACCCGTCCCTTATATCAACCAGGGATGATGAAAATGGGGATGAGTCAGGGTATAGTGAACCGATGCGATCGCTTTTTAAATCGCTTGTCTCTTCTCAGTCAACAAATGCAACGTTGGGGTAATAATAATACTCTATCATCTGAGTCTGTTCCCATTGTTTATGCACAGCCAGTTTCATTACCACAAACAGCAAATAATTCTCAGCCAACTTTTCCCCCAAATCAATCAAATATAACTCTTCCCATTATTCAAAGAAAATCAGACTCTGCTCAAACATTACCAATTTTATCTAATCAAAATACATCAAATTTACCCAACGAGCAAATTTTAGAAACGCCTATTAATAGTTTTGCTAATTCTTCATTATCAATTCCTGTAATAAAACCAAAATCTAACCCGGAAAACTTACCCAACATAGGAGAAATACCACCTAAATTAAATCCAACTAATGCACCTGCACAAAATATACAGGAACTTACCACCACAAATCAAACTCCTATAATACAATCGAAATCTAGTGCTGATTTTCCCCCAAATCAACCAACCATTTCCGTTATTCAAAGAAAATTAAACTCTGCTCAAACATTACCAACTACAACAATTAACAATCCTCTACCCACTCAAAATACAACAGATTTATCCAGCAATCAGAATTTAGAAACACCAATTAATGATTCTGCTAATTCTACATTATCAATTCCTGTATTACAACCAAAATCTAGCCCGGAAAACTTAGCCAACACACGAGAAATACCATTACTGGCTAATTTATCAACTTCAAATGAATCTACATCCAATTTACAGGAAATTACTACAATATCAATTCCTGTAGTACAACCAAAATCTAGCCCGAAAAACTTGCCTAATATAGCAGAAAAACCATTAACACAAAAATCATCGAATATTACTGATAGTTTACTTCCTGTTATTCAAGCAAAACAACAAGACGTTACTTTATCTCTTCCTGTTGTGCATCCTGTAAATTCTCAAAAATCAACACCAATAGACAATTATTCCGAAAATCCAGTATCAATTAAATTGGGAAAATTAGCATCTCCAGTCTCTAACCTTCCTATTGTTACTGCTCAACCTTTAAATTCTGAAACCAATTTAACTAAAATTTCTCCAAATGAGCAAAATCAAACAACATCTAATTTTACAACATCAACTAATATCAATTCTCATTCCCCAATTAATCAAAATAACAGCAATGAAAACATTTCTCCCCTTCCCCTAGTTACAGTAAAATCTACAATTAATCCCCCCTTATCACCTCATTTCTCACCTTTACCATTAGCTAAAAATTCCTCAATATCAAATAGTATCAACCAGCAAGGAAAACTATCTAACCAAAATCCTATAATTTTAACTAAAGATGCTTCACCACCTCCTAAAACTTTAAATCATGCTTTATCATCACCCATAGAAACTGCCGTTTCACCAATGAAAAATCAAACAAGTATAGATATAGATAAAATAGCCAATCAAGTAGAAAGTAAACTTATGCGGCGATTAGTAATTGAAAGTGAACGTAGAGGGAAAATGCGATGACATTAGAGAAATTAACAATCAAAGCGGAAAAAAATACGGCTGGGGACTTTGCTGATATATTTCCAGTTCTGTTTAATCCTAATCAAGTAGAAATAGTGAAAACAGGCTGGAAAATGGAAAAATACGGGCCTGTAGCTTCTCAAGAATTAACTCAACTTAGTCTTGATTTATTTTTTGATACAACAATGACTGGTTTTCCACCTGAAAATGTCCAGAACTATACCCGCAAAATTTTTAGTTTAACTCAGCCTCGCATTGGTACAACTGTCAAACGTCCTCCCCGTTGTCAACTAATTTGGGGGACTATTTCTGGCAAAGATAGCATATTATTACCTGATGGTTTTTTGGAAAGTGTCACTAAAAGACTTACTCATTTTATCGAAGATGGTACACCCGTTAGAGCAAACTTAAGTTGTACATTTAAAGAGTGGAAAGAACCCCTTAAAAAAGCCAAAATTGCTAATCCTATTGATGACCCTGTAAGAATTGTGAAAAGAGGAGAAACATTAAGTAGTATTGCTACTGAAGAATATGGCGATCCTGCTTTGTGGCGTATAATTGCAGTAGAAAATCGTTTAACTAATCCTCGTCAATTAAACCCCGGAACTGTTTTAACAATTCCTCCTTTACGAATTAATAGTCTAACAAAAAGGGGGTAAACTATGCCAAATGATGCTTCTGTATTAAGTCCTAATCTGCAAATTTTGATTCAAGGTCAACCAATTACCCAAGAAATAGCAAATGATTTGCTTTCAGCTTCTGTTTCTGAAGATTTAGAAGCTCCAAATATGTTTGACTTGCAATTAACGTCTTGGAAGTTAAGCGACCAAACCATGACTTGGGTAGATGATCCAACTTTTGAAATAGGTAAAACAGTAGAAATTCAGATGGGATATGACCAAAATTTAAAAACTATTTTAGTAGGAGAAATTACAGGATTAGAACCAGAATATAACCAAGATATGACACCAATTTTAGTAGTACGGGGTCATGATTTACGCCATCGTTTATTGCGGGGTCGTTACACTAGATCCTTTTTACAAATGAAAGATAGCGATATTGCTACGCAAATTGCTGCAACTAGGAGCATTGCCGCACAAGTTACTGATAGTAAAGTAATATTAGAATATATTTTACAACATAATCAAACTGATTGGGAATTTTTACAGGAGCGAGCTAAACGTATTGGTTATGAAGTCATAATTGAAAACACAACTTTATATTTTCGACCTCATGAAAATAATCAAACTAAAGTTTTAACTCTCACTTATGGAGAAAATTTGCAAGAATTTTTACCCCGTTTAAGCACAATGAGCCAAGTTCAACAGTTAGAAATTAGGGGTTGGATTCCTAAAGATAAACAAGAGGTGATAAGTAAGGCTACAGCAGGCCAAGAAGGTGGAACAATGGGAGGTTCAACTTCAGGAGCAAAAGCAGTCAAAACAGCATTTGGTGAATCTAGCCAGACGATAGTCAATCAACCAGTAATGAGTAAAGCGGAAGCTGATCAAATGGCTTTAGGACAATTTCAAAACATCGCTATTGCCTATATTACTGGTGAGGGTGCTTGTCAGGGAAATGCTGATTTACGGGCGGGAAAGGTAATAGAAATTGCTGGAGTTGGGACACGATTTAGTGGACTTTATTATATTACTGGCACTAAGCATTACTATTCACGTATTCAAGGTTATCAAACTTCATTTACTGTAAGGAGAAATGCTACATGAATGGCATAAATTTGTTAATGGATAATAGTCAAAATAATCATTTTTATGGTGTTACAGTTGGATTAGTTACTAATAATAAAGATCCTGATGGATTAGGGAGAGTTAAAGTTAAATTTCCTTGGTTATCTGCAACTGAAGAAAGTTACTGGGCTAGAATGCTCACACCAATGGCAGGAAATGACCGGGGTATTTATTTTTTACCAGAAATTAATGATGAGGTATTGGTAGCTTTTGAACAAGGTAATATTGCTTTTCCTTATATTTTGGGGGCTTTATGGAATGGAGTAGATAAACCACCCGGTAAAAATGACGATGGAAAAAATAATCAACGAATCATTAAATCTCGAAGTGGTCATGCAATTATTTTAGATGATACTGAAGGGGCAGAACAAATCATTATTCAAGATAAAACTGGAAATAATCAAATTATGATTAATTCCCAAGAAAACACCATGAATATTAAAGTTGAAAAAGATTTAACTATTGAAGCTAAAGGAAAAATTATTTTTAAAAGCAGTGAAAATGATATTTCATTAGAATGTAAAAATTTATCAATCAAAACTCAACAAAATTATCAATTAGAGACGGGGGCAAATTGTGACATCCAAGTTAAATCTAGTTATAAATTAGAGGCAACATCTAGTTTAGATATTATCTGTTCAAATGGGGTAAAAGTAAATGAAGGTTCGTTAGAGGTGATGTAATGGATATTGATTTTTTAGGTGTGGGGTGGACTTCACCCGTTAAACTTGATGAAAATGGTCAAATTGAGGTGGCACGTTATGAAGATTGTGTAAAACAGTCAATTTGGATGATTCTGGGTACTGCTAAGGGAGAACGAATAATGCGCCCTGATTTTGGTTGCGGTATTCATGAAAAAGTATTTTCTGCTAATAGTTTAGGCACAGTTGGGCAAATTATTAGTGATGTGCGGGATGCTTTAATTGAATGGGAACCCCGGATTGATGTTTTAGATGTGGATACAATTGCCGATCCCCAGCAGCCGAATGTGATTTTTATTCAAGTTAATTATCAAGTTCGGACAACAAATAATATTTTTAACTTAGTTTATCCTTTTTATTTACAGTGATTTTTATGGCTTCTTTACCTCCAAAAATTGATCAACGTAGTTATGAAGAAATTGTCCAGCAAACTGAAAATTTAGTGCAACAATTTAGCAACTGGAAACCTGCACCTGGAGGAAAAGTAGATTTAGGTAAGGCATTAATTCGCATTTTTGGGAAGATGATGTCTTTAATTAGCGATCGCCTCAATCAAGTTCCTGAGAAAAATTTCTTCGCTTTCCTCGATTTAATCGGGGGACAGCTAAAACCGCCTCAACCCGCTAAAGTTGCCTTAACTTTTTATCTAGCTGAAGGTAGTCCTGTTGATGGGTTAGTACCTGCTCATACTCAAGTTTCTGCACCACCCAGTGAAGGTTCAGACGAAGAAATTGTGTTTGAAACGGATCGGGAATTGGTTGTTACGACAACAAAATTACAAGCGGTATTTGTGCGCGAACCTCTTCAAGATAAGTATTGTAACTGCACTTTAGCAGCCACAGGACAAGAAGATGCGGCTTTTTTGGCGTTTGGGGGCGATCGCACAATTCCCCATTCTCTTTATCTTACCTGTTCCGAAATTTTCGATTTACCAGAATTAACAGAATTCAAATTAATTATTACTACTAACAACGCCAATCAATTTAAAAATTTACCCCTTAATTGGTCTTATTGGGATGGTTCTCAATGGTCAGCTATTTCCGCACCAAGCAAAAGTTCTAAAAATAATCAATCTACATTTACTTTTACTAATTTACCCATCCCCACTGCTAGGGAAATTCAAGGAAAAAAAGCTAAATGGTTACAAGCGAATTTAACTAATATATCTACCAATTTACCTCAAGTTACCCAAATTCAAGGTAGTATAAGTATTCAAAAATCTAATTTAATTCCTGCAATTTGCTTATTTAATTCTATACCTTTAGACCTGAGTAAAGATTTTTATCCTTTTGGAGAAAGACCAGAACAAAATGATACATTTTATATTGCTTTACACGATACATTTATTAAACCCAATGCCACTATTACTGTTAATATAAATTTAAGCTATCAACCTGTAAACATAAACAATTTAACAGTTATTTGGGAAATTGGTAACGGTCAAACATGGCAGGAAATTACAAATCAAAATAGTCAAGTCAAATGGATAGAAAATTACACAGCAATTCAATTTACAGAACAATCTTCTATTCAAACCAAGTTAAAATTTCCGGCTCAAAATAATATGCCATCTCCTAGCACGGTGAATGGCAAAACTCATTATTGGCTACGCGCTCGAATTACTCAAGGTCATTATGGCAAAGCCGCAGATGAGCGTAAATATCCTATCTATGATGAGTTGGCAATTTTAATCGCAGCTATCACCAAAGGAGGAACAGAAATTACAGTTGATAATCTGGATTTGTTCAAAATTGGTGATACGATTCGGTTACTTTCAAATACAGGAGGATTTCCCGAAGAACATCAAATTACTAAAATTACTCAAAATGGCAATAAACTCACGCTCAATACGGGAATTCTGAATGATAATTTAGCAGTGGGAACTCGTGTGATGCGTAAATTAATTATTACTGATAGGAGTTTACCAACTTATGATCCACCTATAGTTAAATCATTACAATTAACTTATGAATTTACACTTTTAGAAAATGCTATTTATTGTGCTGAGAATGATTTTATTTATTCTCATCCTGAAAATTTCACCACTCAATTAAAACAAAAAGCAGATGTTGGCGATAAAATCTTAAATTTATTTAAAATTCAAGGATTAGCCATTGGTGAATTTATCACAATTAATACTGAAAATTATCAAATAGAAACGATAAACCCCACAAAAAAACAAGTTATCCTCACATCAGAAATTAACCAAAATTACCCGATAAATACTGTCATTAATCGTTATTTTCAACCCTTTACCCCAACCACTGATCAAGAATCAACCCTTTATTTAGGGTTTAATAAATCATTTGGTAATAAAACGGTTAGTTTGTATGTCCAAGTTGAACCACCAACACCAGATGAAATGTCAAATGATATAGCAGTAAAAACAGTCATTACAGAGATTGCTAACGCTGGACAGATAACAATTGAAGTTGCTGATATAGCAGGTTGGGAAACAAGCGATAGCTTAGAAATTCAAAACCCCATTAATCCTAAACAATATGATAATTATACTATTATTAATATTAACGAAAATGAAATTACTTTAAGTCAAGCTTTACAGCAAACCTATCCAGAAGAAACATTAGTTTTACATTCCTTACAACCCAAATTAATTTGGGAATATTCTAGCCCTTCGGGTTGGCAACCATTGGGGGTGGAAGATGAAACTTTAGCATTTTCTCAATCAGGGTTAATTCAATTTATTGCTCCCGCAGACTTTAGCCAAAGAGAAAATTTTGGTCAATCACTTTATTGGTTAAGAGTGCGTTGGAATGGAGGTAATTTTCAACTTAAACCCCGCTTGCGGCACTTGTTAACTAATACAACTTGGGCAGTTCAAGCCATCAGCTTACGCAATGAGATTTTAGGTTCAAGTAATCAAGAAGCGAATCAGGTTTTTGTTGCTAATAATACTCCTATTTTAAGCGGGGAAAAATTAGTAATTCAAGAAGGAAAAGTTCCCCAAGAATTAGACTCTGAGCGAGTTTATATCATCCGAGATTATTTAGGAGAAATTGAGGAAGTTTGGGTACAATGGGAGGAAGTAGGGGATTTTTACGGTTCTGGTGCAAGCGATCGCCATTATACTTTAGATCGACAAACGGGAGAAATTCGTTTTGGTAATGGACAAGCAGGGATGATTCCCCCTAGAGGACAGAATAATATTCGACTGTCTTTTTATTGTACTGGAGGAGGTAAACAAGGAAATATTACCTCACAAACTATTAGTCAATTAAAAACTACTATTCCTTATATTGATCGGGTAATTAATTTAGAAAATGCAATAGGTGGTGCAGATCAAGAAACTTTAGATCGGATTAAAGAAAGAGTACCAAAACAATTACGTCACCGCAACCGTGCCGTAACTATTGAAGATTTTGCAGATTTAGCTTATGAAGCATCAACAGATATAGCCAGGGTGAAAATAGTTACACCTGATTTAATGACTGCGGGATTTAGTGCTTTAGATGAGAATTTATGGCTAGATCCGACTAAACCCGATATATCTTTTGAAGATGCAATCACAGAAAAATTGCAAAAGATTAGTAGTCAAAGGACAGAATTTGAAAAGATGATCCGAGAAATTAACCATCGTGCAGGTGAAATTAAGTTGATTATTTTACCCCAAAGTAGCGATCGCCAACCTGTCCCTAGTCTAGCCTTATTAAACCGAGTAGAAAACTACATCCGTTCCCGTTGTCAAGCAACCATAGATTTAATTGTTACAGCCCCAAAATGGCAAGAAATCACCGTGATTACCACAATCACCCCTACATCTTTAGAAAAAATTGATGTGATTAGAAACAATATTAGACAAAGTTTAGAAATCTTTCTCCATCCCATAACAGGAGGAAAAGGTGATGGCTGGCAATTTGGACGCTATCCCCAAAAATCTGATTTTTACGCCATTATTCAATCTATTCCTGGAGTTGATCATATTGATTATTTAGAAGTACAACCACCTCCACCCACAACCACAAAAAACTCATCTCTCACTGCTGATTGTTTGATTTATTCTGGTGATCACATTATTAATATTAAATCTGATAGGAGGGGATAAATTAACTACAAATAAAAGTTTATTAATAACTTTGGCATTTTCAATGGAGAAAAATATGGCTTTACCTTTACCGAATCTTGATGATCATACCTATGCTGATTTAGTCCAAAAAGCAATTGCTCAAATTCCTGTTGAATTTCCAGAATGGACAGATCATAATCCCACAGATACGGGCATTATTTTGATTGAGTTATTAGCTTGGTTAACAGAAATGACTCTTTATAGAGTTAATCAAGTTCCTGATGAAAATTATGCTAGTTTTCTTAGTTTACTTAAAGGAGAACAATGGAATTTACCGATTAATCTTTCATCTCAAGAACAGCAAGAAATCTTACAAGCAGAAATTCAAAAGACTTTATTAGAATTAAGAAAAATTTATCGCGCTATTACTCCAGCAGATTTTGCACAGTTGGTACTTGTAGATTGGAATCAATACCCAGAATCTGAAGGCTTAAAAATTGCACGGGTTAATTGTTTAGCCCAATGTAATTTAGAATCAAATAATCAGCAGTTTGCCGAAGGACATATTAGTTTAGTAGTTGTTCCTGAAAACAATCAACCAAATTATCAATATGGGGGTTTATTTACATTTCTTGAACCAAGAAAACTTTTAACTACACGCTTGCATATCGTAGAACCTAATTATATATCTATAACTCTCGAAGTAGAATTAGTAATTACAGATGGTGCACAAGCTGAAGATGTTAAAGAACAGGCTAAAACAGAAGTGAAAATGTTTTTTAATCCTGTACAATCGGGGAATTATTGGCAAGGAAAAGGCTGGCCATTTGGTCGGAGTATTTATTTATCAGAATTATATAAATTATTTGATGATTTACCAGGAGTAGATTATGTTAACAATTTGCAACTTAAAAATCAAGAAAATATTTCTCAATCTGAGATTTATTTAGCCGAACATCAATTAGTTAATCTAAATATTACAGATAGTACATTTACTGTTTTGGTAGAAGTGGACAATGAACAAAAAAGAATCTAGTAGTTATCAGCAATATTTACCCGCAATTCTCCAACAAGATATTTTTATTAGTCAGTTTTTACTGGCTTTTGAAAAAATACTCAGTGGATTAAATGAAACTGCTAATCAAGAGAAAATTATTACAGCTAATACTCAAAACCCACCAGGATTAGAAGAGATTATTGATCATGTTTATCTCTATTTTAATCCTGAAAAAACCCCAGAGGAATTTTTACCCTGGTTAGCTGGTTGGGTAGCCTTAAGTTTACGAGATGATTGGAAGGTAGAAGTTAAAAAAGCATTTATTAAAAAAATTGTGGGATTGTATCCATTGCGGGGAACAAAACAAGGATTAATGGAAATTTTGAGTATTTATTTAAAAAATTCAGGATTTGGAGAAAAGGTAGAAATTTTTGATCAATTTACTAATTTTCCTAATTATTTCCAAGTGCAACTAACCCTAAAAGACCGTAATCCTGATAGATATTGGCGACAAGCTAAAATCGCTAAAGCAATTATAGATCAAGAAAAACCAGCACACACATTTTATGCACTAAAAATTCTTGTACCAACGATGCAGCTAACGCAGCGCTCCCACGTTGCTTATACTTTTAAATTATTTGCACCTCCCCAGGAACAAAAATTTACTATTCAAGTTATAATTACTCCCAACAACAACAATATTTCTCTTAATCAATTAGCTAAAGATTTAGTTGTACAATTGCAAGGAAACTCTAAACCACTAACTATAGATTTACCTCAAATAATTATAGATAATCAGTCTTTTTCTGTTAATTATGCTTTGAATTATCAACATCTACAGGATAATCTAGCAGGTTTTAATGTTATTTTGTCAAATCAAACTGATCAATATTTTAATGGTAACTTAGCAATTAATTTTTATTTTGGTCTTAATGAAATAGAACATAGTAATACATTATTTAGTCAGTCTATAAGTTTATCACCTGTATTAAAAATAAATCGTCAAAATGATGCAGGAGAAATTATTGAAGGGAATACAACTTTTCAACAAGCTAATCAACCAGGAATGATAATTACAGAATATATGTGGAGTCAACCCTTTAACTTTCAGATATTTGAACCACCTAAAATTCAAGAATTACAACCAGATATAATTGCTATTCTAGAAAAAATAGAACTAGAAGCAATTGTAAAAATCACTCAACCTACAACAGTTACGTTAGATTTATTGAATAAAATTACAGTTCGTTTGGCTGATGATTTTTCAGATTATAATTTATTCACACCAGAAACTAGCATAGAAAATAAGCAAATAAAGATTAAACGCACAATTTACTACCAACATTTTATGCAAAATATCAATCAGTTAGCAGTTACTATTAAAAATCTAAATAATGTGGAAATTGGAGGTGAAGTTATTGTTCAAGCTACTGTCAAGATTAATCAACGTTTATCTACTTATCAATTACTAAAACAAACTTTTCAACTTTCAGATGTTCCTCCTTACAACATTTTACAAATTTGTCAAAGAAATGAATCCGGAACAATCATTACAGGCGAAACAATTCCCACTATTTTGGGAACAACAAGTCAACCATTAAACTAAAATCAAGGATAAAAACATGACTAAAACTACTGATTTTATTAACTTTTCTACTGAACATCCTAACTATTTTCCCGGTCAATATCTGCTAGAGGATGATTTTGAACTTCAACACAAATATTTTAGCGATCGCTTACTTTATCATCATCAGGCGCTTCATGTCTCAGGAATTATTGAAGGGCTAGAAGTTACAGTTATTGAAGGTAAAAAATCAGTTCAAATTAAATCTGGTTCGGCTTTAGATATTCAAGGACGTTTGATTATTTTTAAAGAAGCTCAAACATTTTCCAATTTTCAAAATATTACTGTCGGTGAACTCTATGTTCAATATTCTGAAGCCAAAGCCAATAAACAGCAAGAAGATGTAACCGATAGCTATACTCGTTGGCTAGAAAATCCTATTTTTGGTTTTGCATCTGCGACTCCTAAAAATGGTATAAAATTAGCAAAACTGACTATTTCTGAAGATATTATTACTCTTGATGTTAATATTCGAGAATATTCAGGTTTATTTTTACCCAATTCCCAAAATACAGATTTAACTTTGCGTTCTGGAGGAAATGCTAATCCTAACTTAGCAGTTTTGACTGGTAATTTAAAAATTAATGGTAACTTGGAAGTTAATGAAAATATTTGGATTAAAGGTGAAACCTCTAGTTTTTTAACAATTGGAGATACATTTTTTAAGGGTAATCGTGAATGGATGAAAAGAGGAATAAATGTTGTTTGGAATTCAGATAATCTGTTTATTGGTTTAAAAGATGAAGGTAATAATCGTAAAGATTCTGTAATTGCTTGGGGAGATGATTCACAAGATGATTTACGATTTATTAACGTGCAAGCTGGAGGATCTATTGAAGGAAATGAAGTAATCAGAGTTAAAGCTAATGGTAATGTCGGAATTGGTACAAACAATCCAGGAGATTATAAATTAAATGTGGAAGGTAATCAGTATATTAAAGGTAGTTTAACTATTCAAACAGGCAAGATTTATGTTGATGGCAATCAACAAATTGTTTTTGCAGATGCAGATACAACAAATAATCTAAAATTACAACTTTGGAATGGATATGGCCTTGGTGTTAACCTGAGTACCCTATTCTATACAGCAAATGGTAAACATTCTTGGCGAGATACACAAAATAATGAAAGAATGTTACTAACCACAGGTGCAGATGGTGGGTTAACAGTAAAAGGAACGGGTACTTCTTCCTTTGCTGGAAATTTAATTGTTAGTGCTAATATTACAGGTAAAAATTTATCAGTAGCCGCAGACAATAATCAAAGAGGTGCATTGTTTTTTGCCACACCAGGAGACTATAACCACGCACTTTATAATAACCTTTCCAATATAGATAATGAAGGAATATGGGATGGGGTAAAATGGAATGTTTTCCAGGGATTAAAGATTCGAGTAGGAAGTGGAGAATCTAAGAAAACAGCATTATATATCAATAATAATGGGGATGTTGGTATTGGTGTTGATAATCCAGGTAATTACAAGTTAAATGTAGAAGGTAATCAGTATATCAAAGGTAGTTTAACTATTCAAATAGGCAAGATAAATCTTGATGGCAATCAACAAATTGTTTTTAAAGATGGAGATGCAACAAATAACTTAAAATTACAACTTTGGAGTGGATACGGTTTAGGAATTAATAGTAGTACCTTATTCTATACAGCAAACGGTAAACATTCTTGGCGAGATTCAAAACATAACGAAAGAATGTTTTTAACTACAGAAGACAATGCCACTTTAACAGTGAATACTGGTGGTGTAGGTGCATGGAATAAATTTGTGGTGAATACGACATCTGAATGGGGTGATGATAATAGTCAATACGTTACCATTGGTTCAGGTGGGGCAAATGGCATTATGTTATCCAATCCCCATGTTACTTGGAGAAGTAACAGAGCTTCGATTCGTTATGGACGTAGTGGAGGAATAAAAACAGGTGTTTTCTGGGATGGTGGAGTTCGTGCAGATGGCTCTTTTAGCTTTTCCTTAAATGGAGAGAATGATCACAAGTTAACTATAACCAAAGATGGTAATGTCGGAATTGGCACGAATAACCCAGGTAATTATAAATTAAACGTGCAAGGTAATCAATTTGTGAGTGGAGAAGTAAGAGCAAAGATATGGTACTCTGACGAATATGAATGGAGTGATGGTAAAGCTCCTGTTAGGATGGGAAAGAGTGATAAGTGCGTAGCATTTATTACTTATGTGCGGGGTAAATTTGCTGGTGGTGGTGAAAGAGTGTTTACTTATATAGGAGATGATGGTTATTGGTATCTCAGTGGAGCGCAGGGAGGTGAAGGTAAAAGTATCTTGGTTAAAGCCAGATGTATTGGTTCTCCTGATTAGATTGCCTTAATTAATCAAATACACTTTAAAAATTAATATGAATTTATGGCTGATTTCATTCTTATTACTGGCGATAAAGTAATATTTAACCCTAGTTTTGGACAAGCAATTGTTGCTGTGCAACCAGGTGATTTAACTGGCACTGGTAAGGATAAAATTAACCAGAAGCTTGTCTGTGTTGATGGTGATGAAAAACAAGTTATTGTTCCTAACTGTACCTATGTAACTTCGCAGCATACTATCTCAGGTATGGGAATACTCTCGATTGAATCTCTTGCTGGCAATCAAAAAGCCCAAAAAACTAAATCTGGAGGTAAAGCTGTATTGCTAAAGGGGGCATCTTTCACAGCTAAATTTCAAGTGACAGTTCCTGCACAACAACCCTCAACACCTAGCCCTATTCCTGACGCTACCCTCCAATATTCTGGTACTGGTTCATTTATGACTACAAATCAAAAGGTTAAAGGAACTTAATCAAACAGAGAAAATATTCAAGATTTAATTGATGGAAATAACCTAAGCCAAATGCAGGAGATGAGTTATGGATCACCAACAAGTATCACAGACAACTTCACCTTCACTTCTGCCAACATCAAAAACTCAGAATATGACTCCTAATTTAAGTTATGGGTCGTTATCTTCAGTAGTGCAAAGAGCGCAACAAGATCCTAATAGTGTGAATGAGGAGGAAAGGGAACAGTTAGAGAGGGCGATCGGTACAAGGTCAACACAGGAGATTTTCGCAGGTAAACAAACCCCTTGGATTCCCGAATTTGAAGGAATTTCTGCCCAACTTTGGGGTGATTCTGGACAAGTGGAAGAACCAATACAGGCAAAGTTAACAATTGGGGAGGTGGGAGATAAGTATGAACAGGAAGCAGATCGCATTGCTTGTCAGGTTGTAAATCAAATTAATGCACCTCAAAATCAAGGGATGCTACAAGAAGAAATGCCCCTTCAAGCATCAAGAATACAACCAAAACTACAGCGTTATTCTCATCAAAATGGAATAGCTGCACCACCAGATTTGGACTCTTCAATTCAACAAGTAAGAGGAGGGGGACAACCGCTTGCTGATAGAATTCGGCAGCCGATGGAACAGGCGTTTGGTGCAGATTTTAGTGGAGTTAAGGTACATACAGATACTCAAGCAGATATGCTCAATTGTTCTTTGGGGGCACGGGCATTTACAACGGGACAAGATTTATTTTTTAAGCGGGGGGAATATAAGCCTGAGAGTCTTCACGGACAAGAGTTACTTGCTCATGAGTTGACTCATGTTGTGCAGCAAAACCCAGTCCAAAAGAAGGGAAAATCTGAGGGGCAAAAGTCCGATGAAAAACCCCAAATCAGGAAAGTTAGAAGTGATATTTTGCAGGCAATGACTAATCATTTAGGGATAGCAGCTTTTAATAGGCTACGCCAAACTAGGCAATATAAAGACAAAAAATGGACTCAACAAGATTTTGAGGTATGGTTGGTACAGGAGAAGGGGGCAGAACCAAAAAACCCCTATGAACAATTTGAACCAAGTCAGATGAAAGGACTTGTTCAAGAATTCAATGATTACACAGAAAAAAATGGAATTGATCAATTAGCAGACCAACGGAAAATAAAGGAGTATGTAGAACCCAATATAGGTATGTTCAGCAATTTTTTAATTGTTGATGACTCTGAAACACACCATTTTGGAAATGCTTCATCACCAGTAAACACTAATGTCACGGGTGGAGATTTGGATAGATGGTTTCAAAATTCCCAAGGACAAGGAATGATTAGAGACGATATTACTACTATCTGTGTGTTCTACAAAAATATACCTAGAGGATATCCCGTGTACCAAGGACAAGGAAGACATCTGAGGATTGAACCAGGTGTTATGGGAGGTTTTCACAGAGATTGGCAAAATGATGTTGTACAAAGCATATTCAAATATGAAGGGAGCAAAAACGCAGGATTTAGCTTTCGGGGATGGGTAGATTTTGACCATACACCCGTTGCAGAAGATCCTGATAATGATGAATATGCAATACCAGATCCTAGACTATTAAATGGCCATGTTCACCCTGGAAATAGTTGGGCAACGCAAAACCCATTAGCAAATTATCCAGATTTTCAACGAATTGCTGAATTAGCTAAAACACTGGCTTAGATGAATAAAAACAAGATATTCACTACAACCATTTTTCCAGAAGTAGAATTTAGTCCTGATTTGAATGGTTTACAACCTTTTTTACAAAGGTTAGATTGGCTGATCAAACAGGCTATTTCTATTCAACAATCACAGGAAAAAGCTGGGGTTTCATGGTTTCAAAAACCGGAGACATTATTAGCGCAACCAGTTATTCAAATTCGCTCTGATTCACCTTTAGGATGGTTACAAAGGACTTTTGGTTTATCTTCTTTTGATTTGGATATATTAACTATTGCTCTAGCATCAGAGTTAGAACGGCACTATGAACGGGTTTATATTTATCTCCAAGATGATATTAGTAGTAAAAGACCTACTGTGGATTTGGCTTTAAATTTGCTCTGTTCTAGCGTTGCTGAAAAGTTCTTAAGGCGTAAGCATTTTGCTACTGATTCTCCTTTAATTTATCATCGTTTGCTGCATTTTAATTCAGGATCATCTCAGCCGACGTTAATTGCTCAGTGTCTTATTCCTGATTCTCAAGTAGTAAGATTGCTATTGCATCAATCGGGTTTAGATTCTCGATTAATTGCTGATTGTCAACTACTAAAACCAAGTGTATCTACTGATATTTTATATTTAAAGACGGATGAACAAATAGCCTTAGAAAGTTTAGTCAGGGAAGATTGGCAGAAACAACCTTTACTGCTTTATTTCCAAGGAAATGATAGTAATAGTAAACATCAAGCTGCTCAAGTTATTGCTAAAGATTTGGGGGTTTGTTTGTTAATTGCTGATTTGGCGAAGATGGTAGAAGATAAAGTTAGTTTTGAGGAAAAAGTAAAAATATTATGGCGAGAGGCTTGGTTTTTTCATCACTTGCTGTATTTAGATAATTTTGATGTTCTCTATCTACCAGAAAATCAAGTTCTCTATCAATATTTTCTCAAGGAGTTAGATAAAAATCAGGGTGTTACTATTATTTCTGGTGTGCAAGGTTGGATACCAACGGGAACAAAGGGTTTAATTACTGTTAATTTTACTGTTCTTGAAAAAAGCCGACGTGGGGAATATTGGCAAATTTATCTAAAAGCAGCCCAGATGAGTATTGAGGATCAAGAGTTGGAGATATTGAGCGATCGCTATTTTCTCACTCCTGACCAAATTGCCAATGCTGTGGCTACTGCTCATCATAGCATCCGTTGGCAACAAATCAACACCAAGGAGAAGCAATTACCCTTATTTTTACATTTATGCAGTGCAGCCCGTGCCCAGTCTGGACATGATTTAGCCCATCTCGCTCGCAAAATTGAACCGAAATATACCTGGAATGATATTGTTTTACATCCCCAGCAATTAACACAACTACAAGATATTTGTAAGGAATTTGAATACAAAAATTTAGTGCATCAACAATGGGGTTTTGCTGATAAGTTATCTTTAGGAAAGGGTTTAAATGTTTTATTTTCCGGTTCTCCCGGTACAGGTAAAACAATGGCTGCGGAGGTAATTGCCTATCAATTACAATTAGATTTATATAAAATAGATTTATCCCAAATAGTTAGTAAATATATTGGTGAAACAGAGAAAAATTTAAACCGAATTTTTACGGCAGCTACTAATTCTCACGCTATTTTGTTGTTTGATGAAGCTGATGCTTTATTCGGTAAGCGTTCGGAAGTCCAAGATGCACGCGATCGCTATGCCAATATTGAGGTAGGTTATCTGTTGCAGAAAATGGAGGAATACGAAGGTATTGCTATTTTAACTACTAATTTCCGTAATAATATGGACGCAGCTTTTGAACGACGACTGCGATTTATTATTGAGTTTCCTTTACCAGATGCCAAACATCGCAACTTAATTTGGCAAAAGATTTTCCCCAAAAATGCCCCCTGTAGCCCTGAATTAGATTTGGAGTTTTTGGCTCAAAATTTTGAAATTACCGGGGCTAATATTCGCAATATTGCCCTCACAGCCGCCTTTTTAGCCGCCGACGACAGGGGAGTAATTGAGATGTTGCATTTAATCCGTGCTATGCGTCGGGAATATCAGAAAATGGGTCAAATTTTGAGAGATAAGGATTTAGGTAAATACATGAATTTACGTTATAAGTAGGGAACAGGGAACAGGGAACAGGGTTAAAAGTCTCTTGCTATAAGGTTTTGTTCCTAAAATCTGTACCTCATCTACCTGAAATCTGCTGTAAAACAATTTTCATAAATTGTTGTTTACCCAAAACAAATTACAGGAACACAGCAACGCTATGTCCCTATAATAATGGTCAAAATTGAGATAAAATTGCTCTTTTTTACAACTCCATCATCAAATTTTGTTAAGCAGCAACAGGAGATTTAGTTGCATTGGGGTTTAATAATTGGGTATAAAGTTGCGTCAATCTTACCCCAACGCTATACCAACTAAAGGCAATTTCTACCCGTTGTCTGCCGGCTTCTCCTAACTGGTCGCGCCATTCTGGATTTGCTAAAATGCGATCAATTGCCAATGCAAAAGCGTCGGCATTTTTGGGGGGAGCAAGTAAACCTGTAACTTCTGGGATCACGGTAAATTGCAATCCTCCCACCGCACTAGCAACTACAGGAGTTTTACTAGCCATAGCTTCAATAGCCACTAAACCAAAAGGTTCGTAATGACTAGGAACAACGCAGACATCAGCCGCAGCGTAGTAATAGGGTAAAACGCTATGGTCTAGACGACCGGTGAAGGTGGTAATATCGGTTAATCCTAATTCTGCAACGATTTGGGCAATGCGATCGCGCTCCATCCCATCACTATGCCCCGGAACGTAACCACCACCAATCACTAACTTTAATTTACCTTCGTTTCTAAATTGCGATCGCCCTACAGCCCTGACTAAAGTTTCAATTCCTTTGCGCCGGTCAAATCTCCCCACATAGAACACCATCTTAGCATCTGGCTCTATATCTAACTTTTGCCGTGCATGATTTCTCTCGATTCCACCAAACTTTTCTATATCTGTACCACAGGGAATCATCTCTATTTCCCCCTGGCTAGAAACCAATGTCCGTAAATGTTTCTGTTCTTGGGGACTGGTTGCAACTACTCTATTTACAGTTTCTAAACAAGCTTTTTCGACCGCTAATCGTTGAATTGCAACTTCTGGTAAAGTCCCACCTAACGTTTTATATTTTACTGCTCCTAAAGAATGATAAGTATGCACTTGAACTAGCGGTTGATGCTTTTTCAGTTCCATTCCTATCCAGGAAGATAGCCAGTAATTAGTATGGATTAGGGGGTAAGTATATCCTTGTTCTTGTTGAAAACGTCGAAATTCCTCTACAAATTCTGGTAAATAATCAAACAAATCATTTCGTCCAATAAATTCTGCTGGCCCAGCATTTAGGCGAATTGTGCGACAATTAGGGTGATGAGGAACAATAGCGGCTTGTTTAGAACTACTGCGGCGAGTGAACATATCCACTTGCCAACCCATCTCAGCTAAAGTATAACCAACTTGACGTACATAAACGTTTTGACCCCCAGCCTCTTCTCTACCGATTTCTACTGCTGGATCACCATCAACGGAAATTAGAGCGATCCGATTCTCTTGATTTTTTAACATAATCTGTGTTTTACCTCTAGGTAACTACTGCCGCCGCAAACACTAGAATCAAGACATGATTATTCTCGCCTCCAAAGTGGATGTAGGGCAGGTAAGACGTAGCGCAATGTTACCAGCCAAGGACACTGACGAGAACAAAACATTACTAGCAAGAATGCAGCTCGTGAGTCTCCTCTCAAAGCCTACGAAGTTAGCTGACGGGCTAGGGCTGAGAGATGCCCTTCTCAGAAATTGGAGATTCGCCCCAAAATTGGTTCCTCCGTTCCCTATGTAGTCTTGTTTTTGTAGGTACATTGGGGATTAGGCAGACTGTTGTTTAATCTCCTTGAAAGGATAACCGGATAAGAAAAAAATGTCAAGACTTTATCAAAAAATTTGATGTTTACTGCTGGGGATCAATTGGTGGCAAGGTTGTGAAAACCTTGTACAGTCTAGCTTTTGTCCTTCAACGGTGACTTCTAAATTATCTATCCAAGCCTGTTTTAGTTTTTCGCCATGTAGGTATATTTGCACATTGGTGTAGGGAAAAAAGTTATGTTCCGGTTTCTTGGCAAGATATTTCTAAATCATCTTCTTGTCGCATCATGGAAAATTGGTCTATTTGAGATGCTCCGAAACCATCCCCTGCATCACTATACATAATATGCAACGCTGTTTCCTTGGCTGGGTGGGTAAATGTGCAGAGTTAGTTATAGTAAAATACATCAATCAAAACTAATATATTTCATGCTTACAAGATAATATGTTAACATTGCGGCGTGATATCTAGGATTATTGGCGTTGCTGATGTTGGGGATGAAAATGATTTTGCATAAATCCAAAACCCTTGTAGAGACGTTCCATGGAACGTCTCTACACTCAAAAATCATCCCGCAATTATGCAACCCCGGATTATTATTTGATTTTTGAAATATACTTGCTCAAGTAAAAATCATAGTCAGTTAATAGCCTTATTTTACTTTTATCCCTGTACTCAATTTACTGGAAAAATCCTGTAATAGATAACATCATCTTAGAACCCATAACTTATGACACAGATACAAGGTTTAAATTTTAGAGAAGCCAAAAATAATAATTTCAGTTCAATTGTTAATATTCACAATTCTAATGTACGAGGTGAAAACGGCTCAAATGATTATGGTTTTCTCCTAGTTAAAACGACAGAAGAAGAAGTTATAAAAAATTTAAGTAATTCATTTCAATATTTTGTTGCAGTTAATGATAGTAATGATGTTCTTGGCTTCTTATCTTTATCACAACCAAAAATTACTGATGAATTTTTAAACCAAATGATTTGGCAAGATAATTATTTCTCAGATAAAATTGTCAACAACCAAGAACGGCATCTGTATATTAACGTAATAGCAACAAAGCGAGAATATATAGGTCAAGGAATAGGTAAATTTATGTATCAATCACTTTATGAACAATTTCCCAAATCATTATTTTCATCTTTTATTGTTACTCAACCTATATTTAATCATCGTTCCCTCATATTTCATCAAAAACAAGATTTCCAGCACGTAGCCACTTTTAAATGCCCTCAAATGATGGATTTACAAAATTATGAAAGCATTTTAATGTTAAAAGAAACATAGACATTACACTCCACTAAAGTTTCAATTATTTTCTAATTACTTTACTAAAACAATACCATATTTAATTAGCTAATCCGTAGGGACATGGCACTGCCATGTCCTCTTACCATGTCCTAATTTATCACATCAAAACGCAAATTTTCCCAACAATTAACCCAGAAATAACTTATAGGCAGGATTTTGAGTTTCATCCCAATATCTATAACCCAAACCATCTAGAAAAGCTTGCCATTCCTGCATTTCATGGGGTGGAACTTGCATTCCTACCACAATCCGTCCATAGTCAGCGCCATTATTGCGATAGTGAAATAAACTAATATTCCAATCAGGACACATAGAAGTTACAAACTTCATTAAAGCCCCCGGACGCTCAGGAAATTCAAACCGATAAAGTAACTCATTATAGGCTAAAGGAGAACGTCCCCCCACCAAATGACGCAAATGCAATTTAGTTAATTCATCATCAGTTAAATCCAAAGTTTTAAAACCATGTTCCTCAAAAGTTTTGACCATTTTCGCCGCATCTGCACGATTTTCAATTTGCACCCCGACAAAAATATGCGCTTCCTTTTCATCCGCAATGCGATAATTAAATTCTGTCAAATTGCGTTTACCAATACATTCGCAAAATTGACGCAAACTACCTCTTTCTTCAGGAATAGTTACTGCAAAAATCGCTTCCCTTCTTTCCCCTAACTCTGCCCGTTCCGCCACAAACCGCAAGCGGTCAAAATTCATATTAGCACCGCAAGCCACAGTAATCAAAGTTTCCCCTTGTATTTGTTCCCTTTCTACATAAGCCTTAGCACCAGCCACAGCTAAAGCCCCCGCAGGTTCTAAAATAGAACGGGTATCTTCAAACACATCTTTAATAGCTGCACAAGTATCATCCGTATCCACTAAAATAATTTCATCCACATATTGCTGACACAAGCGAAAAGTCTCCTCTCCCACCTCCCGCACCGCAACCCCATCCGCAAACAAACCCACTTGGGACAAACGCACCCGTTCACCAGCTTGCAGAGATTGATACATTGCATTTGCGTCCACAGGTTCAACCCCAATAATTTTGATATCTGGACGCAAGCGCTTAACATAAGCTGCAATACCAGCGATTAAACCACCTCCACCAATAGCCACAAAAATGGCGTGAATAGGTTGTTGATATTGGCGTAAAATTTCCATCCCGATTGTACCCTGGCCAGCGATAACTTCGGGATCATCAAAAGGATGTATAAAGGTTAAACCTTTTTCTGCTTCCAGTTGTCGAGCGTAAGCATAAGCATCATCATAGGTATTACCATATAAAACCACTTCACCCCCCCGTGCTTTTACCGCATTCACCTTAACATCGGGAGTAGTAATCGGCATAACCACAATAGCCCTAGTATTTAAGTTACTAGCAGCCAAAGCCACACCCTGAGCATGATTTCCGGCAGAAGCTGTGATTACTCCTTGTTTCAGCAAGTCGGGAGACAAGTTAGCAATTTTGTTATATGCACCCCGCAGTTTAAAAGAAAACACAGATTGCATATCTTCCCGCTTCAGGAGTAGTTTATTATTAATCCGGTTAGATAAATTAGGTGCGTGTTCTAGCGGTGTTTCTTGTGCAACATCATATACACGAGCAGTCAAAATTTGAACCAAATAATCGCAAAGCATGAACTTAACAGGTGCAAGTGAGGATAGATGTTAATTTTACATTAAGATGCAATCTTGTTTAATGGATATCTAACCTAAAAATAATCTTAGGATAATTGTCTGGTAGCGTAAAATTCCTTGCTTGTGCTAATATTATACAAAGTCTTAGTATAACAAAGTAACATTTTCTAGTATAAGGTAGAGTTAATATGGAAAACGGGCAAAAATCTATTAGCGATTTATTTGAGAGTCGGAGAATTTTCAACATTCCCAATTATCAAAGGGCTTATGCCTGGGAGAAAAAACAGCTACAAGATTTTATTAATGACCTTGATAATCAAACTCTAGGAAAAAATTATTTTTTAGGAACAATATTATTACAAGTCAGTAATGGCGAAGGTTATTTCAAAATTATTGATATTGTAGATGGACAGCAAAGAATTACAACACTAGTAATTTTTATGCGATTGTTGCTGGATAAGCTGGCATCCTTTGGAGACGATGTATCAATTCTTCGAGAGACATATATTCAGTACAGAGACGAATACAAGTTAAGAGTTCTAGACTATGATCAGGAATTTTTCTGTAAATATATACTAGAAGATAATGATAGTGAAGAAACTATTATTAAAACACCTTCTCAGCGTAGATTATGGCAAGCAAAAAACTTCTTTATTAATAAATTAGAACAGCGATCTGTCGAAAATTTACGTGAATTGAGGGAAAAAGTAGAAAATGCCAAAGTATTAACATATGCTGTTCTTGATAATGCAGAGGCAACACTAATTTTTGAAACTACGAATGATAGGGGTAAGCCTTTGACTCAACTCGAACAAATAAAAAGCTTCTTAATGTATAAAATATATATGGCAGCTGATGACCCAGAAAAATATCTACGAATTATTCAAAATAGGTTTGGGGAGATTTATAGAGATTATGAAGAAACTCTCCCTAATCTAAAAACTGATGATGATTTTATTTTGCGAAATCATTATATTGCTTTTGAAGCAAATATAAAAAAACAGAATATTAATGATTATTCTGGACATATGATTCTAATAAAAACAAAAATAAATTCCTTGACATCTTCTCCGACTAGTTTTACTGAAGCCACACAATTCATTGATAAATATTCACGAGAACTACGTGAGAGTTTTGGCATATTCAATCAACTTTCCAAGCGTATTCATGGAAATGTTCGTAATTTGTTTCATCTTAAGAGAACTGCTAACTTTTTCCCTTTACTGTTAGTAGCTTTAAAGTATGACACTAGCCAGGAATGTATAAATTTTGGACGTATTACTAAGCTTTTAGAGATTATTAGTTTTCGAGTTTATGGTATAGGAAAACGAAAACTAAATAATAATAAGTTATTAAAAAGGTTGTATGAACTAGCACAATTTTTTAAAGGTGATTATGATAGCCTCATATCAGAACTAAAAGATATTATAGGTGAATTTTGCAGTGATCATGAGTTTAAAAAGCGTCTTATGTCCTCAACTTTTTATGATGATATTTCACTCAATGATATAAATTACTTATTTTGGCACTATGAAAATTATCTAAGGCGTACTAAATATACACAAGACCCTCACTTAAATTTCCGTGAGCAATTCAGCTTCTCAATAGAGCATATTATTCCACAAGTTCCTAAAGATGTACATAGTTGGATGGATGAAGTTTTTTGGAATAATTATCTTCATTCTATTGGTAATTTAACTCTTGATGTTTCTTGGGAAAATTCAGCAAAATCTAACTTAGATTTTGCAAAAAAATACAATCTTTTTTATAAAAATTCTCGGTTCAAATGCCAGCAAGAGTTAATAATCTTTTTAAACTCAGAAACAGGTGAATGGGATAAATCATCAATTGTTGAAAGAGAAAATAAAATCATAGAATTTGCAATGGCTTTCTGGAACTATAAAACTGTTTAAATAGATTCAGATGTTAACCTATTTTCTGTTTTATTATTCTCCTCTTGTTTTTCAAGAAGTAGGACAATGACTTTAACACGGGTATTTCTATCAACTGGTAAGGGTAAATCTAAATCAATGTGTCCCTGTTTGTTTACTGTACCCATTACTTCTACTGCTTTCATCATTTTTATTCATCCTGTTTAGATTGTACTTGTAGATAAAATCATTTTATTCAATACTATTTTAACTGGATTGATGAAAACAATAATCACAGTCTCCCCATCTCCTGTAAATTTTTAATATCTTGCTCAAAATCTTCTATATCGTAATGAACCGGAATTTGGCGACTGGCTAATAAATGTTGAAAAGCAATACGATTTATTCCTGCAAATCTACTTGCTTGAGCAAGGGTAAGTTTTTCTTTTTGAAATAGCATGATTGCAATTTCTTGTTTAATTTCCGCTTCGGTCATTCGAGTTGCGGCTATAATTTCATTAGGTATAACAATACTCATAGCTAAAACCTCCCAATTAATACTATTTTAGCTGATTTAGTGAAAATAGAGGTACTAGAATTAACCAAGTCAAAAAATGCGATGCTGTGAGGAGGGGAAAATGCGATGGTAAAACACCATCGCACCAAAAACCATTACTTACCTTTCTGAGACAAATCTAACAGATTGGCTAATTTATAAACTATCCTCGAACCGACGTTACCATCCCATTCTGCATTACCTACTTCACACACATCAAAACCGATTATCTTTCTCCCACTATTGACAATTTCCCTAAATAAACAAAAAGTCTGTTCTAACTCTAAACCCCCAGGAACAGGAGTTCCGGTATTGGGACAGAGTTTAGGATCTAAACCGTCTACATCAAAACTAATATGCACATTTTCCGGTAAATTACTCACAATCTCTTGACATAAATCTAACCAAGTTTTACCAGAATATAACTGTTGTTTAATTATCGGATCGTAATAAGCAATAATTCGCTGATTTGATTGGTTAATAATATCTACTTCATCTTGACAAATATCCCTTAACCCCACTTGCACTAATTTAGAAATTTGGGGAATCTTTATCGCGTTAAACATAATGGAAGCATGGGAAAATTCAAACCCTTCATAAGCATCCCGTAAATCCGCGTGTGCGTCAATGTGCAAAATGCCAAAGTTTGTATAATTCTCTGCTAAAGCTTGAAAATAACCTAAAGGTGAACTATGATCACCACCAATTACAGCCACTTTTTTACCTTGATTTATGGCTGTTTGACATTGATTAAATAACCATTGATTCACATCAGCACCGGCTTGATTAATTTCTTGTAATAAAGTTGTTAAATCTGGTGTATCTGTCAGTGCTTGACCTTGAGTTAGTCTATCAATAATTTTACCTGCTTGTTGCCGATAATAATCATTTTTATCTAATATATCTTGAGGAATTTCTAATAAAAAAATCCCCTGTTTCCAACCTTCAGGATTATCAAAGTCAAATAAATCTATTTGTGCAGAAGATTCGAGAATGCTTTGCGTGCCTCTTGCTGTTCCTGCACGATATGAAACTGTCACTTCCCAAGGTACAGGAATTATAATTAAATTTGCAGAATCATAATCAAAAGGTAAACCAAACAGATTTCCGTTAGCTTGTCCCACACCACTGGGGTTATAGTTTTGAAGTTGATTATTCATTGTTATTTTTTAAAAATGAGATATTGATATTTTAACAGCAAAACAATAAATTAACATGGTAATTGTTAAGTTAAATCACAAAACCAAATGTAAAATATTGTTTTACTTTTGAACTTTTTACAATAAACCTGCGATGATTTCCTGAAAATTGCGAGTGTACATCTTTTGATTGTAACCATGAGAGGCTGCATCAGATAAATAGGTAAATCTGGTTAAAGTGGCATTTTGAACATAAGCCATTAATGGACGACGCAATTTTTCATATTTCTCAAATTCAGCGTTAATAAATGGCAAATTATCCCAGCTATTTTGTTTAGCAATATTATCTACTAACACAACAATTACGAAGGCATCTTCTAGTCCTTGATTAGCACCTTGAGCCATAAAAGGAGGCATTCCGTGAGCAGCATCACCTACTAAAACCACCCTTCCTTGATGCCAAGTTGGTTCTATGGTTGTAGAGTTTTTAGTCATACTTGCATGATGAATATAAAAAGGTCGCTGTAGCATATTTTCGGGAATAGATGCAGCTACCAATTTTTGCAGAATTTCAGGAAAACCAGCTTTTTGTAATTTTTTCAAAGCTAAATTAATTAAATCATTTCCGGTTTTATCCTTCACTGTTTCTAAAGGTGTACAAGTATGCAAAATATAACCAAAACTATCATCTGGACGATGGCTTAAGAGTAAAATTGGCTCTATTTTTATGTTTGGATTGTCTAGTGCTTCCTCTTGATTAAAAATTGTCGAAACCCGGTTATGATCTAAAAAGTTTTCTTCTAGTTCCCTCTTCATATCTACAGGAAGTTTTGCCACTTCTTGACAGTATATTCCCGCAAATCCAGAATATGCTGGTTTAGCAAAATCTTGATCAGGAGTATTTTGATAAATTACTTGCCGGATTGTTGAATTAACTCCATCTGCACCGATAATTAATTTAGCATGGAATGATTTTTCAGTTAAGTCATTATCTAAATCTGATGTTTTTTCTTCATGACTGTGATTTTCTGACCAGTAAGCATAAGGATTAGTTTCAATTTTAGTATTTGATAAACAATCTACTCTGATACAATTTAATTCTGGTTGATCAACAATATTAATACAACGGTGATTAGCTTTTACTATTTCTTGGGGAAGTAAGTTCCTGAGAGTAGTTTGTAAATCAAACCAAAGTAATCCTACTCTCCCTTCTCCAAAGTTTTCTAGCCAGTAGTTGATATCTAGGTTAACTGAGCGAGTTGTTTGACCATGAAGGTTTTTATAAATCCATTTTGGTTTAATTAAGGGTTGCGGTTGTGTGGAAGTTGAATTATTTCTTACTTCTGGTTTATTAGGAATTTTAAATGATTTTTGTGCAGTTTCTATGATTGCTGTATAAGCATGATGATCTATACATTTTAAAGCTTGTAATCCATTAGGTAGCAAATCTACTATCTGTCCGACTTGACGAAAAGCACGAGTTTGATCAATTACTAAAATGTTTTTAATTCCTCGCTGACGCAACCCAATTGCAGTAGCTAAACCAACGGGCCCAGCACCTACGATAATTACGTCATAAATTGCTGGTGAATTGGTGATAGTTTGCAGTTCTGACATATTAATAAGGTATGATATGGAACTCAATGTCAATACTAATATAAGTCATGTCAGGCAATTTTTAAAACTTACTTAGGTATGGATCATGTTAATAGAGACTTGCCCTGAATCTAAATTTATGATAAGAATGTTAGGGCATTTATTTTCTGAGTCAGGGTGTGATATTAAACACGATATATCATATATCTAAATAGTGCATTTACACAAACTATTTTGAGTTAATACACTTAAGGAAATTTGTTAATAATGCTACTAATAATAAGGCATCGCACTTTTATGAGCGATCGCCAATTTATCCTGCTGAAAAGTTATTTTTTGAGAGTTCAGCAGATGCAGTTTACCCCATATTAGCAAGGAAAATCGGCATTTATGTTAAAAAGAATCAATCGTCGTAAGTTAATTAAAATTTCTCTCACTTCGGCTGTAGGGTTGTGGGGATGCGATCGCATAAATAAGGTAAAATCTAACACTACTTCACAAAAGAAAAAATCATCTGGAAAAGATGCTGATGTAATTGTTATAGGTGCGGGAATTGCGGGTATTGAAGCAGCACGAGTATTACAGTCACAGGGTTATAAGGTTTTGGTATTGGAAGCACGCGATCGCATTGGGGGGAGAATTTGGACAAATCGCAGTTTAAAAAATATACCTTTGGACTTAGGTGCTTCTTGGATTCAAGGGATTCGCAATAACCCATTGATAGAAATTACCCGTGATTTGAAAATCAAAACTCTACCGACTGATTACGATTCTCTAACACAATATCATAATGATGGGAAGGAATTGACAGCAGAGGAATCAGAGGAATTAGATCAGCAGTTTAACAGGTTAATACGGGGGTTAGAAAAGATGCGAAATCGGATGCAAGAACGAGAACAAAAAGATATTTCTCTACAAACTGCCATAGATAAAGTTATAGATAAATTAGAATTAGCAAAATCAGAATTAATCGGAATTAATTATTCAATAAATACAACAATTGAACATGAATATGCAGCCGACAGTGATGATTTATCTTTATATAATTTTGATGAGGGAAAAGATTTAAAAGGAGGTTCTGTACTTTTTCCGGGTGGTTATAGTCAAATTACAACTAAATTAGCGGAAGGATTAAATATTAAATTAGAACATATTGTCAAAAGAATTGATTATCAAAATGGAGGGGTGAAAATTTTTACTAATAAAGGTACTTTTACAGCCGATAAAGTAATAATTACTTTACCATTGGGAGTTTTAAAAACTGGAACAATAGAATTTAACCCCGCTTTACCTAGTAGAAAACAAACAGCTATTAATAAATTAGGAATGGGACTTTTAAATAAAGTTTATTTACGTTTCTCACAAGTATTTTGGGAAAAAGACAGCGATATGTTAGGTTATCTTTCCCAAAACAAAGGTGAATGGTGCGAATTTTTGAATATTTATAAATACACTAAGCAACCAATATTACTATGTTTTAACGCTGGGAGTTATGGAGAAAAGTTAGAAATTTGGAGTGATGCACAAATTATTGAAGAAGCAATGAAAGTTTTAAGGAATATTTACGGTGCAGATATTCCCAACCCCGAAGATTGGTTAATTACTCGTTGGAAAACAGATCCATTTACCAAAGGTTCTTATTCTTATCTTCCCGTAGGTGCAAGTCTCGCAGAGAGAGAAGCATTAGCTGAACCAATTGCTAATAAATTATTTTTTGCAGGTGAAGCAACTTCTAAAAGTTATCCCGCAACCGTTCACGGTGCTTTATTATCAGGAAGAACCGCAGCAAAACAAATTATTAATTTAAAGTAAATAATTGATGTAAATATTACTCACCTACTTTTACAGTATCATGTCAAAAGTCTTTCTACTGATACCTGAATATCAGGAAATGCTAAAGGTGTAATTATTCCTGTGCTGATGGTTTGTTCTAAAGTGTATTTACCGTTTTGTGGTTCTCGAAGTATGATAATATTTTGGTCAACTAAATTTAAAATCCAATATTCGGGAATGTTTGCTGTTGCGTAAATTGCAGATTTTATTTCTAAATCTTTCTTTAAACTGGTTTGTGCAACTTCTATTAACCAATAAATATCTTCTGGGTAGGGGTGACGATAATTATATTTTGATTCGGGTAAACTGACTATAGTAATGTCTGGTTCTGGTTCAGAAGTAGAGAGGGTAATTGGTCCATTAAAACGAACTTCGGCTTTACTTTTTAATAATTCTTCTAAATATTTTGTCCCACGTTTAGCGGTGTTATAATGAATTGGTGTTTCTGGTGTCATTTCGATAATTTCACCTCCTAATAATTCTACATAGCGATCGCACAAAATTCCAGCCTCAATCATCCGATGGTAATCATCTACAGACCATTGCGCTAATGTCTTCATTTTATCATCTCCTAAAATGGGGTGTTTGTTTGTAAATGTATGCTTTCTCCCGTCTGGGGATGCTGAAAACTTATCTCTCTTGCGTGTAAATGTAATCTCTTGCTTTCTGTATTTTCACTATATAATCTATCTCCTAAAATTGGTACACCTAAACCTAGTTTATCAGCTGCATGAACTCTTAATTGATGAGTGCGTCCGGTGATAGGTTGAAATTCAATGCGGGTATGGTTTCCTTGATATTTTAACACTTGAAATTTAGTCACGCTGGGTTTACCTCGCTCAAAATCAACTTGTTGATAAGGTCGGTTTTCCGGGTTTCCCCACAATGGTAAATCAATTATTCCTTGTTGAGTTGTCAAAAAACCTGCGAGAATTGCTTCATAAATTTTGTGAATTTGTCGTTGCTGAAATTGCTGATTAAGATTAATGTAAGTTTGCTTATTCCTAGCTAAAATTAAAATTCCAGATGTATCTTGATCTAAGCGGTGTACTGTCATTAATTCTGTGTTATATTGATGACGTAACCGACTTAAAACGCTATCTTGATTATGAGCATAACGTCCAGGTACAGATAATAGTCCCGCAGGTTTATTAATCGCAATTAACCAATTATCTTCATAAATAATTTCTATCTCTAAATTTATAGATGTTTCATGAAAATTAGTGAAAATATGATTTTGAGGTTTAATTCCTGACAGTAAAAACCCCATCAATGGTTGACATCTTTCTACACAAGCACCGTAAAATTCTCCCGGAATTTTATCTTGTACAGCAGAAGAACTCCACCAAAATTCAGCCATTGCTAGAGGTTTTAACTGATGGGTTGCAGCATAATGTAAGAGTTTGGGAGCACAACAGTCACCCGTTCCCGTGGGTGTTCCTGTGGGTAATAATTGCTGTAAAGATAGAGATTTTCCAGCAAAATTCGTTAAACTATAAGCAGCGTGCATTTGTGCTTGTAATTTGCGAGAAATTGCTTTTCTGCGTTGTTTGAGTTCTTGAATCTTGATGTCTGCGGTAGTGATAATTTCTTGTAATGGTTGTAAAATTTCGTTTTGTCGGCGTTTTAAATGTCTGCGTTCAATTCCTTGGAGTCTGCTTTCCGCTTCTAATTGTACAAGTGCTTCTGTAAGAGTTTGTCCGGTGAGGGTTTGACAAAAATGCTGTCGTTTTTGGTGTCGTTGCTGTTTGCTTTGGGAATGGCGATCGCTCATTTGTTGCAGTTCTTGGGTAAAATTAGCCAATAGGGTGTTATATTCCTCCCTCACTGGTAATTTTTGCAAAGCAATTAATTCTTGTTTTATCGTTGATAACTCTGCTAAAGTTTGCGCTTCCTGTAAAGCAACCTCTTCACGTCCGGGAATGGGAGAAACCCAACCTTCAACCACACTATGACCTTGCAATAAACCAGAAAAAGCCTTAATTACCCGTTTTTCACCATTAGGTAATTCCACCAACAACACACCATACATTTTTCCCTCACGACTATAAATTTCATCTTGTTTCAACTGTTCCATTAAACCATTAGCAACAGCTTCCGCTAAACTTGTACGAGGTAGCTGCAATAATTCCCCAGTTTGTGAACAAATTCCTTCATAATAGTATTTGGGTGGTGTTTGGGAAATTGTCAAGTTAGAATCTAGAAAATCAGTCAGGGGATGTAGAATGTTCATAGCTAATATTTTATCAGCTAGTTTTACAGAAAAAATCTATCATATTTTAATTTAGGTTAATTCAAAAATATAATAATTGGGTGCATTTTAGTTAGCAGAACACACCCATAATACAAAAATCTTTATTGTAAGAACCCAGTTAGCAGCAAAGGAACAAGCATAAGAAAAGCAATAATTAATACTAGTGTTCCTGCTTCAATTTTAATAGTGTTTTTCTCTGGGTCGGTCATTGTTTAATCTCCAAATAGGTTAAGCAATTGAGCATTCTACTTACCTATAAGCACGATATTCATCAAAACTTAAATAGTAAGTAGATAACTAAATTATTACTTAATTGTTAGCGTTTTGCCAACTTGGTTTATATTTTTCTGGAGTTGTTTCTAAATCTATGTACAAGAAATCTATTTTTTCTCTTTCCAGTAATTCTAGTATAGCTAAGTTTAGATTTTTCTCTGCTTCAAAGTAAAGATTATCATCATTAACAAAAGCTATCACTTCAATCACACGGGCATTTTGTTCAATTTTTTTGAACCGCACTGTACAAGCAGAAGAAAAGCCAGGGATAGATTTCGGCATTTCTTGAATTGCATCACAAATTTTAGCAGTTTGCTGGGCCGAAATATTATCAATTTTCAGAATTAAATTAATCCCCCATTTTAACTCTTCACCTGGATTTTGTGTCCAATTTTCTACAATACCAGAAATCATCCGCGAGTTGGGCATTTTGAGAATAGAACCCCATTTAACTAAATGTAAAGTTGTAGTTCTAAATCCAATATTTTTGATTTGTACGAAACCATCTACTCCTGATATTCCTACCCAGTCACCCTCTCTATACAGGTTATCAGAATAAATAATGAGTGTACAAAACCAGTCATAAACAATATCTTTAAACAATAGACCTAAAGTGATCCCAGCACCACCTAATAAACCTACAAGTGCCGCAGCAGATTGTCCTAAAAATATTTCACTAACTTTGATGGTGAGTACAATAATTGCCACCGACTGAAAAATCTTAGGCATTAAAGGCCGCAGCAATTCATCAAGTTCTGTTTCTGTATGTAGGACTATATTAGCAATTATCTGTCCTAAAATGGAAGAACCCCGGTAAACAACGTAAGCAACTATGAAAATAACTACTAGGTTAAGTGTTCTACCAATTGTTTCGCTTAATTGAGAACCTAAATCATCTGCCAAAACAACTTTGACTAACCACAAACCACCAATAAGAATCAACCAACTTAGAGAGGGTTTGATAATTGAAATTAATTCATCATCCAGCTTAGTTTCAGTTTTGCTCGTTAGGCGTTCAATGGTTTTAATAATACCTGAAACGAAAAACCTTCTTAATGCTTGTGTTACAGTAAGAATGAGAACAACAATTAAAATTTTCGCAATGGGAATGCTAGAGTAATTGAAGTTTCTGATTGCGTTTAAAATGACTTCCATGTTCAGCCTACAGTGAATAAGTTGTTTGAGTTAGCTATAAAATGATCAATTATGTATAGGAATTGAACCAAACAGCTTTTTATTTTGTATCTGAGTTTTTCAGATATTCAGTATTTTTGCTGCGCTATATTTTTAATTACCGTACTTTTGCTTTATTTGGAAATTTTTAAACAAAATTTAACAATGTGGCTGAATTTAGTCCAAAATTCGCAAAAACAGTTCAGATATTAACTTTATTCTTGAACTTATGTTAAAGTTTAAAAAAACTCCTCTTGATTAATATTGATAGTAATAAATGAGAACCTAAGAAACAGAGAGTAAACATATCATCTGGATGTTGGGTTTCCATGTCAAAGATGATATTCATCGAATGAATTTTTCAATTCATTAATTAGATTTAAAACGACTATAGTTATTTTTTTTCAGGTAATTTTGTCCCCATTTCTGTTAAGGCTGAAAAGATGAGATAAAGAATAAGTAACCCAGCACCAATTAAAAAAGCTAATAAATCGTTATCCATGATATAAGCTTAAAAAATAGTTAATGACGTAAATTAGTTTTGCTGAAATTCATCATTTATTTCTAAGTCAGTAGGAGATAAATTTTCTATGTTTAGATCACATTTATCTAATGGTAAATTAGCAATTGATTTAATGATAGCATAAATCATTAGTTTAAATTGCTCAAGTCTGAATGAGTAAGATAGATGTAGACTAGCTGTGTGTGTTTCGATCAATAAATCAGTTTTATTAGTTGACAATTTTAATTTAACGCTGTTTTGCATATCTAATTCTAAAGGTTCGGGAGTTTGTCTTTTTAAACATTGACTTAAAAATCTCCCTATTTGATGGGCTTGTTGAAAATCTGTTATCAAGTTAATAAGTGTTGTATCTTCATTTTCGTGAATTTGATAAAACCAAAAAGTTACTTTTTCACCTTTGTCGGTGATAATTCGTTCCACATATTGAAAATAATATAAATCGTTCATGATGGTTATTTTTGTATTTTTGTTTGCCATTTCTAGTTCTAAGTATAATTTAATTTATAAATGGTCTTGTTGTCAAGCCAATTTATTATATTTTAGGGTTGATTTTGAATTTAAAAACTAAATCTAATAACAATAATTAAGAAGGATAAATTTCAAAAAAGTTATAATTAGGAATAAATATTATTTAATTTGATTTATTTTAATTTTAATTAATACATTTTTATAATTAAAACTTTTGTGAAGTGTGGACATCTTTCCTATCATATTTTTTAACTAAAGTTACACAAACTTAGTAATTAAATAGTTAGTTATCTTTTCAGGTAAAATATAGCCATATTCCATATTTTTACTAGGTGTTTAATATGCTGATTAAGACAAATGCACAAATCATCATCAATGAAAATATTGAGAGCGTTTTTGATATCTCAACAGATTGTGAAAATCTGCCCAAATTTTTTACTGGTTATCAACCAATTCCTGCTATTGTGAATGCTAAAACTTTAGACGAATTACCTTTGCATGAAGGAAGTACAAGAATCGTTAATAATAGTGATGGATCATCTGTTGAAGAAATTCTTGTTCAGTTAGAACGTCCTCATGTACAAGCATACAAACTGATTAAAGGCTTAAAACCTCCTTTTTCCTTTTTAGTGCGTTCTGCACAAGGGAAATGGATATACACAAATACAGATTCAGGTGTAAAAGTTGATTGGGAATTTGAGTTTGAAATATCTAATATTCTGGGATACCTGATTTTTAATTTAGCAGTAAAAAAACCATTCCAAAAAGCTCAGGAAATTTGTCTAGAAAACATTAAGAAATATATTGAAGGTGTGTGAATGTAGTAACCAGGCTAAAATATCATTAAACCAATAGTGATCTAAAGCTATACAAAATTTTTCATTATTGTCATAACTTGATTTTCCTTTTATTGATTATTTACCTGACTTTTCACTGAAAATTTAGTGAATTAGATATAACCTGCTATGATATAGCCGTAGATATTTTACTAAATATTAAACACACTAGTATGAGAGAATTTGCTAAATTAACAATAAGTATTTTGTGCTTAGGTACACTACTTTTTCCATCTCAACAAGCTCTAGCAGAACAATGGCGGCCTGTGCGGGGTGGTATTTTGTATGGTATTAGTGGGATGGCTTTAATAGAACAGAAAAATAGCCTAGATTTTCTCATAGTTCATGATAACAAACAAGCAAATCAAGGACGGTTAGCTATTATTAGAATTATAGGGAGAAATCAACCAGAATATTTACCTGTACAATGGCCAAGTAATTTAGAATTCCCTATTGATTTAGAAGCATTAACAGATGTACCAGGAACAAACAAAACTGAATTTATAGCTTTAACAAGTGCGGGTAAAGCCTATCATTTAAAGTTAAATAGCATTAATAAAAGTATCTCAGTTTTGAAAGTGTTTGATGTACCAGAAGGCAGTAAAAGTGATAACTTTGAGGCTTTCAGCTTACAAAATATTGATGGTAAATTAATTGCAATTTGGGCGCATCGAGGTGGAGGGACAGAAGCCGCTAAAATATATTGGGGAGGTTTTGAT
This sequence comes from Nostocaceae cyanobacterium, assembly GCA_035299225.1. Lineage (GTDB taxonomy): Bacteria > Cyanobacteriota > Cyanobacteriia > Cyanobacteriales > Nostocaceae > DATGXB01. Next base: position 11,895 of record DATGXB010000011.1, on the reverse strand, counting down.
ATTAATAAACATCAAATTAATTTAGCCGGAACAGCAGATTTTAAAGTTCCCTTTCCTGGTGAAAATGTGCGACATATTTCTGATATTAAAATAGACTCAGCCGGAATAGTTTATCTTTCCGCAGCCAGCGATACAGGAGACAACGGACCATTTCAGTCAGCCATTTATGTCGCCGGTTACTTAACTTTTAACGGTAATAAAATAGTATGGAGACAAACACCCCAACTTTTCCCTATTTACCGCGACAACTATCACAAAATAGAAGCTTTAGAGATTATTCCCGGTGAAAAAGGTGGTTTAATTGTAGGAACAGATGACGAAAATATCGGTTCATTTCTTGATATCATTAATGAAAACTAAATATAGTTTTTAAAAACTGTTCATCTGCGTTTATCTGCGTCCATCTGCGTTTAAATTTTCATCTAAAAATTGTATACAGGTGGGCAAAACCCACCCTACAAACTTAAACATTAAAACGGAATAACATTACATCCCCTTCTTGCACAATATACTCTTTACCTTCACTTCTGACCAAGCCTTTTTCTTTTGCGGCTGTCATAGAACCGGTGGCAACTAAATCATTATAAGCCACTGTTTCCGCACGAATAAAACCGCGTTCAAAATCAGAGTGAATCACACCTGCTGCTTGGGGTGCAGACATTCCAGCGCGGATAGTCCAGGCGCGAGTTTCCTTCGGTCCACTGGTGAAATATGTCCGCAAACCTAACAGAGTATAAGTAGCACGAATTAAAGATTTTAAACCGCCTTCTTCTACACCTAAAGAAGCCAAAAAATCAGCTTTATCTTCATCGGCTAATTCTACTAATTCCGCTTCTACTTGTGCTGAAACTATCACCACTTGAGCATTTTCCTGGGCGGCAATTTCTCGCACTCTTTCTACAAATTCGTTACCTGTAGCTAACTCATCTTCAGAAACATTAGCCGCATAAATAATCGGTTTTTTGGTTAATAATTCCAACCCCTTAACTACTGCTTCCTCTTCTTCATTTAAACTGACTTGTCTAGCTGATTTACCTTCATTTAAAGCCGCCGCTAATTTCTCCAGTACGGAAACTTCAAATTGTGCTTCTTTGCTGGTGCGTGCTTGTTTGCGTACACGCTCTAAACGGCGTTCAATTTGTCCTAAATCTGCTAAACCCAATTCTAAACTGATGATTTCCACATCCCGCGCAGGATCTACTGAACCAGCAACGTGAATGATATCATCGTTTTCAAAACAACGCACTACATGAACGATCGCATCAACTTCGCGGATGTGGGACAGGAATTGATTTCCCAGTCCTTCACCTTGGCTTGCACCTTTAACCAAACCGGCGATATCCACAAATTCCACCCGTGCGGGGACAATTTGTTCGGAGTTGGAAATTTTCGAGAGTGCGTTTAACCGGTCATCCGGTACTGCGACAACGCCAACATTTGGTTCAATGGTACAAAAGGGGAAGTTAGCTGCTTCTGCTTTGGCGTTAGCAACTACAGCGTTGAATAATGTAGATTTTCCGACGTTGGGTAGTCCGACGATTCCGGCTCTTAGCATTTTAGATTTAAAATTTTGTTGTCAAATACAAGGATAATTCAAACCGGCTCAGGTATGGTTTGGGGAATTGGTGCGGGTACGGTTTGGGGAATGGTTTCGGGTATGGTTTGGGGTATTGTTCCCGGTACGGTTTGGGGTATTGTTCCCGGTACAGGTTCAGGTGCTGGCGCTGGGATGGTTGGGGGAGGTGCTGGGGTGGGTGTGGAAATGGAAGCGGGATTTATCATTATAATCTGATTTTGCGCTTTCGACTTTCCCAAGTTAGAGAATAAGTTAAGTTTTCAACATCTGCCAAATTGATTATAAACTTCAACTACACACTTCTTTGATAATTCACAGCTTGGCAAAAAGCTTAATTTTTATATCCAGTGTTACAGTATGGATGTGTTATTTGTCCATTATCCACATTTCCTAGTCCCCCATCTTCTTTACGCTGTATATGATCAATAGAGATGGAGTTTCTATGGATAAGACCATTACAAATTTTACACCGAGGAATGTTTTTTAATGTCTCCTTGATGTAAATCTCACTTTTTGTATTTGTGTCGAAATCTTGTGCAGATGACTCTGTTGGCTGAATTATTTTACGAACAGTCAAATACTTAAAAAGCTGATCAGACAAAATTTCATCTACTGTTTGTTCAATTGTTTTTCCTGCTTTTAAATGAAGCACTGCTTTTTGATAAAAATCCGATATATATTTGTAACTTTTTTGAACTGATCTATACTTAGTATAGATTTGTTGAAAAAGGTAATCATATTCTACAATTAACTCTTCAAATTTTTCTCTAACGTCAATAAAGTCATTAATTTTTTTCCTTTTATCTAGTTCCATTATAAAATCAACAATAGATAAGAATGATACTATTTTAAATCTTCCTTCTTTTGAGTAGAAATAAACAATTGGGTGTAGTCCCAAAGATGAAGGATGGTTACTATTTAATCTGTAAGCAACTTTTTTTACATTTTTTAAAATTTTGATGGTTGCTTCTCCATCTACATCTTCAGTAAGTCCTTTGTTGTTAAAATCTATATTATTAGCAACATTTACAAAATCTAAAATTAAAGGCAATGCTTGAGAAGAGTAAAGTTTTCCAGCAACTGGAATATCATAAGTTTTAATAGGAGTTTGCAATTTAGGCTCAAAAAGCATTTCATTAATTTCTTTTGCTATTTCTTGTATTTGATTCTGTATTTCATCTGGAAAAGATGACCAATATTTATGACCTTTACCGCTTCTAATAATTGCACGAGCAGCAATACTATTAGGTTTTCTTCTAGACTCAATCAATTTTAACTCAGTTTTATCAATTGGAGTAGCTTGTTGATTAATTTTCAGAAAAGAATTTTCAGCTTTTTTTGCATCACCTTCAACCCATTGAAGTTGGATTGCTAAAGCTGCCAGATTTTTAGCAGATTGGATAATATCTGGTCTAACTTTATCAGGATGAGTTAAGGCTAATTTAAAATCATTGTACGAACCAACTTGTTTATTAACTAATTTCCGCGTTTCTTGGGCAATCTTTATTTGTTCAGGAGGAATTACTCCATCATAAAATAATTTTGAGATTGTTCCATCACCATAATCATCATTTACCCAAGCAGCTAAACCACTTAATCTGTGACTACCATCAATCACGAATAAGTATCCAGCTGTACTTCGCCACAAAATAATTGCTGGTATTAAATCACCATCTATAAAACTTTTGATAAATTTACATATTTTTGTTGTATCCCATTCGTTAGTTTCTCTTTGAAAATCTGGTTTCCGAATGTTTGAGAAGAAAAAGGAATCTATTTTAATATCTTCTATAGAAATTGTTTCTTTCTTCTTGCCTGGATTACTATTTTCTCTTAAATCAAAATCTTCTCTTGGAATCAGTGCATCTAAATTAACCTTAGTCATTAATTTTACTCCTTTTTTCTGAATTTGACTGTATAACCTACTGAATACTATTAATTGTAATATTACATTACATCAATAAAAATATATTCCCCCAATATTCCCCCCAAAAATGCTAAATCAAAACCAAACACCCCTAATTGATGCCTTAAAAGCTTGTATCACCCGTGATCATGCACCGTTTTACACGCCGGGACATAAACACGGTATGGGTATTTCCTCGATTTTAGTTGATTTATTAGGTAAAAATGTTTTCCGGGCTGATTTAACGGAACTGGCAGAATTAGATCATCTGTTTGCACCGGAAGGTGTTATTTTGGCAGCGCAGGAGTTAGCGGCTGCTGCTTTTGGGGCTGAGAAAACTTGGTTTTTGGTGAATGGTTCTACCTGTGGAATTGAAGCGGCAATTTTGGCTACTTGTCGAATGGGGGATAAGATTATTTTGCCTCGAAATGTTCATTCTTCGGTGATTTCGGGATTAATTCTGTCTGGAGCAATGCCGATTTTTGTTGAGCCTGAATATGACGAGATTTTAGATATTGCTCATAGTATTACACCGGCAGGAGTACAAGCAGCGTTAGAAAAACATCCTGATGCTAAGGCGGTTTTGACGGTTTACCCAACTTATTACGGTGTTTGTGGTGATTTAGAGGCGATCGCTCAAATCACACATCAATATCATATCCCTTTATTGGTAGATGAAGCCCACGGCGCTCATTTCCATTTCCATCCAGATTTACCAACTCCCGCTTTAGTTGCAGGTGCAGATTTAACAGTTCAATCTATTCATAAAACACTGGGAGCAATGACACAAGCTTCTATGTTACACGCCCAAGGGAACAGAATTGATTTTGACCGTGTAAGTAAAGCTTTGCAGCTCGTCCAGTCAACCAGTCCTAGCTATGTTCTATTAGCTTCTTTAGATGCAGCACGTCAGCAAGTCGCTGTCTATGGTGAATCGTTGATGTCCCAAACTTTGCAATTAGCACAGCAAGCACAAGAGAAAATTAACCAAATTCCCCAAATATCAACCCCTCTGTTTACTCAACCTCCCTCACCCGGTTTTCTCACTCTAGATCCCACCCGCCTCACTGTAAATGTGGCTGATTTGGGTTTGACTGGTTTTGCAGCTGAGGAAATCCTAGACGAGCAATTTGGTGTTACGCCTGAATTTGCTTCTATGTTTAACTTAACCTTTATTATCAGTTTAGGTAATACACAATCAGATATTAATAAATTAGTTCAAAGCCTAGAAAATCTGGCTCGGATACCACAAATTGAGGGATATAAGATACCACACTTGACAAGTCAGTACAAAAAATGTAAATATAAAAACGATGCTATAATTACCCAAATTATGGCCATTTCTCCCCGTGAAGCGTTTTTTGCTAATAGTGAAACCTTAGCTTTGGAGAAAACCGTAAATAGAATTTGTGTAGAAATTGTTTGTCCCTATCCCCCAGGAATACCTGTATTAATGCCAGGGGAAATAATTACAAAATCGGCTTTGGAGTATCTGCGACAAGTTCAAGCTGTGGGTGGTTTTATTAGTGGTTGTAAAGATTCTAGTCTAGAGACTTTAAAAGTTGTTAAAGCCTAAAAACTATTTATTTAATAAGCGTGAATTTTGTGTAATGGGAATCTCAATTTGAAATTCTGTACCTGTTCCAGGTGTAGAAATACACTGTATTTTGCCATGATGTTCTTGCACAATAATTTGATAGCTTACAGATAACCCTAAACCTGTTCCTTTACCAATAGGTTTAGTAGTAAAAAAAGGATCGAAAATTCGTCGCTGAGTTTCTGCGGAAATACCAACCCCATTATCAGCAATGCAAATTAACACACAATGATTTTTTAGTAACTTAGTATTAATGCGAATTTGTGGATTTGGGTGCTGCTTCTTTTCTTCTATCGCATCAATAGCATTTGTTAAAATATTTAAAAATACCTGATTGAGTTTTGCAGCATAGCATTCTACTAATGGTAACTGATCATAATCTTTGTAAATTTCAATAACTGGACAATTTAATTGAGCAGAAAATCTCCCCTGGATAATTTCCAGAATAGTATCAATATTTTTATGAATATCCACTTCCTTAAGTTCAGATTCATCTAAGTGAGAAAAAGTTTTTAGGGATGTGACAACCTGTTGGATGCGCTTTGTACCTATTTCCATTGATTGCTGTATTTTTAGTAAGTCATTTTTGATAAAATCCAAATCAATTAATTCCATAAATTCTTCAATTTCTGGCACAGATTTCACAGTGTGTTTTTCATAGAGTGCAATTAATTCTAATAAATTTGTAGTATACAGATTAAGATGAGCAATATTAGGACGAATAAAGTTAATTGGGTTATTAATTTCGTGAGCTATTCCCGCTACCAGTTGTCCAAGACTTGACATTTTTTCATTTTGGATTAATTGAATTTGTTTTTGCTCCAGTTCAATTTGAACAGTTTGAATTTGAGCATCACTATCTTTGAGTTTCCGCAAACTTTGGGAAAACAAAATGAAAAAATTAGTTAAGGACAAAACTAAACCCAATCCTTGAAAGATTTGTAATATAAATGCTTTATAGTCAGCTATCCGTTGCTGTTCTATGGTGAGTTGATTCATCAAATCTAGTAACTTAAGATTATGCTGCTTGGAAAAAGCGATCGCATCAATCAAAGCTGGCTGAAAAAATGATCTTTGAGATGTAATAACCACCTCTATTCGGGTTTTATATATATTCCAAATTTCTTGAGCTTGATTAATAATTTCTCTACCTTTAGCTGACTCAACTGAGGGAAGAAATACTTGTTTTCCATCACTACCAACTACATCTTGGCCAATTTGAAACCCCATTAATGTTTGATCAAATAATTGATAAGCTTGTACTAATTCTGCCTGAGAAGTAGTAATATCTTGGTTTAGATGTTGTTCAAACTGTAATTGTAAGAGAGTTTTGGCTATTCTCTGAGAAAGCATTCTTTGACGGCCAGATAAATTAATCATATTGTTATATTCATATAAATCAGCCGAAATAATAAAATTAGGCAGGAGAACACCTATGTCAAAGCATAAAAACAACATAGCTGATAAAAAAATAATTCGGTATTTCCGATAATAATGACGATTTTTATACCATACTTTTTGCAGTTTATTGATCATGGTATTTATAGAATAATGCTCTTTGGACATTAGTAATTTCTTATTATAAAGAAAAACTACCTTTAAAATATAATTTTTCATCTGACATAGCAAAGTTTGAGTACAATTTTTTTTAGTAGCAATTTATTTTTGAATTGATTGCAAAACATACTTTTCCATAGTTCTATTTAGAAGTTGTCTGAGAAGTATTTTAGGAAACCTTAAACCTAACCCCCCTAACCCATTCCCTTATAGGGAAGGGGTTTTCAAAGCCTCTACCCTGCAAGGGTGGAGATTTGGAGAGGGGTTGATTTATATATTAAAAACTTTTCAGACATCCTCTTAGAGTGTCTTCAAAAACTGAGCCAAATATAAATTCTAATAGCTGTTCATTATTTTCAAACATTTTTAATTTACCTTTTAAATTGAATTGGAGCAATTACAGCCCGTTTCATGTGAAGGAGGTACAAATTTTTGGAACAAACCCTTATATAAAGAGACTTTTAACCCTGCACCGCACTGAGCGCAGTCAAAGTGTTAAGAGTTCCCGGCTGTATAAAAACTTAATATTTGAATACATTGTCGTCAATTTAGCTCAAGAGCGTTGCAATATCTTAGACAATGTTACCACGTAGTAATATATTTATAAATGCGTAAAATTTTGAAAGAGAATTACTAATATGAAGGCTACTAAATTAAACATATTTTTACTATCCTGTTACTTAGAATATACTTAAGTATAATTATTTTCACTCTTGAATCAAAGAAGTACAATAGCAGATAAGACACTTAAACAAATTATCAGGAAATTATTCCGATTTTAAAGACAGTTAAGACATTTGCTAGTAAAATTAGAAAGTTGTACTATACGTAATATTTTTATTAAAATTTTTGTAAGAAATCATACTGGATATTCAAAATGAAACGAAAAAGGGGAATTGTATTAACTCCTGTAGGATTAAAGCGATTACAAGCAGCAATTCAACGGGTAGAAATAGCAGAAAATAATGGCGATCGCTTTACACTAGAAGAAATTAGTGAACGTAGTAGTTTGTCTACTAAAACCTTAAGTCGGTTGTGGTCACTTAATTCCGGTGTAGATCAGAAAACAATTAAGCTGTGTTTTAGTGCTTTTAACCTAGAATTACACAAAGAGGATTACATTACCTTAAGCGAATTAGAAGATACAGAACTTGTTGAACAACCCAAGCGATCGCCAGTTAGTTTTTCCTACCCAGATGGCCCAGTAGCTTTAGATTCCCCATTATATATTGAACGTCCACCAATTGAAACACTAGCTTATCAAGAAATAACACAACCCGGTTGTGTGATTCGTATTCGCGCACCCAAACAAATGGGTAAAAGTTCTTTAATGTTGCGGTTATTATATTTTGCTGAAATTCAAGGATATTATACAGTAAGTTTAGACTTCAACCAAATTGATTCCACTTGGTTAAACGATTTAAATAAATTCCTACGGGGATTTTGTGTAAATGTAGCCAGACAATTAGGAATTGAGCCTAATTTAGATAATTATTGGGATGAAGATATTGGTAGTAAATTGAGTTGTAGCTTCTATTTTAAAAATCACTTGTTAGAGCAGATTAATTCACCATTAGTTTTGGTACTAAATGAAACTGATCACCTATTTGAATATCCACAAATAGCTCAAGATTTTTTTCCTTTATTACGTTCTTGGTATGAAGAATCTCGCAGAAATGCAAAATTACAAAAGTTGCGATTAGTAGTAGTATATTCTACGGAAGAATATGTAAATTTAGACATCAACCGTTCTCCTTTTAATATTGGTTTACCCCTACATCTGCCAGAATTTAGCCCTGCACAGGTACAAGATTTAGCCCAACGACACGGCTTAAACTGGAGTCAACAAACAGTTACTTCACTAATGCAATTAGTAGGGGGACATCCTTCGCTGATTCGCATTGCTTTGTATCATATTTGCGCTCAAGGAATGCCTCTTAAGGATCTATTGCAAGGCTCAATTTCTAATAATAACATCTTTTATAATCATTTATGGCGACAGTGGATTACCTTACAAAAAAATCCAGACTTATTAGTAGCAATGTCCACTATTGTTAATAGCGAAAAAAAAGTTAATCTTGATCCTATTCAAGTGTATAAATTAGAAAGTCAGGGATTAATTCGTTCTGATGGGAATCAGATTCAACCCCGTTGTAAACTGTATCATATTTTCTTTCGACAACTATTTTCAATAATTTAGGAGAAATAGAAATTATCACCGAATATTACAAATTTGCCATCAGGCTTTATTATTAACTTTTGTACTTCATTGACCAGAAAAATGCTGTATTCATGTTATTAACCTTGCCGATACAACCATTTCTAGTGGTAAATTTTAGCTTGAGCAGGTATATCCTGGAATTTGCTGATAGATAAAATTAGCAAACTTGACAAATCATTGCTGTAACAAGTATAACTATCTAAGAACGTTTTACTGGCAAATTTACCTAAAAATTTTAGCAATTTGGAGTTTTCTATTCATGAAGACCAAACTTTTTATGTCTGCAATAGTAATTTCTTTAGCTACTGTAATTAATGGTGTAGCTGTTGCTCAAACTCCCAGCAATAATAATACCCCAAAAATTGAAAATGAAGCCAAAAAGATCCAAAATATCAAAAAGCTAATCGAAATCACAGGTTCTCAAGATATTCAAGAACAGATAGTTGCTCAAATTTTCAGTAGTATGAAAGTTCAATATCCTGAAGTTCCTGCTAAAGTTTGGGATACTTTTGCCGCAGAATTTAAACCCGATGAATTATTTGATGAGTTAATTCCTATTTATGCTAAATATTACACTAATGAAGAAATAGAACAACTCATTGCTTTTTATGATACTCCCGTAGGCAAAAAAACAATTCAAATTTTGCCTCAACTTTCCCTAGAGTCAGCAGAACTTGGGGTTAAATTTGGCCAACGCATAGCAGAAAGAGCAATTAAAAAACTAGAAGCCGAAGGATATCTACAAAACACACCCCGCCAATAGCTGATAGAATAGTATATCTGGTTTAATTATCCCCTTTTTTCTACAACTGCTATAGAGCCTAAAAGGGGTTTCAAATCAGATATATTTCTGCTAAAAAACCTACAGCATATTTCAAGTAAATGAGGTACAGATTTTAGAGGATGTTTGTAAAGTCAAAAAGTTTGCTGAAAAACCTCTATCCAAACCTCTCTCCTCGTAGGAGAGAGGCTTTAAAACCCCCATTCCAAATAACAAAAGTTTTTCCGCTTCCCTCTCCTTTTAGGAGAAGGTTAGGGAGAGGTAGGGAAGAGGGGCAAGGGGGTTAGGTTTTCGAGCTTATTTGTTTCATCAAATACTTTTAAAACATCCTCTTAGGAAAAAAACCTTATAGCAAGAGACTTTTAACCCTGCACCGCAATGAGCGCAGTCGAAGTGTTAAGAGTTCCCTGCTGTAAAAAACATTATAGTTAAATTGATTGTAGTATCGCACAAATAGATTTTTACCAGAAACACAAGAGAGATAAAAATTTTAAAAATAAGCAATTTTCTTTTTCTTATTCCATGAATCTTTTTAAATAAAATTTATTCACGTAAAACTCTTGTCCCAATGAGGATTATTAAAAGTTTTATTGATAAGTATCTGCTATAATAACAAAATTAAGAGTTTAATTAGTAAGTAAACTTTTCCTATTAATTACCATGACTCAACAATTTTCTCCGATCCCATCTCATGTTCAAAATGCTCTACCATTGACAGATGACAAAAAACAAATATTACAACAACAAACAATTAGCCAAAATACCCCCGGAACAATTCTGAAAGATTTTCAAACTATTTTAGAATTTATCTCATCCGATGGTGTTGAAGTTAGTAGCACTCATCATCAGTTTTCCTTAAAATACCTCCAACAACTTAACTCTCAATTGAGTTATACTATAGATATTAATCTCAAACGTCCTGTACAAAAATCTTATCCTTATATTCACGGTCTTTATTTTCTCCTCCGCACTTCTGGACTATCTCAAGTTATTAGCCAAGATAAAAAAAGCAAATTAGTTTTAGATCAAAATCTTGTACAAATTTGGCAAACTTTCAACCCGACAGAACAATATTTCACCCTGTTAGAATCTTGGTTAATCTGGGGAGAAAGTGAAGCTTTAGGCGAATACAAAGACCCCTTTGATCAAGCCTATCGGTGTTTGTCATTTTGGACAAAGATCCCGCCAGAAGGATTACAAATCAATAATTATTCAGAGCAAGATAATTTTGTTTATTATCCTGGTTTACACAATCTTACTCTTTTACATTTATTTGGCTTAATTGAATTAAAATCAGGAAAACCACAACCCTCTAAAGGTTGGCGTTTTACTCATATTAAATCTTTACCTTTAGGTGATGCGATTATGTCTGCAATTACAGCAAGTCGCTCCAATATTAACGTAGAAGATTACGATGAATTTCGCTTGAATTTTCGCCTCGCTTTTGAAACTTTAAAACCCCATTTTCAGCCTTATTTTCCTGAATGGTCAAAAACTTTTGTAATTAATGAAGGGGAATTTGTTCAGGGTATTTATATATTTAAAGCCACTTTACATGATGCTTGGCGACGTATTGCAATTCCTAGTGAATGGAATTTGGATCAAGTGGCGATGGGAGTTGTGCAGGCGTTTGATTTTGACCCTGAACACCTCTACAAATTTACTTACAAAGACCGTTTAGGGAGAACTTTTGAATTTGCTCATGATTTCAGCGAAATGTATCCTGATACCTGTGATTTTCGCTTGGGTGATTTATCCTTAGAGGTAGGTAGTCATTTACAATTTATCTTTGATTTACTAATAGAATGGGAATTTGATTTATTTTTAGAAAAAGTTGAGCGTGATCATGATGAAATAACAGAAATAAAAATCCTTGTTTCTCACGGTGAACCACCAGAACAGTATGAACAACAGGAGTATGAAGAGTATGGAGATGATGAATATTAAAATATGTGCACGGGGTCTGGTAAATAATTGATGTGATAATCAATAAATGCCAGAACTTGATTTTATGAAGGTTAGTAAATCTCAACTCAATTCAATTTAATTCTATGGAATTTCTATGACTAAATAGTCAGGGCTATTTCATTCTAAATAACTTCTTGAGTGTGTTAAAGCCAAAAGAAGCTAATCTTTGTGCTTGAGCCATATTCTCAAAATGATGAGAACGGTAAAGATTTAAAGCTAAATTTCGAGCCAAAGTAAAAATTTGGACTAATCCATCGGTGCGGATTCGAGAACTATCTTCTCCTTGAGT
>DATGXB010000010.1:0-3505 GCA_035299225.1 Nostocaceae cyanobacterium | reverse complement strand
ATTACCACGATTGTGCCAGGATTCGTGTTTATCAGGTTTAAATTTTAGTGCTTGATCATAAGATTCTATTGCTTCTTTATATCTTTCTGAGTTAAATAGTGCATTACCACGATTGTGCCAGGATTCGTGTTTATCAGGTTTAAATTTTAGTGCTTGATTATAAGATTCTATTGCTTCTTCATAAAGTTTTAATTTAAATAGTGCATTACCACGATTGTACCAGGATTCGTGTTTATCAGGTTTAAATTTTAGTGCTTGATCATAAGATTCTATTGCTTCTTCATATCTTTCTAATTGAAATATGACAACGCCATGGTTGTTCAAAGCTTCGTGAAAATCAGGTTTAAATTTCAGTGCTTGGTTATAAGATTCTATCGCTTCTTCATATCTTTCTAAATTAAATAGTGCATTACCGCAATTGTACCATACTTCGTGAAAATCAGGTTTAAATTTCAGTGCTTGGTTATAAGATTCTATTGCTTCTTCATAACACTTTAAATCAAATAATGCATCACCGCGATTACTCCAAGAAGCGTATTGATCAGGTTGAAATATCAGTGCTTTATCATAGTATGTAATTGCTTCTTCAAATTCTTTATTTAAGGTTAACAAAATTCCTAGTTTATTTAATAACTTAACTTTACTACATACTGTTAGTTCTGTATTTTCTAGTTCCTCTTGAATATCTAATACTTTCTCTATTTTTTCTTCTGTACTAAGCTTTAAATATTCTTTATAATCATCTACCTCAAAAGAAACTATAGTTTGTAAAGCCTCCTGAAGTATATTTTTCATCTTATCTGGTATATCTTTCCAAGATAATTGAATTTTTTCTGTTTTATTACTTGTTTTGATTTTATCTGGTATATCTTCCCAAGATAACTCAATATTTAAATTAACAGTTTTTTTGTTAATTAAACTATCTAATTTGTTTTTTGTTACTTTCTGCAATTTAAAAAATCCAGAAGACCAGTCAAAAAAATCTGGTGCACGATTAATTAAATAATTAACTGAGAATGAACGCACAAGAAAAACGAAACAAAACTTAAAATCATCTCTAAATCTTTCTCTTTGTTGATTTAAATGATTTAAAATCGGTGGTACACTACTTATATTACTGAATCTATTTTCAGTTATTTCACCAAAAGTCCTTTTTTCATATTTATATAAAGAGTGTTCTATTCCTTTGATTAACAAAACATCAACTTGCTTATCTTGAACAAATTCTGCTACTCTTTCATACAAATTATCAATAGCTTCAACTAAGCGCAAAATATGAACATTTTTATGTTGAACATCCTGAGTAATTCTGGTAATCAAACTTTCTGTATCAGCAGGGTTACACTGCACAAAAAATAAACCAAATCCTGATTTCCGTTCTAAACATCTAATTAAATCTGGATAGTCATCTTCTGATATTAAATCTTCATCCCACTTACTTAAATCCATGTTCATCGCAGTTGTATAAACTTTAGGTTGATAAAAATATTTACTCTGTATATATCCTAGTAGTAATTATATAAACTTAATTGCTGACTCAGGTATATATTTAGCTATTTCTTTAGTACATACATAGAAAGCTGTTAAGTGCTGCATTTATTGGTGCTTTTCTTCCTCGGTATTTGGTTTAGTTTTTTAGGTTTTTATTGTTACTAAGGTTTAATAGAAATAATACGTAATATAGATTGTATTACGTACTGCTGTAATAATTAGTCTCTCATAGTAACATTATTATATTGCATTTGGGAACGATAGAGCAGATTTTGTGTATAAATTTCGCCATTTTTGCACAACTTTGGCTAAATCTTCATTTAACCAAGAATCAAATTGTGGGTATATTGGTAAACGTGGTACTAACTCCCATCCCGCAGGTTGTAAAATTTCGGTTAATTGTTTTTTTTGTATGTGGGGATAATCTGGGTTAACTTCGTCTTTGGGACTTATTCCTCCTAAATCTCTTGCACCGGATGAAATACAATTTAATAGCCATTTTTCATCTTTTACCAAATTTGGGGGAATTTGAATTGTAATATCTTCCGGTAATATTTCTCTGGCTTTAGTGATGATTTTTGGTAATTGATGGAGGTTGAAAGGTGGTGCATTAAATGTTTGTTGACTTCCGGGGCTGTGGGGTTGTAAAATTACTTCTTGAATGTGGTGATAGCGTTGATGTAGTTCGGAAATGGCTGCTAATGTTTCCCAGCAATCATTCTCGTTTTCACTAATTCCTAATAGTAAACCTGTGGTAAATGGGATTTGCAATTCTCCCGCAAATTGTAATTGCTGTAATCTGATTTCTGGTAATTTACTCGGTGCGTGTTTATGGACTGTTTCTAATAATTTGGGTGTGATTTGTTCTAACATTAAACCCATTGAAACATTTACCTGTTTTAATTTCTGCATTTCTGCAAAGCTGAGGGGTCCTGCATTGGTGTGGGGTAAAAATCCCATCTCTAATGCTAATGCACATAAATCATATATAAGTTGTAACCACGCTTCCCGCTTGGGGGAGTTGGGATGCACTTCACCACTTAAAATCAATATTTCACATACATTTTGATTTTGTAATGTTTGCAAAATCTGTCTAGCTGCTGTCAGTGTTAACCAAGGACTTTGATTAGGTTCGGTGCGAAAGTTGCAGTAACTACATCTGTTAAAGCATTCATAAGTGGGAACTATGGTATAAGCCGGGCTATATGTAACGGTTTGTAAAGTTGTGGTCTTCATTTATGAACCTATCTCAAGATAGTTGTTAATTTTTTGGGGTGAGGATGCGATCGCCTTTTTAAATCTAACCTCAATATACGCATCTCTCAACCATATATCTAGAGTAGAATGAGCAGAAACTTCCATAGTGTAACTGACACTCATCTAGATTTAGACAAATTGTAATAAAATTCAAATCTATATACAGCAATACTTTCAACCATCAACAGATACCCCTCTTGGTAAAAATATTAAAATTTTTTCTGAAAGGGGTTTACAAATCGAAATAAAGACCTTAAGATAGTAACCAAGGTAGAAACACCTACCAAATCATATCTATCTCCATCGTAATTATAAAAACATGACTACTACCATTCAACAGCGTTCTAACGCTAACGTCTGGGACAAGTTCTGTGAGTGGATCACCAGCACCGAAAACCGTATCTACATCGGTTGGTTTGGCGTATTAATGATCCCCACCTTACTTGCAGCCACCACCTGCTTCATCATCGCTTTCATCGCAGCTCCCCCCGTTGATATTGACGGTATCCGTGAGCCTGTTGCTGGTTCTTTAATCTACGGAAACAACATCATCTCTGGTGCAGTTGTTCCTTCCTCCAACGCGATTGGTTTACACTTCTACCCCATTTGGGAAGCGGCTTCCTTAGATGAGTGGTTGTATAACGGTGGTCCATACCAATTGGTAATTTTCCACTTCTTGATCGGTTGCGCTTGCTACTTAGGTCGTCAGTGGGAATTATCTTACCGCTTGGGTATGCGTCCTTGGATCTGCGTAGCT
>DATGXB010000009.1:0-2289 GCA_035299225.1 Nostocaceae cyanobacterium | reverse complement strand
CTGCCCCTCTGCCCCCCTGCCCCTCTGCCCCCCTGCCTCCTACTCCCTGCCCCTCTACCTTTACTTAACTACAAGTTTTCCGTTGCATATCGTCTTGTGGATATTGCCAGGAGTAGGCAAAATGGCTAACGGCTTTAATTTGCGGGGCAAAGCGACGTAAGGCTTGCATTTGCACTTCTAGGGAAGGTCTGTTACTAATAGGACTACCCCAACGACCAGCCAAAGCCGGTATAACTTTTGTCCCTGGTTTAGCAGCACCTAGAACCCGTTGGACTTGAGACATAATACAGTTGGCTTGACCACAATTTGCATAAACCATTGGATGCCATTCCATCGTACTGGGGAAACGATCCCAAGGTTGGAGACGGGAATCATAACCTTGACCTAAAGCTTGATTACCTTCAGGAAAAAACACCACTCCCGAAGGAATACCTAGTTGTTGTGCCGGGTAACTAGCCAGAGAAACAAAATCTATAACTCCTTGCATGGCATGGGCTACTGATAACTGCCATAAATCCGACTGTAACACCAATTGTTTTTGATCTAAAGACAGGGACTTTTCACCAGGGGGAGGAGTGCGACCTTGCCAAAGGGGTTCGCTTTCTTGGGGGTAAAGTCGGTCAACTTCACCGACATCTGCCACTGTAATATATCCTTTATTTAAAAAGCGGCGAATTAAGTCTAACCCTTTAGTATTGAGAGCGCGACGAAATAAGGCTTCTTGGGTAGCGGGAGTATATAACCATAAATCAGAAACTTTGGTGGCAATGGAATCTGTGCCTGATTGCCGGGGGTAGCGGATATAGTCAAACAGGATACCATCAGGACGGCGACGCATTACCTCTTGTACTAGGCGGTAATAGTCTGTTTTGGCTGTGGTGTTGTAGGGGTCAATAAAGACTTGAGAGCCGTTATCTACCACATATAAACTAGTTTGCCCTTTACCATTGCGGGCGATCGCATTTTCTCGGTCGGGACGTTGGGCATAGGTGTAGCCGAAGTTCATGGTATACATCCAGGCATAGACCTTTAAACCCCGTTCTCTACCTTGTTCAATGGCTGCGGCTAATAAATCAATCCTTTCTGTTCCTGGTGTCCGCAACACAGAAGGCCAAACTGTATTGTTAGAAATTGCTGGTAATAAAACCTGACCATCATAAAATACTTCTACATAAACCTGATTATAACCTTGGCTGGCAACACGATCCATAATTTTAGCGATCGCTCCCGGTTGAATATCACAAGGATACAACCGCAACCAAAGCGCTTGATTGTCCGGCCAAGTCCGTCTCCGACAATCTTGTAATTCTTGCGCGTGTTGTTTAACTAACTTCAAATACCGAGCTTCGGCTTTTTTATCACCCCTAAGTGCCGACAAACGTAAATTTTCTTTTTCTTGGGTTGCTTTGACTGACAGCTGACAATTTTTTGCTAACTGCGCTTTCGCTGGCTGACTGCCAAAATTAGGTAACAGTAAACTACTGAGAACAACAACAGCGAACAAATTTCGCCAAGATAACACTAGCCTGAAAAACGTAAAACCACATTTTGACATAAACAACTTAGAAAAATGGCAATTCTGCCCGTAATCACAATCTACACCACTAAAATAAACGCATTCGAGAGCAAAACCTAGTGCAGTGTAGCAGAAATAATGATCTGGCTCAAAAAGGTTTTAGCACCTATTTAATAAGCCTTCTTACCTCCTGCCCCCTACCTCCTGCCTCCTTGCACTAGCTTCTGCCCTCGGTTTATTTGTAATTAGCAGTTCATTAAGAACCACGTTGTAAAGCTGCTTCTACTCGTTGAAATTCTAGTTCTAAACGTTTTTTGAGTTTTTCAGGGATGGGACGGTTAGGGTAAGAACTGTAATGCCCGGCTAGAGAATTGAGGGCAGTTCGCATGGTAGTAAAGGAACTGAGAGTTGAAACCGAGCTATTACGCTGGTAACGGGCAGAGAAGTCATTGATTTTTTGACGTGCTTCTGCCTGTACTGCTGCTTTATCGGGAGAGTCATTGGGTAACTCAATGGCTTTCTTTAAAACACTGACTACGGCTAATGTATCTTGGCGATAATCTCCAGTTAAACTATCCAAACTGCCATTACAGCCCATTAAGCCAATAGCTAGAACCAAAACTAAGGCAATCAGACGTGACCAATAGAATTTCATAATTCATTTAGTAAAACAACACGTAAATCACCGTTTATCCTATCTTGGATTGGTGTACAGGGGATCAATTTGGAGGCAGGAGGCAGGAGGCAGGGGGCAGGGGGCAGGGGGGAAAGAA
>DATGXB010000008.1:0-1843 GCA_035299225.1 Nostocaceae cyanobacterium | reverse complement strand
TTTAACTAATTTCAGCAAAAGTCCCACGTCTCACTCTTAGGAGCGTGGGATGAATGCGTGTGAGTTGACGACTGTCCTCTGACCAACATTGAGCGTAAGCGAAATCAAGGAAGAGGACGTGGAGGAAACGAGCAAATTCCTACGTTGATTCTGTGGGCGATTCTTGCGCTTCAATATATTTTCTAAGAGTAGAAACCGTAACACCGCCACAACTGGCAACAAAATAAGAACCACTCCAAAATACATCTTTCCAATAGAAACTTTCTAGATGTTCTGCAAATTCTTGGCGAAGTTTTCTTGATGATACAGACTTTAGATTATTGACTAACTTGCTCAATTCAACATCTGGGTGGTACTGAAAGAGTAGGTGTACATGATCTTCCTCGCCATTAAACTCTACCAGTTTACAATCCCATTTTTCTAGCAATTCTTGCATTACAGCATTTAGTCTACTCAGCATAAGTGAAGTGAAGGCTTTACGCCGATATTTAGTAACCAGCACTAAATGTACCTTCAGGTCGCTAACAGACCTTCCTTTTGAAACAAAATCATCTTTCATATTATATCTAAATCAGTGTATACTAAAAAAGTAACACTTAATTATTCGAACAAGTGAGAACATCCTACCAGTACCGATTAAACCCAACGAAAGAGCAAATATTGCATATTGATAAAACATTAGAGATGCTGGGATGCCAGTACAATTATCAGCTTGCTCAGAGGTTTGATTGGTATGAGCAAAATCGTTGTTCTGTAGATAGATGCTCACTCGTTGTTTGCCATATCCCAAAATTGAGAGATAAGCCCAATCGTTTTAGTCAACAAGCAACGCTAACCCAACTTAAAAAAGACCGTCCTTGGTACAAGAGCATTCATTCTCAAGTGTTGCAGGAAGTACCAAAAAAAGTTGAGATAGCTTTTGACCGATGGTTAAAAGGTGACGCTAATGGCAAGCGTAGCGGAAAGCCTAGATTCAAGGGGAAAGGGCAATACAAAACTTTCACTTACCCACAATTCAAAAGAGAGCATCTTAATGACGAAAAAATAACATTGTCTAAAATAGGCACGGTCAAAGTAATAGTGCATCGTCAAATACCGGATAGTTTTGACATTAAGACTGTCGCTGTAACCAAAAAAGCAGATGGTTATTATGTAACTCTGAGCTTAGAAGATAAAACGGTTCCAACTATTAAACCTGATTTTGACGCTAACAATATTGTTGGTATTGACGTTGGACTGATAGATTTTTATGTTGCATCTGATGATACTAGAATTAGTGCGCCAAGATATCTCCGTAAAGCTGAACGTAAGTTAAAGTCAGCACAACGCAGAGTATCAAGACGTAAAAAAGGATCTAATCGTCGTAGGAAAGCTATTCAGAGGTTGGGCAAACAGCACAAAAAAGTATTTGATACTCGAAAAGATTTCCACTTCAAAACTGCTAATAATTTACTCAAGAATTATGATGTTATCGCCGTAGAAAAACTGAACATCAAAGGACTGGCTAAGTCACGACTTGCTAAAAGTGTAAACGATGCTGGCTGGGGACAATTTATTTCGATACTGACAGTTAAAGCCGAGAATGCTGGACTGAAAGTTATTGCTGTAAACCCAAACGGCACAAGCCAGGAATGCTCTAATTGTGGCACTAAAGTAATAAAGCCACTATCAGAAAGAACGCACAATTGCCCTAATTGTAAGGTCAGTTTGTGTAGGGATCTCAATGCAAGTTTGAATATAAAAGCGCGTGGGACACACGCCTTAAAAGCTCAGATTATGTCTTCATTGAAGAGTCTCTGAGAAGCTCACGCTTACCTGTACTCAGGAAGCGTGAGTATGTCAC
>DATGXB010000007.1:0-50091 GCA_035299225.1 Nostocaceae cyanobacterium | reverse complement strand
TTGACATACTCCCCGCCCTAAAAGTGCGGAGATTCTGGGTTCAAACAACAGTTGCAGGTCTACCCCGTCTTACACTATCTCGCCCAACAGACAATGCCCTGCCTGTTTCCACTATTCTACCAAAAAGCCGTCCTCAAAGGATACAGCTGGCGAACGGGGGGGTAAGACCCCTCAGTTAAACGATAAATCAAGGCTTCTGGGGTGCGAGTGCTTTCTGAATATTCCGCCGAAAAGCCTATAAAATCGTTGGGTTGGGAGGTGACACCCATCAATCGCCAGCTGTAACCTCAGAGGACGGGGCTTTAAACCCAATTTTTTGGTAAGTAATCTGTCACAAGGACGCATTCACACGGTAAACAGCCATGTATCCTGAGAAATAGGGTTAAGTATTTTCAACTCAGAAATTGCATAAGGATGAAAAGCCAGTAAAATATTATACTATAATTACAGGTAATGGTGATGGATAGATTTACAAAATCTATACTTTAAGATCAAATTTTGTGGTCAAACATCCAAAATCCACAATCCCAAATGGTATTGCTTCTAGTGCAGCGTGGCGGAAATAACTAGCCAGATAAACCTTATTAAACACTAGTTAAATTAACCTTCTTACCTCCTGCCTCCTGCCTCCTGCCTCCTGCCTTCTTGCACTAGTCTGCTGGTTTTTCACCTTAATCAATAAGTATTGAGATGAATACTTGGGAAGAGATCCATAATTGCCCTAAAATTCTACAACGGGGTGCAAAAGTAACTGTACCCCTCGAACTGTTAACAGAGGAGTTTTGTTGTGGATTTATCCCTTATTCCTGCTCAACCTAAGCCGGGTGTGCTAAATGTCCTGATTGAAATTCCAGGTGGGAGTAAAAATAAATACGAATACGATAAAGATTTACAAGCCTTTGCTTTAGACCGAGTATTGTATTCTTCGGTAAAATATCCTTATGACTACGGCTTTGTTCCCAATACCTTAGCAGATGATGGCGATCCCCTGGATGGAATGGTTATTATAGATGAACCTACCTTTCCCGGCTGTATCATTGCAGCTAGACCGATTGGGTTTTTAGAAATGGTAGATGGTGGCGATCGCGACGAGAAAATCTTGTGTGTTCCCGACAAAGACCCCCGCTACTCTCACGTTAAATCACTAAAAGACGTGTCTCCTCATCGCTTAGATGAAATCGCTGAATTTTTCCGTTCTTATAAAAATTTGGAAAAGAAAGTGACAGAAATTCTAGGTTGGCAGGATGTGGAGAGGGTCGCACCCTTAGTAGAGAAGTTCATTAGAGCTGCTAAAGCATAATAGATGATGGGTAATTAGTAATTGCATTTACTCAATTACCCACCAAACAGAAAACTGGCTCTATGGACTGACCATTGCAGCTTATAGCGAAACCCCAAAATAACAATGCAGCGCACTCTCCTTTCGGCCAAAATTCATAACTGTACACTCACGGCAGCCAATATTAACTACGTGGGTAGTATTAGCATTGATGAAGTTTTATTAGAAAAAGCTGGTATTTTGCCTTATGAGCAAGTACAAGTAGTGAATAAGTCAAATGGTGAGCGTTTTATCACTTATGCCATACCCGCACCAGCTAACTCAGGTGCAATAGAGTTAAATGGTGCAGCCGCACGTCTGGGTGTAACCGGCGATCGCCTAATTATTATGACCTATGGACAGTTTTCTCTAGAAGAGTTAAAACAATACTCTCCTACGGTTGTGATTGTAGATGAAAATAACCGGTTATTGGAAGTGCGACAATACGATGACCTGCTCAGTAAGCTCTGATTGCAAAGAATTATGTCAAATTTTGAGCTGTCTGATATTCCAACAACTCAAGAGCCAAATCCCATGCTAACTCATCCCGATGGAGAGTTCACCGTCCAATTTTGGGGTGTACGTGGTTTAGTCCCTACACCCAACAGTAATACTAACCGTTATGGTGGTAATACTGCTTGTGTTGAGATGTTTGTAGCTGGAAAACGATTAATTTTTGATGGAGGTACAGGACTACGCATTCTAGGTAAATCCTGGCAAAAACAGCCAAAACCCTTGGAAGCGCATTTATTTTTTACTAATGTCCAATCTAATCGGATTCAGGGATTTCCCTTTTTTGCTCCCGCGTTTGTAGCTGGTAATAAATTTCATATTTGTGGTACAGCAGCTTCTAATGGAGCATCTGTCAAGCAATGCTTATGTGATCAAATGCTCCAACCGCACTTTCCCTATCCTCTACAGGTGATGCAGTCTGATTTACACTTTTATCATCTGACTCCGGGTAAAATGTTAGAATTAGATGATGTTAAAATCACTATAGATTTAATTAATAAAACTCAGCGATCGCTTGGTTATCGTGTTAGCTGGGGGGGAATTAGTGTGGCTTATGCTACAGATTTACATAAAACTACAGACCCACAGGAACTAGAAAAAATTGCCCAAATTATTGCAGGAGTTGATTTACTCATTGCTAATTCCACGTATACACCTCCTACGGCTCATAGTCACGACTCCGCAAAATTACTTTGGAGAACGGCGGTAGATTTATCCTTAAGCTATGGAGTGAAAAGACTGGTAATTTCTCATCATCATCCAGATGATCATGATGAATTTCTAGATCAAATGCAAGCGGAAGTGCAAACGGTTTTTCCTAAAGGTTTACTAGCTTGTGAAGGTATGATCTTACCTTTAGTTCCAGTGTATTCTGGTAATGGCAAACCTTTAGAACAATAAGATAAAAATGAGCAAAATTCAGTTTTGGGAAAATTTCCATCTGAATTGAGATATACATCACTTGTAGATCAGAAAATAGATGGGGTCAAAATAACAGTTAAGTCTGGGGATCGAATATTGGAAAAAATACCGCCAGTTTTTGATATTAAATTAACTCTTCTAGTTTTAATTGAAATACATTTAAACTGGCGAAAATCCTCTGATCACAATAATAATTATCTGTGTTCCCTATATTTATTCCTGTGCTTTTAACTGGATCTAGCTTCTCTGGCAATTTGTTTTGAACAAACTTAGCGAAGTCTAATTTGATTTAACTGTCTTAATTTATTGGCTACTGCACCAGTTTTAAATAAATCCCTGGCTTGGTTAATACCTGTTTGCATATCTGGACAAATGCCACAGTGCCATAAATAAAAGCCACCATTCCAAAGGGCTGTTTGCATTAGTTCGCTGGGTTCACCTGCTAAAACTGTCTGCATTTGGCTAATTAAGTCTTCTGTGGTCGTGAGGGGTACATTTTTGGTTGAAAAGCCATATTCACGGGGTACAAGGTGTAAACGCTCAATTTCCGGGGCTGTGGAAGATGAATAACCAATAATTGCAGTGCGATCGCGTGGCAAATCACAACTACCTTCTAATCCTTTGATTAAGGTGTATTTATTTACTCCTTTTAATTTCAAAGTTGCTTGGAATAATTCTTCTGTTGGTGGATGTACAAAACCGGCTATTAAGTGAGATTCTCCAGCGTAAGGTTGCCAAATTAACTCCATTGTGGCTAAAGGGGGACGCTTACCTAGTTGATCCCGATATTCCCAGACAGTTTGAGTGAGGGGAAAATGCGCTGGTGTGTAGATAAAACCAATACCTGATTGCTCAAATATTTGCTGGATTTGAGATAGAGATAAACCAGTCCAATCTATACCTAAACCTTTCCAAATCTCAATTAATGGTAAACCGTATTTAGTGGGAAAGCGATCGCCTCCGTGCATGATTACAGGTTGTCCCGCAGTCGCTAATAGCAAAGCGATAATTGGACTAATGGGAGCAGTACGGGTTCTACCATCATAGGGTATACCTAATATTACGGGTGGAGTCGTAACCGTTTCTAGTTTTGGCCCTAACTCCTCATAAGTATCTAACATTCCCGCTAACTCTTCTCCAGTGGGGCGCTTAATCCGATGAGCAATTAAAAACGCACCAATTTGGGCAGGTGTAGCTTCACCTAATAATATCATTTTCAGAGCAGCAGCAGCTTCAGCACGAGTTAAATTCTCGCCTGTGTGATTACCGCTACCCACTTTTTTTAATAAATCTCGAAAGTCATTAGTCATTAGTCATTAGTCATTAGGAAGTAGGGAACAGGGAACAGGGAACAGGTAATAGGTAATAAGGTAATAGGTAATAGGTAATAAGGTAATAGGTAATAAGGTAATAGAAAATTAATTCTTTTTTCTTTTTTCTTTCCCCTCTGCCCCCTGCCCCTCTGCCTCTTCTACCCGGCACTCCGTACTCCGCACCTTGCACTCTCAACAAAAGGGGGGATGTGTTCTAGAACTAGTTGCCAAAAATGTTTAATTGGGGGGATTTGTAGACGGTCTTGAGTTGTTACCATTACCACCCTTCTTGTAAGATTGGCATTTTCAGATGGGGAAAAATTATTGTTACTGGCTATAGGTCTAACAGCAAGAGTGGGATCACACCTGGCCTCTAATAGTGCTGATTGTGGTAATAAAGCAATTAATTCTCCTTGACGAACTACTCCGCGAAAAGCATCGAGGGTGTTAACTTCTAAAACTGCGTTTAATTTGGCGGCTAATCGGTCAAATCGTTCTTGAACTAAACGTTGCATTCCGTACCCATCTTTAAATACCACTTGTGGATAAAGAATTAACTCTGACCAGGGGATGTAATCATATTGTGCTAAAGGGTGATTAATAGAAGTTAGCACTTCGATAGGTTCATCATAAAGAACTTCTACTACCATTTCTCGACCAGTAATTAAAAAACGGTTGTTCATGACGATCGCTAAATCTACTAAACCATCTTTGAGAACTTTTAAGGCGCGATCGCTTCCCAGAGATGTTACCCTCAGTTGTACCTCTGGATAATCATGACAGAATTTTTGTAATACTGGCGGTAGATAAGAACCACAAAGCGAATGAATTACTGCAATACATAACTCTGGTTGTTTACCCGCGATTAAATCCGCTAATTCTTGGTTTGCAGTTTCCCACTCTTGGCAAATTTTCCGCACACGGGGTAACAAACGCTCACCCCCTAATGTCAGTTTAGCTTGGTTGGTGCGGTGGAATAGTTCTACACCCAAATCTGCTTCTAGGGCTTGAATTTGACGGCTAATGGTAGATTGGGTAATACCACACTTTCTAGCTGCTTGTTGAAAGCTGCCAGTTTGGACAATGGCTAGAAAGGCTTGCAGCTGCTCTAATCGCATTTTAAGTAGTTTAAATTACATGATGGTTTTTAAGCAAGAGAAAATTTGATTGATAAATTTTATAGATTTTAATAAATTTTTTCCTATCGTTACCATTTTAGTTGAACATGGAAATTTTTTCTGAATCAGCATTAAGTCAACTTTGGATAGTATTTAAAGCTGCGATGGCGTGTAGTTTTACTTGCTGGTCTGGTTCGTTTAGGAGTAAAGTTAAAGCTGGGATGGCTTTGGCTGTACCTAAATGACCTAAAGACAGAGCGATCGCACTTTTCACACTATTAATATTTGTTGCTGGGTGTTTGCTGTTCAGTAATTCTAACAAAATATCTGTAGCCAGTAGGGTTAAATTTGGCTGTTTGACTCTCCCCAGAACTATTACCATTTCTTGGTAGACAGTGGATGCAAAAGAATAATTTAAAGCAGTTTGCAAATATTTTAACCCCGCAGTAGTTTCCATCCAAGTTAAAGCGCGGACAGTTTCCAACTGTATTAAAACTGGTGTATTGGGTGAGATTAACACAGAAAATAAAGCTTCAGCCGCTACATCTCCTCCCAGACGGGATAAAGTGGAAATAGTAGCACAACAAACTTCTAAATTAGAATCAAATAATTTTGGTTGCAATTGAGCGGCTAAATCTAATTCTGCTTGTAAATCTGGACGGAAACCTAAACCGAGAATAGCAACTCTTCTCACCGTAGAGGCTACATCATTGATAGCCGCAAGTAAAACCGGGGGAACTCTATAATCATGAAAATTGCTTAAAGCCTCAATAGCTAAACTGCGGATGGCGGGATTTGGATCATTAACAATACTGAGTAGGGGTGTAATAGTTGCCTGCTGATGAATTTGAGCAAGCGATCGCACTGCCAAAAATTTAGTTTCATCTTGTTTAAGAAGCGGAATCAGTGCATTTATAGCCATTTTACCCATTTGTCCGAGGGCAGAAGAAGCGATCGCCTGTAATTCCTCATCAGGACTATTTAACAACACTACCAAAGGAGGAATAGCTTCTGGGTGTTGTAATTCTCCCAAAATTCGCGCCGCATACCAGCGTAACTCATCCTCTGTATCTTCATCTTCTAAAATTTCAATTAATGCAGGAATGACAATTTTTCCCCAACTTATTAAAATTTTACTCAACTCCCAGCGCTGCTGAAAATCCCCCAAATAAAGACCAGAAAGTGCCAACTCTAAAACTTCAGGTTGATGATTGATGATTTGGGGATCGTTTTGTAAAAACTCAATCACAGCCGACCAATCAGACGCAATATAGGTCATTGGGGATTTTTTTAAAAGTTGGAGAAAATTGATTGTCATAGTTTTTAACTAATAAGTATTTGGTGCAAAATTAGTCATTAGGGAACAGGGAACAGGGAACAGGGAACAGGGAACAGACAATAGACAATAGGCTAATTACTTCTTCTTTCTCCCCTGCCCCCCTGCCTCTTCATCCCCTCTGCCCCCTGCCTCCTGCCTTAACCTTGAACTAACACGGCATCACCTTCAATTTTGGCTACATAAGTTTTAAGTGGGTTTTTAGCTGGTGCTGCTACTACCTTGCCATCAGCAGCAAACTTTGCATCATGACAGGGACAAGCAAAATTATTTTGATCTGCCTTCCAAGCCACAGTACAGCCTTTGTGTGTACAAGTAGGATTAACAGCAACTAGATTATTGGGGTTTTTCGATGTTCCTACTACCAACACCGCCCCAACTGGGGAATTTTGCGCTAACAGTTGGCCAGTTTTATCTAATTCCGCTACCGTTCCCACCTTTTGCCAACCCTTAGCCGCAGGGGTTACGGATGTAGTAGAGGTAGCATCTGAAGTACAAGCAGCGATCGCCACAGGTAAAGAAACTGCTAACCAACCCAAACCAACCCAATTCATAAACTCACGTCGTTTCATAGCCATTTTTATTTATCTATTACCTGTCAATTATTATCCTCCTATTTTCAGTATTTGAGTTTAGAGTAACGGCTCATGTTCACTTGTGGGTAATTCAAACTACTAAACTTGTCAGTCTTTATGCAGAAAGCGCAAGTTCACAATACGTTTTATGCAATTTTGCAACAATTCAGTAACAAGCTATACGAAATAATCTTTGATACCGCCTTAACTTATGAATACAAAGCCGTTCAAAAATCAAATCAAACAGCAAAATTAAAATATCTAGCTGCCATCAATATTGCCATTTCTCGTAATAGGCAGCTTAGACTATTCCCAAATAAAAATCACCTTTTACTTTTGTTTTTTCGTTAGTAATTGATATTGGAAACAAATACACAAACTTAGTAAATAGCCATCTACTACATCATGACAGACACAGCAACCACAACCAACACACTCAATAAATTTGAAAAACTCAAAGCAGAAAAAGATGGATTAGCCATCAAAACAGAAATAGAAAAATTTGCCCAACTAGGTTGGGAAGGAATAGACGAAACAGATAGAGATCATCGCCTCAAATGGTTAGGAGTATTTTTCCGACCAGTTACACCCGGTAAATTTATGATGCGGATGCGGATACCAAACGGTATTCTCACCAGCAAACAAATGTCAGTTTTAGCAGAAGTAGTACAACGCTATGGTGATGATGGCAGCGCAGATATTACCACCAGACAAAACATCCAACTACGGGGAATTAGAATCGAAGATTTACCAAGTATATTTGAGCAATTTCAAGCAGTTGGTTTAACTACCATTCAATCAGGAATGGACAACGTGCGGAACATTACAGGTGATCCCGTAGCCGGTTTAGATGCCAACGAATTGTATGATACAAGAGAATTAATCAAACAAATTCAAGATACAGTCACCAACCAAGGAAAAGGCAACCCAGAATTTACAAATCTCCCCCGGAAATTTAACATAGCAATTACTGGAGGAAGAGATAATTCCGTCCATGCAGAAATCAACGATTTAGCCTTCATTCCTGCTTTTTTAAATCAGAACTTTGGTTTTAATATTCTCGTTGGTGGCTTCTTTTCTGCTAAACGTTGTGAAGCCGCAATTTCCCTCAATGCTTGGGTTTCACCGGAAGAAGTAGTAATAGTATCTAAAGCAATTCTCGAAGTTTATCGGGATCATGGCTTACGTGCCAACCGCCAAAAAGCCAGATTAATGTGGTTAATTGACGAATGGGGAATAGAGAAATTTAGAACAGAAGTAGAACAGCGTTTAGGTAAATCATTATTACCTGCCGCATCGGAAGATCAAATTGATTGGGAAAAACGCGATCATATTGGCATACATCCACAAAAACAACCAGGATTAAATTATGCAGGTTTACATATTCCCGTCGGCAGATTATACGCTGGTGATATGTTTGAAATTGCCCGTTTAGCCGAAGTTTACGGTAGTGGTGAAATTCGTCTGACAGTTGAACAAAATATCATCATTCCTCATATTCCTGATACCAATCTATCTACATTCTTGTCTGAACCATTGTTAGAAAGATTTTCAATTAACCCCGACTTATTAACCCGTTCCCTCGTTTCTTGTACAGGTGCACAATTCTGTAATTTCGCCTTAATTGAAACCAAAAACCGCGCCTTATCAGTAATTAAAGCCCTAGAAAGTGAATTAACCTTTGCTAAACCTGTAAGAATACATTGGACAGGTTGCCCAAATTCCTGCGGACAACCACAAGTAGCCGATATTGGTTTAATGGGAACAAAGACTCGTAAAAATGGTAAAACCTTAGAAGGCGTAGATATTTATATGGGTGGCAAAGTTGGTAAAGATGCTCATTTAGGAAACTGCATTCAAAAAGGGATTCCCTGTGAAGACTTACAACCGATATTACGTGATTTACTGATTCAAAACTTTGGTGCAAAACTCAAACAAGAAACCTTGGTTTCCTCTTAAATTTTCCTATCTGCATCTGTACAATCTCTCATCAGATTTTTAATTCTTTTAACTAAACATTAAGGTGAAAATGTCCAATATTTCTCGCAGAAAATTTATTATCACTTCAGGCGTAGCCGCAGCCGCTTCAATTTTTACTCATGCTTGTGCATCTAGCAATTCAAATTCAAATAATACCACCCCTTCTGCTGTTAACGCTTCTGACACATCTACAGCCGCTAACGCCCCAAAAGTAGAAACAACCAAAGCTAAATTAGGCTTTATTGCCTTAACTGATTCTGCACCTTTAATTATTGCCAAAGAAAAGGGATTTTTTGCTAAATATGGCATGAAGGATGTAGAAGTAATTAAACAAAAATCTTGGCCTGTCACCCGTGATAATTTAAAAATTGGTTCATCTGGTGGTGGTATTGATGGCGCACACATTTTAACCCCAATGCCTTATTTAATTACCATTAATGACCAAGTACCAATGTATATTTTGGCGCGGTTGAATATTAATGGTCAAGCCATTTCTGTTGCTGATAAGTTCAAAGATTTACAGATTAGCTTACAAAGTAAAACCTTAAAAGCAGCAGCAGACAAAGCCAAAGCCGATAAAAAATCCTTAAAAATGGCTATGACATTTCCCGGCGGTACTCATGATTTATGGCTGCGCTATTGGTTAGCGGCTGGGGGAATTAATCCTGAACAAGATGTAGTTTTAGAACCAGTCCCACCACCACAAATGGTCGCCAATATGAAAGTAGGTACTGTTGATACTTTCTGCGTTGGTGAACCTTGGAACGCTCAATTAGTTAGCCAAAAATTAGGTTATACTGCCTTAGTTACAGGGGAATTATGGAATAATCACCCAGAAAAAGCCTTGGCAATGCGTAAAGATTGGGTTGATAAAAATCCCAATGCTACCCAAGCGATATTAATGGCTGTAATGGAAGCACAAAAATGGTGTGACCAGGCAGAAAATAAAGAGGAAATGTGTAAAATTTGCTCTGACCGTAAATACTTTAATGTTGCTGTCGCCGATATTTTAGAACGGTCTAAAGGTAACATTGATTATGGTAATGGTCGCAAAGAAGAAAACTTTGCTTATCGGATGAAATTCTGGGCTGATAATGCTTCCTATCCTTACAAGAGTCATGATACTTGGTTTTTAACAGAAGAAATTCGTTGGGGTTATTTGCCCAAAGATACGCAAGTTAAGGAATTGGTAGATAAAGTCAATAGAGAAGATTTATGGAAACAAGCTGCGAAAAGTTTGGGTATTTCTGATGCAGAAATTCCTAGTAGTACCTCTCGCGGTGTAGAAACTTTCTTTGATGGCGTAAAATTTGATCCTGAGAAGCCAGAAGAGTATTTAAAGAGTTTGCAAATCAAAAAAGTTTAAGCTGGATTTTGTTGGGTTTCATTCTTCAACCCAACCTACAATAACTATTTTTTAATTGTTCCAATACCAAATAAATCAGAACATGACAATTACTCTTGGCAGTCGTGCAAGTCAAAGAAAGCTACAGAAAGCTTTGAATAAGTTTGTTGCTAAAAAAGTTTTGCCACCAATTATGGCAATAATTGTTTTTATGGTGTTTTGGCAATTACTTTGTTTAATACCTAATTTTCAATTACCTGGGCCTATCGAAACATTTTCGGAAACTTGGGACCCTTTTATTATTCAGCCATTTTTTGATAATGGTGAAAGTGATAAAGGTTTAGGTTGGCAAATACTCACCAGTTTGGGAAGAGTGGGTTTAGGATTTTCTTTAGCTGTGATTGTGGGAGTAGTTTTAGGGATATTAGTTGGTGCTAATACTTTAATTTATAATGCAGTAGATCCGATTTTTCAAGTTTTAAGAACTATTCCGCCTTTGGCTTGGTTGCCAATTTCTTTGGCGGCTTTTCAACAAGCAAATCCTTCCGCTATTTTCGTGATTTTTATTACTTCTATTTGGCCGATTATCATTAACACTACTGTGGGAGTACAACAAATTCCCCAAGACTATGTAAATGTGGCTCGTGTTTTACGGTTGAGGGGTTTTAAATATTTCTTAAAAATTGTTTTCCCTGCCACTATTCCGTATATTTTCACTGGTTTAAGAATTGGGATTGGTTTATCTTGGTTGGCAATTGTTGCCGCAGAGATGTTAGTGGGTGGTGTGGGAATTGGTTCATTTATTTGGGATGCTTACAATACTTCGACAGAAACAAATTTGAGTGAGATTATTTTGGCTCTAATTTATGTGGGTATTGTAGGTTTAATTTTAGATAAATTGGTGCTTTTTGCTTCTAATTTATTTGTCCCAACTGAGCAGAAATAATGTATAGGATTACTATTTGATTGTTGAAATATACATGAGTGGACATTTATGAAAATAATTCGCTTTTATTCATAGTCTAATCAAGAAATGCCCACTCTACACATACTAAGGACTAAGGACTAATATGAGTATTTTTTTAGAAGTTGATCATGTTGACCGGGTGTTTAGTTTACCTAATGGTGGTAAATATATTGCTCTAAAAAATATTGAGTTAAAGATTAAAAAAGGAGAATTTATTTCTTTAATTGGTCATTCTGGTTGTGGTAAATCTACATTATTAAATATTATTGCTGGGTTGGATCATGCAAGTTTGGGAGGTGTGATTTTAGAGGGAAGGGAAGTAAGAGAACCCGGACCGGATCGAATGGTAGTATTTCAAAATTATTCTTTGCTTCCTTGGCTAACGGTGCGGGAAAATATCGCTTTGGCGGTGGATGAAGTACACGAAAATCAACCAAAGGGTATGCGTCGGGGCATAGTTGAGGAACATATTGATTTAGTGGGATTACGTCATGCAGCGAATAAACGCCCTAGCGAGTTGTCAGGGGGGATGAAACAGCGAGTTGCGATCGCTCGTGCTTTGGCTACCCGTCCGAAGTTATTGCTGTTAGATGAACCTTTCGGGGCTTTGGATGCTTTAACTAGGGGGAGTTTACAAGCCCAACTGATGAAAATCTGTAATGAACATGAAGTTACTTGTGTAATGGTAACTCATGATGTGGATGAGGCGCTATTGTTGAGCGATCGCATCGTTATGTTAACCAATGGGCCAGAAGCACACATTGGCAAAATTCTAGAAGTTCCTATTCCCCGTCCCCGTCAACGTTTGGAAGTAGTTAATCATCCCAGTTATTACGGGTTGCGAAATGAGATGATTTACTTCCTCAATCAACAAAAACAGGCGAAGAAACGACAAAAACAACCTGTTGCACCAATTCTTATTACTGATAATAGTTTAGAAAAAACCACTTTAGAACTTGGTTTTGTTCCTCTCACCGATGCTGCACCTTTAATAATTGCGAAGGAAAAAGGTTTCTTTGCTGAACAAGGTTTAGATGTAAATTTAAGTTGGGAACCTTGTTGGAAAGAAGTTGCTAACGGAATTAAAACCGGTCGTTTAGATGCGGCGCAAATGGTAGCAGGATTACCTCTAGCCATGACATTAGGAGCAAATAATAGTGATTCTGTTCCCATTGTCACCGCCATGACCCTTTCCCGCAATGGTAACTCAATTACCTTCAGCAAACAATTATTTGATGCGGGTGTCAGAGACTTAAAGCAATTTCAAAATGCTATTGATGCAGAATTAGATAAAACGCAAATTTTAGGAATTGTGCATTTTGCTTCCATGCATAATTTACTATTACGCTATTGGTTAGCGGCGGGTGGTATTCATCCTGATCGGGATGTAAGTTTAATTGAAATTCCTCCCCCGCAAATGGTGGCTTCTTTGCGGAATCAACTGATAGATGGTTACTGTGTTGGTGAACCTTGGAACAATCGAGCGATCGCACAAAATTTAGGTTTTGCAATTACTACTACCGCCGAAATTTGGGCAGATCATCCTGAAAAAGTTTTAGGAGTTAGAGAAGATTGGGCACAACAACACCCAAAAACTCATGTTGCTTTAGTTAAAGCTTTAATTAATGCCTGTAAATATTGCGACGACCTCCGCAATCGGGAGGAAATTCTCCAGTTAATTTGTCATCCGAATTATTTAGGTGATGATCCTACTTATATCCGTGCAGGTTTTATTGACCCCTATCAACGTGGTGACGGGACAAAACCGCAATTATTACCAAAATTCCATCAATTTTATCTCAATAAAGCCAACTATCCCAATCGAGAAGAAATGTTATGGATTTTAACCCAAATGGCGCGTTGGGGTTTAATAGCTTTTCCCAAAAACTGGTTAGAAGTCATTGACAAAATTTGTCGTCCTAATGTTTTTGGTGCTGCTGCACGAGAACTCGGCTTATTGGATATGGGAAGAGAAGCGCCAATTCAGTTATTTGATGGCAAAGAATTTAACCCATCCGAACCAATCAAATATCTTCAGAATTTGGAAATTAAACGCCAACTCCGGGTTGAGGAAGTATTTATTTAAAAATGGGTAATTGAACATTAAATAAAGTAAAATTTGTAAATTAGGAAAAAACCATGCAAACAACAACCAAATTTAACAAAGTGCCAGCCGTCAAAACCGAAGATTTTTTAGTCATTGAAGGTGTAAACAAAATTTATCCCACCTTTGAAGGACCCTATACCGTCCTAGATGATATTAACCTCAAAGTAAAAGAAGGAGAATTTGTTTGTTTGATTGGTCATTCCGGTTGTGGAAAATCAACATTATTAAATATGATTTCTGGCTTTAATACCCCTACCAACGGTATAGTTTACTTACAAGGCCAGCCCATTACAGAACCAGGACCAGATAGAATGATGGTGTTTCAAAACTATTGTTTACTGCCCTGGTTAACCGTATTTGATAACATTTATTTAGCCGTTGATACCGTCTTTCCCCATAAATCAACAATTGAAAAACGCGCCATTGTTAGAGAACATTTAGCGATGGTAGGCTTAACAGAAGCCGCCGACAAAAGACCCAGCCAAATCTCTGGAGGGATGAAACAAAGAGTTGCGATCGCTCGTGCCTTATCTATCCGTCCCCAAGTCCTCATTCTAGATGAGCCTTTCGGTGCTTTAGATGCCATCACCAAAGAAGAATTACAAGAAGAACTCCTACAAATTTGGCAAGAAAATCAAGTCACCGTCTTAATGATTACCCATGATATTGATGAAGCATTATTCCTCGCCGATAAATTGGTTATGATGACCAACGGACCCGCCGCCAACATCGGAGAAGTATTAACAATTCCCTTCCCCCGTCCCCGTAACCGTCAGCGTATTATGGAAAATCCCGAATACTATCACCTGCGAAATCATGCTCTAGATTTTCTCTATCGTCGCTGTAGTAACGACTAGAGAAGGCAGGAGGTAACAAGGTTGATTTAACTATGGTTATTTCGGCTAAGTTACATAAATCATAAATATCTAACTCAATTTTTTTGAAACCAATACTTTCATAAAATTTGCCCATCCTTTTAGTTAAAACTATTGTAGGGTGGGTATCTTGTCCGCCTAATTCATTTAATTCACCTTCCATTACCCATTAATCATTTCTCTGCGTTCTTACCTCTGCGCCTCTGCGCCTCTGCGTGAGACAAATTAAATCTTCAATACCAAACGAAAAACTGTTCAATTATGACCGAAATTACAAAAACCCTTTGCCCTTATTGTGGCGTAGGTTGCGGTTTAGAAATATTACCCACAAAAGATAACTGGCGAGTTAGAGGAGATAAATCTCACCCATCTAACCAAGGAATGGTATGCGTTAAAGGCGCAACCGTTACCGAATCTTTAGAACAAGATAGATTACATTACCCTCTATTCCGTGAATCTTTAAATCAAGAATTTCGCCAAATTACTTGGGATGAAGCCTTTGATATTATCACTGATAAAATTAAAACTGTTTGCTTGACTCACGGATCACAGGCAATATGTATGTATGGTTCGGGACAATTCCAAACCGAAGATTATTATGTAGCTCAAAAATTAATTAAAGGTTGTTTAGGCACTAATAACTTTGATGCTAATTCTAGATTATGTATGTCCAGTGCTGTATCTGGATATTTGCAAAGTTTTGGTGCTGATGGTCCCCCCTGTTGTTATGATGATTTAGAATTAACTGATTGTGCATTTTTAATTGGTACAAATACCGCCGAATGTCATCCCATCGTTTTTAATCGGTTAGCTAAATATCACAAAAAAAATCCCGATGTTAAATTAATTGTTGTAGATCCACGCTGCACTCCTACAGCCGAAATTGCAGATTTACATTTAGCGATTAAACCCGGTACAGATATTGATTTATTGAATGGTATTGCTTATTTATTATTACAAAATAATTATATTGATAAAGCATTTATTGATGATTGTACCAGTAACTTTCCTGATTATGCTCAGGTCATTCAACACTATACACCGGAAATAGTTGCCCATCAATGTGGGATTAGTGTGGAAGATTTAAAAACGGCTGCTAAATATTGGGGAGAGTCCCGAAGAGTTTTATCTTTGTGGTCAATGGGTGTAAATCAATCCTCTGAAGGAACGGCTAAAGTTAGAACAATTATTAATTTACATTTAATGACTGGGCAAATCGGTAAACCTGGGGCTGGGCCTTTTTCTTTAACTGGTCAACCCAATGCGATGGGAGGAAGGGAAGCGGGAGGTTTATCACATTTATTACCTGGTTATAGAAGTGTAAAAAATGCCCAACATCGGGCAGAAGTTGAGGATATTTGGTGTTTAAATCGGGGGCAAATTTCACCAGAACCAGGTTTAAATACTTGGGAAATGATTACAGGTTTGGAAAATGAAACTGTAAAATTATTTTGGATTGCGGCGACTAATCCGGCAGTCAGTCTGCCAGATTTAGAAAGAACAAAGAAGGCTTTATTAAAATCACCATTTACAATTTATCAAGACGCTTATTTTCCGACAGAAACATCTGCTTTTGCTCATCTTTTATTACCGGCGGCACAGTGGAGTGAAAAAACTGGTGTTATGACTAATTCTGAGCGGGTTGTAACTCTTTGTTCGGCTTTTCGTCAACCACCAGGAACAGCCAAAGCGGACTGGGAAATTTTTGCAGAAGTAGGAAAACGTTTAGGGTTTAATCAACAATTTGCTTTTGATAATTCCGCCGAAGTTTATGCCGAGTTTGTACAATTAACCCAAAATCGCCCTTGTGATATGTCTGGTATTAGTCATGATCTGTTAAAGTCACAGGGGGCTATTCAGTGGCCGCATACTTCACAGGATCAAAAAACCCAAGGAAAACGCCTGTATACTGATTTGATTTTTCATACTCCCAATAAACGGGCTCAATTTGCTGCTTATTTCTCACGAGGTTTAGCTGAACCCCCCAATGATAAATATCCTTTTGTGCTAACTACAGGTAGATATTACGGACATTGGCACACCCAAACTCGTACAGGTAGAATTGAAAAAACTCGCCAAATGCACCCGCAACCATTGATTGAAGTTCATCCTCATGATGCGGCTAAATTGGAAATTAGAGATCATCAAATTGTGGAAGTGCGATCGCCTCGTGGTGTGGCTCGTTTTCCTGCTAAAGTTACTAGGGCAATATCTCCCGGTACAGTGTTTGTCCCGATGCACTGGGGGGCTTTATGGGCAGATCAAGCTGAAGCTAATGCTCTTACTCATCCCCAATCCTGTCCTGATTCACACCAACCAGAATTAAAAGCCTGTGCAGTGCAGCTAATACCAATTTCTCTAGAAGTTAGTACAAATAATCTCAATTCTCATTTACCAGCATTCAGTAACCAGTGTTCACCTCCAAGCGAAACCTCAAGTAAAAATTAGTAAAGTTTATAGCCTCAAGCTCAAATTTGCCTTTATTTTTATAGCGCTTGACTTTAGGGAGTATTCTGTAAATACCCTATATTTATGGCATGAGGCAACTTTCATGAAAAGACTTCTATATAAACTATTGAGATTTATCAATAATGATGAATACTTTAACTCTGTAATTGAACACATCACAGTTATAGTCTCTAAAATTTTATCAATTTTAATGGTAATTGTAATTTTTGCTATTATTATTGATTTAACCTCCTTACTTTTTAGAGAATTATTTCAACCTCCCTATGGTCAATTTAACACAACTATATTTACAATTTTTGGTTTATTTCTAAATGTTTTAATCGCTTTAGAAATATTGGAAAATATCACAGCTTATCTAAAAAAACACGTTTTTCAAATTGAATTAGTCATTGCGACATCTTTAATTGCTGTAGCCAGGAAAATCATTATTCTAGATTTAGAAAAAGTTTCAGGTATTGATATAATCGGTTTAGGAATAGTAATATTGTCTCTGTCTATCTGCTATTTAATTGTACGGTTTAGCAATCCTAATAAGTAAATATACCGCACCTTACGGGTAAATGAAATACAAACTTCAAAAAAATTTTTAACTCCATTTCTGCTAGAGACTGGTAAATTTAAAATTACAACTTAAAAATTATTTGGAGATGTCTGAATCAGGATGTCCAGGATTTAAGGATTTACAGGATGAAACCAGGAATCTCATCACCTATTACCGATTACTTGCCTGAAATAAATAACTAAGTAATTAATCAGAATAAGTTACAAAAATTCTTTTCCTGCACCGCACTGAGCGCAGTCGAAGTGTTCCCTGCTCCCTACTATAAATTGTAAATGAGGTATTTTTATTTATGACTTTTTTTGCTTTTGAAGCAGATTTTGTAGACTCTTTGCGCTGTATACCGATGCAAGTACGTTATAAATTAGATACTTGTGGAATTAAAATGAAATTATCTCATTGGCATCAATTCACAGCCGTAGAACGTCAAATTTTAGTAGATTTACCTTGCACCACAGAGACAGAAATTAAAAATTATCACGATTATTTACAAAACCTAATTTTAGAACGCACGGGTACACCAGCCAGCAAATTACCAATTGAACCTCATCCTCTCTGGTTAGATAATACACAAATCCCTCATGATTTACAACTAAAAGCCCAAGAAACAGGTGTAAATATTTCTTTAGCACAATGGATCAATTTAACTCCCTTACAACGTTTTGCACTGCTAAAACTCAGCCGTCCGGGACATGAAAATCAGAATTTTCCCAAAGCGATCGCTGAATTTAATCTCTAGTGCAAGGAGGCAGGAGGCAGGGGGCAGGAGGCAGGAGGCAGGGGGAAATAAACTATTTTTACTCCCCACTTCGCACTCAGCACCCCGCACTCAGCACCCCCTCTTCTCCTTTTTCTTGATTTTTAGCCATTTAGTGAAGTTATAGTGTATTTAAGATGGCTACTACTTTGAATGTAGCTGAGGTAAGGTAGAGTCTACTGCCCAAACTTAGATTCATTTAGACACCCTCACTAACTCGATGACAGGCAAAAACCCAAGACATAATGCATTTCTGCGGCTAGTGTCTAGTAATGAAACGTCTGCTGGATCTGAATCTCGCTATTTGCTGCTGACTACCAAAGAAATGGTAATTGGACGAGATCCCAGCTGTGAAATTGTCTTGGATGCTATGCTACACCGCATGGTATCGCGTCGTCATGCGATTATTCGTCCTCTAACTCAATCTCCAGATGGTAGATTTAGTTGGGTAATTTGTGATGCTAATAGCGCTAATGGCACTTTTTTAAATGGGCAACGTTTACAAGGTTGTCAAGAATTGCATTTAGGCGATCGCATTTCTCTGGGGGCAGATGGACCGCAATTAATTTTTGAGTATGAATTTGCCTCTCAACCAACAGTAGTGATGGCTAATCAAGCTACATCCCTGTCTGCTTTACCACCACAAAAAGACTCTGTTAGCTTTACACAATTATTTCCTATTCTCTCCACTGGTAAAGATTTAACACGCAAAGCTTACTTGATCCCTGGTATCCTGACTGTGGTTTTTGTGGTGCTGATGTTTGCTACGGTCGGCAATGCCCAAGCAAATCAGGTTATTGTCGGTACTTACATTGCTTTTGCTGCTTATTACTTTGTATATCAACTATGTGGTAAAGCTAAACCCTGGTGGGTATTAATAGCAATGGCTTTAAGTACAATGTTGATTATACTTAGCCCTCTGTTAAAATTATTTATTTTTGTTTTCCGAGAAGTTCTACCAGGAAACTTGCCTACATCAGAAGAATCCCTCACCTTTACCGAATTAATGATTAGAATGTTTTTTGGTGCAGGGTTAATGGAAGAGTTATTAAAAGCACTACCAATTATTGCCGTATATTTTATTGGTATTTCCTTGCGATCGCCTTGGCGAGAAAAAATCGGCGTGTGGGAACCTTTAGACGGGATTCTTCTCGGTACAGCTTCAGCAGTCGGTTTTACCTTATTAGAAACATTAGGCCAGTATGTACCCACCATTACTTATACCGTCACCCAACGAGCAGGAGTAGATGCTGGGCAGTTAGTAGGTTTACAGTTACTTATTCCCCGGATTTTGGGATCTGTAGCTGGACACATGGCTTATAGTGGGTATCTAGGCTACTTCATCGGTTTAGCCGTCCTCAAACCCCTGATGAGTTGGCAAATTCTCAGCGTCGGTTATCTCAGCGCCGCAGCATTACACGCCTTATGGAACACCACAGGATTTAGTAATCCGTTACTGTTGGTAATAGTCGGGGTTTTATCCTACGCCTTTTTAATGGCTGCTATTCTCAAAGCCAGGGCATTGTCTCCCACGCGATCGCAAAATTTTGCCACTCGTTTCCTTGGACCCAAATAATTACAGCATATTTCAGATAAATAAGGCGCTTCAATTTTGGATTTGAGATTGTGGATTTTAGATTGTTTAAGCCAAAATATAGTACCTAAAATGCTTCTGGCTCATGATTCTATCATAGAAGTCGCACTCTTGACTCCCGTTACACCGCAAGGTTAGCGGGAGATGAATTGCGACCAGCGAATAATCAACGCGACAGCGTTTCCTCTTTTGGTTGGTCTTGATTTTTAACATACTGTTTTAGTTGCTCAACAGTGACACCTCCACAACTAGCAACAAAATATGATCCAGTCCAAAAATATGGCTTATTGTAGAAATATTTTTGAGCCAACCAAGGAAACTCCTTACGAATTAATCTACTACTAACAGTTTTTAGATTGCCAATTAGTGTTGATAAAGGTTTGTCGGGCTTGTAATCAATCAACAAGTGAACATGGTCAGATTCACCATTAAATTCCAGTAATCTGCAATCCCATTTTTCCAAAGTAGAAGTGAAAATATCTCGTAAGCGACCGAGAATTTCTGAGTTAATAGCTTTCCTGCGGTATTTAACGACAAAGACGACATGAGCATTAAGCCTGTAGACAGATCGGAAACCATGATTATACATACTTGACAACTGAAAGCGGTAAGTATTATAATCATATCAAAAGTTCAAACATGAATTACTGATGTTAGATGTATTGAAAGTAAGAATTTATCCAAACACAGAGCAAGAAATAGCCTTAGCTAAAAACTTTGGTTGTTCTCGCTTTGTTTGGAATTTTTATCTGAATAAAACTAACACTCAGTACCAAGAAATAGGGAAAGGTATGACTTATTGCCAAATGGCAATCATACCTAACCCAATTAAAAAGACAAGCTGGTTTTGAATGGCTACAAGAACCAACTGCGGCCGTCTTACAGCAAGCACTTAAAAATCTAGAATCTGCATTTAAAAATTTTTTCGCCAAACGTGCAAGGTTTCCAAAATTTAAAAGCAAGCACGCCAAGCAGTCAATTCGTTATCCTGAAAGTTGTTCCATCAAAGAAGGTGGACTAAAATTACCAAAACTGGGAATTGTTAAAGCAGTTTTTTCAAAAAGAATTGATGGCAAAATTAAATCTGTTACTGTTTCCAAGACAAGTACAGGTAAATATTTTGCGTCAATATTATTTGAAAATCAAAATAAATCAATCAGCAAACAGGGTAAAATCTCAGGAATTGATTTAGGTCTTAATTCTTTGGTGACAGTGTATGATGGTGAAACTTTCTACAAAGTTGACCCCATTAAACCAACCAAGAAATATGCGAAAAGGTTAAGACGCAGACAAAAAGCTTTATCTCGTAAAAGTAAGGGGTCTAACAACAGACGCAAGGCAGTAAAGATAGTCGCAAAAGTTCACGAAAAAATCTCTAATACCAAGCAGGATTTTTTACACAAACTCTCTAGAAAGTTAGTTAACGACAACCAAGTTATTGTAGCTGAAAATCTGTGTGTGAAAGGGTTGGCTCGTACCAAATTATCAAAATCAATACATGATGCTAGTTTTGGTATGTTGCTCAACTTTATTAGCTACAAGCTAGATAGAGAGTCAGGTAAATTTATTCAAGTTGATAGATTTTTCCCTAGCAGTAAACTGTGTTCTTGCTGTGGGCATAAAAATAATTCTTTAAATCTTAGTGTTCGTGATTGGGTTTGCCCAAACTGCCAAACTCATCATGACCGAGATGTGAACGCAGCAAAGAATTTAAGGGCTGAGGGATTAAGAATTTTATCAACAAATACTGTGGGACACACAGAATTTCAAGCTTGTGGAGAGGCCGTAAGACTCGTTGGTAATTCTACCAAAAAGCAGGTTTCTGTGAAACAAGAATCTCCCGCTACACCGTAAGGTTAGCGGGGGAGTGTCAATCAATCTAACATCTAAAATCTAAAATTTTCCTGGCACCGCACTGAGCGCAGTCGAAGTGTTCCCTTACTCCACGTAGAAATTTAATTTTGCACAACCACTTAAACTTTATTTTTGGATCAGTATTAGCATCATAAGATACAGCCCATATTAGCGCGAACAATTATGTAATAAATCTATAGATATCCCAGATTTAATGAATTGTATTATTTACATCTTGACCTTGCTCCTGAAATTGTGATAAAACCCACTTGGTTTATAAACAACTACTCCTCCAAGGAAGCAACCTAAACCTCATAAATCCCAAAAAGTAAGGAAAAAATAATTTATTTCAGTGTAGCTTAACTGGCTAAACTCAAACATCTGCATCAAATCTTTCTTCCTTACCGACCTATCTTCCTTGCACTAGATACCAGCGTTAATGTAGTGAGTTGTCACCTAAATTATAGGAATCCTATATTTGAGGCTGGTAATAGGTAATGAAATCGTTATTTTCATCCTGCAAATTCTTAAAACTTAGACATCATCTCGACTTACTTCGACTTCGCTCAGTACAAGTCGCTCGATAGCCACCAGATTCAGACATTTTCCCGAAAAAGCAACTTACCATTAATCACAATTATTAAATTCTGGGAAAATGAAGACTTACAACTGCTGATTTTCTCACCAATAAAATTTGATTACTAACTTATTAAAATTTAAACAAGTTATGCTAAATAGAATGAACTTTCAACTACGGCTAATTACTTCATTTTCATTTGTAGGAACTATAGTATTTTTTGTTGGGTTAGTTGGTTGGAATAGTAGCTTTAGATTATCAGATCACATTAACACCCTCAGTAATAATATTATACCTACTGTTGATACTGTCTGGGATATCAACGAAGCTCATACCAGAGCTACATCTATACAAAAATCTTTAGTTAGAGCAGATTTAACAACACAAACAAGACAGAAAATATACGATGATTTACAAGCAACTATAAGGCGTATTGATGAAAAGTATAAAACTCTTCAATCTCTACCTATCAATAACGAAGAAGAAAAACAGCTACGAGAAAAACTAGATGTATCGCTCAATAAATGGAAAGATTTGAATAATCAATTTTTAGCATTAGAAGAAAGATATCATAACTCAGGATATAGAAATTCTTGGGAACAAGAAGTACAATTGTTAAGGCAAGGACAGGGTAATTCACCAGAAATAGCCAAGATAAACCAAGCTAAATTAATACGAAATCAATTAAACAAATTTGTCACAAATGAAATTGAAAATCTCTTTGTAGAAGTTGATACATTAATCTTTGATATTATAGAAAATAATCGCAAATTTGCAGCAGATACTCGCAAGACTTCAGAACAAGATGTAATCATTAGCAATATCTTAATTACCATTGGTATAATCTTGGGTCCATTCACAGCTATTATCTTTGGGATTATCATTTCTCGCCAAATATCAATGCCCGTGACTCGTGTTGTCAGTGTAGCCGAAGAAATATCAAAAGGCGATTTAAGAGCAGAAATTACAGCCGAGTCTCACAGAAAAGATGAAATTAGTAAATTAATGACGGCTTTCCATGCCATGATTAAAAATTTGAATAGTTTAATCTTGCGGGTGCAACATTCAGTTATTCAAGTCACTTCATCAACTACCCAAATAGCTGCATCAGGCAAACAATTACAAGCATCTATTTCTGAACAGTTAGCATCAACTAATCAAGTGACAGCCGCAACAAAAGAAATATCAGCAACTTCCCAGCAATTAGTAAGAACTGTGGAAGAAGTAACAATGATGTCACAAAAAACCACCATTGCAGCTAACGATAGTCAAAAAGATTTACATCTGATGGCAGCAACAATGCAGCAACTTTTAGAAGCTACTAATTCTATTGCTGGTAGGTTGGGTGTAATTAGTGAAAAAGCCAACAGTATTAATAATATAGTAGTGACTATTACTAAAGTTGCAGACCAAACCAATTTACTTTCCTTAAATGCTGCTATAGAAGCCGAAAAAGCCGGAGAATACGGTTTAGGTTTTGCGGTAGTCGCTAGAGAAATTAGAAGATTAGCGGATCAAACTGCGGTAGCGACTATAGACATTGAACAGATGGTAAAACAAATGCAATCATCTGTTTCTACAGGAGTAATGGAAATGGATAAATTTGCCTCTGAAGTCAGCAAAGGTGTGGAAAACGTAGGGTATATCAGTAGTAAATTAGGGCAAATTATTGAGCAGGTACAAGATTTGACCCCACGCTTTGAGATTGTCAACGAAGGGATGGAAAATCAATCACTGGGAGCACGACAAATTAGTGAAGCCATGTCTCAGTTAAGCCAAAATTCCATGCAAACTGCCGCTTCTTTACAAGAAATTAATCAAGCCATTACTTCCTTGAATGAAGTTACTCAAGGTTTACATCAAGAAATTAGTTTCTTTAAATTAAATAGTGTAGTAGAAAAATCTATTAAGGAAAATAGGATGTTATTGAATTAGTAGATACTAAGATTATATTTATTCTCTTTACTAATGTGAGTATGTGTAGGGTGGGCTAGGGGGAAAAATCCTGAATAGAAGCTGAAAATTGTCAGAAATGCCCACCTCCGTATTTTTTTAATGTGAGTCATGTTTATCCTTTTCAGGTGTTGTTAAATTCAGAAGATAGTGGTTTATCTAAGAGGTTGCTTGAAAAGTATTTTTATTAACATCAAAGTCACTCAAACCTAACCCCCCTTCCCTACCTCTAAGGTCAAAATTCCGAGCTTTGAGGTGCAACGTTCAACCTTTAAGGTGAACTTTTCGACCTTTAGGGTACAACGTTCAACCTTTAAGGTAGAAGTTTCAACCTTTGAGGTGAACTTTTCGACCTGTTGGGGTAGAAGTTTCGACCTTTGAGGTACAACGTTCAACCTTTGAGGTACAATTTTCAACCTTTGAGGTACAATTTTCAACCTGTTGGGGTACAATTTTCAACCTTTAAGGTAAAACGTTCTACCTTTGAGGTGGAAGTTTCGACCTTTGAGGTACAATTTTCTACCTTTGGGGTGGAAGTTTCAACCTTTGAGGTACAATTTTCAACCTTTGAGGTCGAACTGTCGAGCTTTGATGTGGAAATTACGGTTGACAGTTTCCCCTATGCTTCCCTTTTGGGTTGCAGTTTCCACCTTTAACCATC
Source organism: Nostocaceae cyanobacterium (assembly GCA_035299225.1). Taxonomy (GTDB): domain Bacteria; phylum Cyanobacteriota; class Cyanobacteriia; order Cyanobacteriales; family Nostocaceae; genus DATGXB01. Next base: position 25,299 of record DATGXB010000007.1, on the reverse strand, counting down.
TTGTTGAATTTCCGCGAGTTTACTTTTGGCCTTTTCTTGGAAAGGTTCATAGTTAATAGCCGCAGCCAGTTCAGCCGCTTGGTTTAAGGAAGCAATAGCCGCATCTCGCTGTTCCATTTCTAGTTGCTCATTAGCAATCAAAGGATACATTTAAGTAAAATTACTGTATAACTGAAGGAGCAGCTATTTTTCAAAGCTAATTGGGCAACAGAGAATTTTGGTAACTATAAGTGTTGTAATATATATTAAGTTATTCTAGTACCATAAACAATAAAGCTAAGTTTGGGTAGAATAGATTACAGCGTAGAAAATGCTTAAGCGACATAAGTAAATTTAATAGATAACATTCACAATTATCTATTAAGTGAAGGTATATCTATTTTATCCGACACATAAAGGAGATAAAGATGACAATTTTTGATCAGAATGCAATTGAAACTTTGAATCGTATGGCAGCACAAAAAATCATTGAAAAAATGCGAATTTTAAGAATGTCCTCAACTGAAAACTCCAAAAGACGTTGGATTTGGGAACTTCTACAAAACGCAAATGATAAATCAGCCATTGATTTTCCTGACAAAAGAGTATCCATATTAATCAAACTTAATCAAGACTTTATAGAATTTAGTCATAATTATAGTTTTTTTACTTATAAAAATATTCAAGGAATAATTCGTCAGATTAGCTCAGATGATAAAGATTGGGGAGATGTTGATAGGACAGAACTACCTAAAACAATCGGTAGATTTGGAACAGGATTTTTAACTACTCATTTACTTTCAGATCAAGTAAATGTAAGAGGAATTTTTAAACATGAAAACGGTCAATATCAAAGACTTAATTTTCCTCTAAACCGAACTGGTAGGGAAATACAGCCAATTATAGCGAGTATTAATGATTCTTTCCAAACTGCTGAAGAGGTATTACAATCTTCACCAGAACTAACCAATAACGATTTAGATTTTAATGATTTTAATACTACTTTTCGTTATGAATTGAATAGTCAAGGTTTAAGTGTTGCTGAAATTGGATTGAATGATTTAGAGAATTCGTTACCTTATACACTAATTTTTGTTGACAAAATTGAATATGTGGAGATCATTAGGGAAGGAAAAGTCGTTGTTTATGAGAAGCAAGAACCTTATTATTTAACAAATGAAATTAAAGTTTTTAAATTTGAAAAAACTTTAAATGGAAAAATTGAAGAATTACATTATGCATATCTGAGTAAAAACTTGACAAGCATAGTAGTTCCAATTAGTTGTAATGAAGAAAAGATATCTATTCAACTATTAGATAAAAGTATACCTAGAATCTTTCTCGGATTCCCTCTGATTGGAACAGAAGATTTTTCCTTTCCTGCTGTTTTTAACAATCCTTTTTTAGAACCTACTGAACCAAGAGATGGTATTTTTATTACTGATCATGAAGAGGAGAATATTTTAAATAATAAACGAATCATAAAAGAGGCTATTGATTTATATTTTATACTTTTACAATATGCTATAAATGAAAATTGGCAAAATCTGTACTTACTAGCAAAAACAGACCTACCTACAGAAAAAGATTGGATTTCTCAAGACTGGTATAAAAATCAAGTCCAAAAGGTTTTAAGGGCTACATTAATTAAATCTGAGATTGTTTATACAGATAGTCCCCAAGAGCCAAAAATTAAACTTGAAGATGCTTTATTCCCATATAGCAAGTCAAAGACAAAAATTTCTACAATCTGGGAATTTGCTAAAGAGTTTTTGATTCATCGTTTACCTAAATATGAGCATATTGAATTTTGGTATGAAATTATAGATAATTCTTGGGGTAAAAATCTACGTTATACATTGAAACAACTTGTTGCTGATGTTTCAGCTTATTCAAATATTAAACTACTTGCTGATCGTATTGATAAATCTGAAAATGATGTATTAATTTGGCTAGAGAAATTAATTAACTTTGTGTTAGAAGAAGAGCAAGAATTACTAGATAATTTGGCTATTATTCCTAATCAATATGGTAATTTCAAGCCAAGAAAAGAACTTTGGGAGGACAAAAATATTCCTGAAGCATTAAAAGATATTTTAAAAACATTGCAAGAAGATTGGCGTGTTAACCTTAAACATCCCCAGATTAAGACGGTTAATTTAACAATAGTGAAAGCAGTCGATGATATTATTACCAGAATCAATAAAATTATTAAAGAAAACAAAAACCCTAATATACACTCTGCTGTTTTAGAACTAATTAGTTGTTTTCCTTCGGATAATGGTTCTAGCAATAAAAATCATGATTTTTGGAGGTTTGCAAAAGATTTTTATCCAAATACACCCGACAAAAAAATCTTGAAAAATTGGTCAGATAGTATTTGGGAAGAATGTCATAAATGGTTTGTTCATAAAATTTGTAAAGATGTTGAGCAACAACAGAATATCGAGAAGTTAACTGCTCATTTAGAAAAAGATGCTTTGTCTTGGTTAAATCAATTTACTCTTTTCATTGCAAAATACAATTTTGAACCTTGTTTTAATGATTATGCAATACTACCTAATCAGAGAGAAGAATTGAAGAAGAAAAAAGACTTATCTGTAGATTATGGAATTGATGAAACTCTTAAAGATATTTTTGAGGAACTGGGTTCAGAAATAAGAAGTTGTTTATTAGCAACTGAAATTGAATTAGAAATTGAGGGAAAAATTTGTACATCAAAAACCGTAGCGCAAGATATTACGGAGATTGTTCTAACTATATTAAAGAATGAAGTTACAGGTACAAGACAAGAAAAAAATAAGGAAATTTTTGCTAAGATTTTAGTATGGTTTCATGAAAACGAGAAATTAGCTCAAGAAATTTTTGGAGATTTATATGAAAAACGACATCGTTTGAGAAGTGATGAAGAAATTATTGCTGATATTAAATTTAGACAAGCAATACTAAATAATAAAAATGGTTACACAGAGGAAGATATTATAGAATTAATAAATATACCTAAAGAAGAACTGTTATTGAAATGGAAGGAAAGCGGACAAAGAGACAAGATACAAGAACAAGAAATTGAACAAGAAGAAATTGATGATTTCATCAACTCAGAAGACTTACTAACAGCACTGGGTATTTATTCACTTGAAGAACTTGAAAATGCAAAACATAGATTGACAGAAAATAGATACATTCGAGTGTTATGCAATATTTCTAGTAATCCACAGGAAGCATTTTTGCGAGTAATGGAAATGATTGAACGTGCTAAGAATAATGTGAGAGATTATTTAAGTAAAAAAGAAGAGTATAATTGTGAAAATTGGTATGAAGAAAGTATTACTGTCATTGCAGGGGTGAAAAAGAATGATAAACTGATCAAAATTGTGGTACGACCTTCAGATGGAGGTCAGGTAATTCTATACTATTCACAAGAATTTGATGCACTAGAAATACCTGATTCCGAACTGTGGATTGATGATAGTAGAAAACAAGAAAATTTGACGCTTGGAAAAATTTTGAAAAATACTAGAATATATAGGATACCTCTTTAAAGATGTAATTAGTGATATGGCTAAGTAAAGTATAAAAGTTCTATTAACTTCGTGATTACTTAGCCACCAACAATAATCCCACTAATATAAACAGCTTCCATAAATTTACTTAACCTTTTTGTGATATCTAGTTTAAATATACCCTAAGCTAGATTGATACAGTAAATTTATTTGTAATTTGTTTAATCAAAACTCTAGGGAAAAAATCAAAAATCTAAACAAATGATAGAAATAAGTTGATAAGACAAATTATTTTTCTTTATGGTTGATCATAAATTTATTTGAAGTAATGAAGTTTTACGGAAATTTTAAGGATTACAAATATTAACTTTATATTAGTTGTGATAACTTTGTCATTATCAGTTAAAAGTTAGTACAAATTTTGATTTGTACTTTGTTTAAGTTTGAGCCAGGGAAAGTTTTATATACTGAATATTTCTAAGCATACTACCATCATTGATTTTTTACTGTTTTTAAGTTGTGGTGGTTAATTTAGCTATGATGACAAATTTGAGAAAGCAGGTTAGAGATGTTGTTTTTGGTAATCGTCAATTAGCACAGCTTTACTATCAACTTAGTTTTTCTCATCCGGTTTTACCTCATTGGGTTGGGGCTGAATTTTATCGGAAAACGTCTTTTTGGAAGTTACAGCCGGAACTTTGTCCTTGTGATTTGGAGTTGATGGAGTTTTTACAAAATAATCAAGTTGAAAATAAAACGGTTTTTCATTTTGGTACTGGGATTCATCATATTTTGGGTTTGGAAAATCACAAGTTGGCTGTTCCTAATGAAGTTATCGGTATTACGGCTTCTGTTCCTGAGTATGAAGAGTATATGAATTTATGTCTGCAAAATCGGGGTTTGAATAAGTTTTATAAGGTGGTTTTTGCGGATATTTATACTCTTACGGCTCGTTGTTTACCAATGTTAGATATCGTTTCTCTGTTTCATTTGGGGGAGTTTTATATGGCGGAGGAGGCTGCTTTTGTTCATCATGATGATGAGTCGCTGGTGGAGTTATTTTTGAGTAAATTAAATCCTGGTGGTAAGGTTTTATTTTATAAAAATTCTACTGGTTTTGGTAAGGCGGAAAAAATTATCAAATCTTTTGAGGAACAGGGGAAAATGCGTCAGGTTGAGGAATATAAGCATTTGTTAGTTTATGGTGCTGTGCAAAAATTTGATTTTAAATCTACGGAAAATCACAGTTTGATTTATAGCTGAAAAGGAGGCAGGAGAGAAAACAGCTAATTAGTGAAAATGTCTGAATCAGGATGTCCAGGATTTAGAGTACCGGAAGTAAAAAAATGCCCAGTTGTCATTGCGAATGGAGCGTAGCGTAATGAAGCAATCGCGTGGGTTTGAGATTGCTTCGCTTCTCTCGCAATGACTGTCTCTGGATCATTTATTTTTTGGAATACTCTTAAGGATTTACAGGATGAAAACAGGGATTTCATCTAGTAACGCACCTGAAAATTGTACTGTTCTGGGATGGTGCGTTACACGACCTTAACGCACCCTACAAAAAAGGATATTTTTTAATTGGCGATAATTTTTTGTTTCTATTCAGGATTTTAACCCCTAGCCCACCTTACATATTCTGATCCCTGTTCTCTGCACCGCACTGAGCGCAGTCGAAGTGTTCCCTGCTGTAGCATTTTGGGTGAGGAAAGTAGTACATTGCCTTTAAGGGCAATTGTTACTAAATACGATTTTATGAACTTTCGAGAAGAATTTAAACTGCTGTTGCGATCGCGCTATCCCTTACTTTACATTCCCACTTATGAGGAGGAACGGGTAGAGGCGACGATTCGGGAGGAAGCAGCAAACCAGGGTAATCGTCCGGTGTATACTTGGGATTTTGTGGAAGGTTATCAAGGAAATCCCAATGATGTGGGGTTTGGGAAGCGTAACCCCCTGCAAGCTTTGGAATTTGTGGAAAAGTTGCCGGCTGGTGCGCCTGCGGTGCTGATTTTACGAGATTATCACAGGTTTTTAGAAGATGTGGCTATTTCTCGCAAACTCCGCAATCTAGCGCGGTTGTTGAAGTCGCAACCCAAAAATATTGTGATTCTCTCCCCCCGCATCGCTATTCCTGATGATTTAACGGAAGTGCTGACGGTGGTGGAGTTTCCTTTACCTGGAGGGGTGGAAATCAAAACGGAGATAGAGAGATTATTACAAGCAACGGGTAATGCTGCGGCGGGTAAATTTTCGGATGATTTGGTGCGTTCTTGTCAGGGTTTATCTATGGAGAGGATACGGCGAGTTTTAGCTAGGGCGATCGCCTCTCATGGGGAAATTCTGCCGGAAGATGTAGATTTAGTATTGCAGGAAAAGCGCCAAACTATCCGCCAAACCCAAATTTTGGACTTTTACCCCGCAACTGAACAAATCTCCGATATTGGGGGCTTGGATAACCTGAAAGATTGGTTGATTCGTCGGGGTGGTTCATTTACTGAACGGGCTAGACAGTATGGTTTACCTCATCCTCGTGGTTTGTTGTTGGTGGGGATTCAAGGTACAGGAAAATCATTAACAGCCAAGGCGATCGCACATCATTGGCATTTACCTTTGTTACGCTTGGACGTGGGGCGACTGTTTGGCGGTTTGGTGGGTGAGTCGGAATCTCGTACCCGGCAAATGATTCAAGTGGCGGAAGCCCTCGCACCTTGTATATTATGGATTGATGAAATAGATAAGGCTTTTTCTGGTTTAGGTAGTAAGGGTGACGCGGGAACTACCAGCCGAGTTTTTGGGACATTTATCACTTGGTTAGCGGAAAAAACCTCACCGGTGTTTGTGGTGGCTACCGCTAACGATATCCAAGCCTTACCCCCGGAAATGCTGAGAAAAGGAAGATTTGATGAAATTTTCTTTGTCGGTTTACCCAGCCAAGAAGAGAGAAAAGCTATTTTTAACGTGCATTTATCCCGGTTGCGTCCCCACAATCTCCAAAGTTACGATCTGGACAGATTAGCTTATGAAACCCCCGACTTTTCCGGTGCGGAAATAGAACAAACTTTAATTGAAGCTATGCACCTGGGATTTAGTCAAAATCGGGACTTTACCACCGACGACATTTTAGAAGCTGCTAGTCAAATCATCCCCTTAGCCAGAACTGCGGAAGAACAGATCCAAAAATTACAAGAATGGGCTGCGGCTGGTAGGGCTCGCTTGGCTTCTAAACATAACCCGTTAAGCGATCGCCTCCGACGCTCTAACTGAACAGTTGTTATATCAAGTGCAATAATTAAGTTAGGATTCTTACTTAATATCTAGTTCATAGTTGTACTACCATACTATGAACTATTAAATTGTTTGGTGTTGAGGTTATGGATATGTTTACTAACTTACTGAAATTTATACTAGGAGTGTTTTTAGCGATCGCTGTTCTTGCGAGTAGCGGTTTTGCTGTAGCACTTTATTTTATTAATCGTAATACCGCACCCCCCAGGCCAATTTTTGCCAATGATAACCCCGCAGTTAGTGGTAAAAAGACTAAAACCGTAAATATTAAATCCACACCCCCTGCGGTTAAACCAGAACCGAAAACTAGCCCTAGTCCCACACCCACCCCATCACCCACACCCACCCCCACCCCTACAGAAACACCGGATACATTACCACCAGGTGCTTTCCAAGGACGTGTAACCTGGCCGACTGGGTTGAGTTTGCGATCGCAACCCACAACCGATGCTGAACGTGTAGGAGGAGTTGGTGCTCAACAAGCGGTAATTGTTTTAGAAGAAAGTCCCGATAAAAGATGGCAAAAAATTCGTATTGAAGGAACTAATGAAGAAGGTTGGGTAAAAGTCGGAAATGTTCAACGTGTTGATGATAATTCAGCAAGCACAGAAAATTAAAAGTTCCAGAATTAAACATTAAAAATGTCAGTGTGTAGCATCTACTTACCCAAAACTAGCGCAGCTTGGCGAAAATAACTATTCAATGAAACAAGACTCAAACGCCAGTCAAATCAACCTTCTTACCTCCTGCCCCGTTCGACTTCGCTCACGGAACGCCTGCCTCCTGCCTCCTGCCTTCTTGCACTAGCCGCCAAGGAATCAGAAATTGATAATATCTAATTTTCTAACTCCTTTTCTAACTCCTGACCTTTCAATTTTGCTCATTGGGAAATGATTTCAGAATATTTGTGGCATCTTCCACCGGTAGAGGTTGACTAAATAAATAGCCCTGCATCATTTCACATTGCAAAATTCTTAATACATTTAATTGTTCTTCTGTTTCTACTCCTTCAGCAATTACTTTTAAATTTAGTCCTCTTGCTAGATCAATTATTGCTGTGGTAATTGTCCTTAAACTATTTCCCTGAGATAAATCACGGACAAAGGATTTATCAATTTTTAAAGCCTGAATTGGAAAATCTTTTAAGTAACTCAGAGAAGAGTAACCTGTACCAAAATCATCTATAGAAATAGAAACACCTAATTCCTGTATTTTACTCAAGATTTTTCTGGTAAATTCTACATCTTGCATAGCCACAGATTCGGTAATTTCTAACTCTAAGTAGCAACTTTCTAATTTAGTTTCGGCTAAAACTTGTTTGATGATATTTACTAAATCAGGTTCTTGCAGATGTTTTGCAGAAAGATTTACAGCTATTGACAAGTTCGGTAAATTTAGTTCATCTTGCCAAATTTTATTTTGCAAACAAGCCGTTTTTAATACCCATTCTGAGATAGGAATAATCAAGCCTGTTTCTTCAGCGATGGGAATAAATTTAGCAGGAGAAATTATACCTAACTCTGGATGATTCCAACGCAATAAAGCCTCCATTTTGGTAATTTCTCCGGTGGAACTATTCACCTGTGGTTGATAGTAAACCTTCAATTGATTTTTCTCTAAAGCAGAGTGTAAACTATTCTCCAGAATTAGTGATTCAGATGCTTGGAGATTAATATGATTATGGTAAATTTGACAATTATTCCGTCCTTTTAATTTCGCTTGATATAATGCTGTGTCAGCATTTTTAATCAATGTATCTGTATCTCTACCATGTTGGGGATAAATAGCGATACCAATACTAGAACTGATATGTAATTGATGATTATCTATTACAAAACTTTGTTTAAATTGGGCTAAGATTCGTTTCTGAAGTAAAGTGATTTCTTGATTATCCTGAGTTTGAGATAATAAAATAGTAAATTCATCACCACCCCATCGCGCCAAAATATCACCATCTTGTAAACATTGTTGCAGACGATTGGCAACCATTTTTAATAGTTGATCACCAATCTTATGGCCAAGAGTATTATTAATCTTGTGAAAGTGATCTAAATCGAGAAAGATAATAGCAAATTGACCATTTTGAGAAATTTCTTTGATAGCTTCAGTAATTTTGCGGTGAAATAATACTCGGTTTGGTAAATTAGTTAGCCAATCGTGATAATCATCACTATAATTGGTTGTCAATTTTACCTTTTGATTGGTAATATCTCGAAAACTCCAAATTCTCACAACTATCTTTTCACCAATTTTTTGAGGTTGATAATGTTGTTTAAACATTCTACCATCTTTAAGAGCGATCGCCTCATCAATTACTGTGTCTTGATTTTGGTTTAATTTTCTTAATTTATCTAAGTAATATCTAGGATTTTCTACTTGCTGAATTATTACTTTTAATGCTTGTTTGTAATCTCCTGATTGTAGAAAGTTATCGGAAATACACCACATTTCGAGCAATTTTTGATTAAAAAAGACAATTTTTCCTAAATTATCTACAATTAAAACCCCATCACTTGTACTTTCTAAAGCTGATTTCTGTAAAGCCAAAGCCTGTTCAATTACTGGGTTCTGTGGTTGAATTACAACATCTGCCCTAGTATATTGAGCACAATGAAAATGAATTTTTCGCTTTTGTAGATAGGCAATTAACCAAAAAATTAATTGCAAACATAAACAGGTAAACACACTAAATATCAACAGCATCATAATTTTCTCTGACAGATTCAGATCATCGCGAATCCTACTGCAAATCACTAAGCATAAGTTTTTCTTTCCACACCTATATCAATTGTTCAATCTTGTTGACTTAATTCGCACCGAAGTTAATCTTTTAACTTTTCAGCTAAACACATCAGATTTAGTCACAAGCTTGATTTTGAGTAGTGGAAATTAGACTTAATTACAAAAGTTCGGCAGGAATAATTAATTCTAAATATACCTGAATGAAGACTAATCAGAACATCTAAACTCAGTTACGCAACTTCTTTATATCTAAACACGGTTACGCAACTTCTTTATAAATTCTAGAAAGGAGCTTTATACCTAACTGTTAGTAGTGTTGCGTACTCAAACAGGTTTTGTCAATGTATTTTAATTAACTTTATATTATCTACACAGAAACGATAAAATATACTAATTGACGTAAGGGAAAATTACGAATTATTTCCAGTTATATAAGTATGATTAGCATTGATTTTAAACAAATTACACAATGTCATTTTTTCAGCATAAACTTACTATAATGTATTTAGCATAACTTAGCATGGCAATCAGCAGTTTTTAAGGTGGCTAATTTGCGAAAACGCTACACAAACGCAATGGAAGTGAATATTTTATAGTGGAGTTCGGACTAGGTTTTATACATAAAATTTTGTTTGGTGGTTGATGTTGCCTGCTTTGCAATTTAGATAGTTTGTAACAAAGTATATTAGTACCAAGTATTTAAACTGATAAATTTAACTGTGACCCTTGCTGAGTTTTCTTCACTTCAATTCGTGCTTGGAAAGCTTCTTTCAGGTGAGGGATGTGAGTAACAGTTAAGATACAGTTAAAATCAGTAGAAATTGCATTAATAGCCGCAATCAAGCGATCGCATCCTTCCGCATCTTGAGTACCAAAACCTTCATCTATGATTAACATTTGTAAAGCTGAACCAGCCCTTTGTGCTAACAATTTCGCTAAAGCCAAACGAATCGCAAAATTAATTCTAAAAGCCTCACCCCCTGAATAAGTTTCATAAGCCCTCGTACCTTGAGCATCAGCAATTAAAATTTCTAAAGTATCAATTAATTTTACATCTTTCTTACTGTTTCTAGCACTTTTTCCTGCCTTTTGTGTCACAAATTGGACGTGTAATTGATTCGCACTTAACCGGGATAATAATTGATTTGTTTCTGCTTCTAATTGCGGTAAAACATTTTCAATCATCAATGCTTGAATGCCTTTTTTACCAAAAGCATGAGCTAATTCTTGATAAACGCGATATTGTTTTTTACAATTTTGTAGCTGTTCTTGCTGTTGTTCATACTCGGTTTGCAGATGAGATAATTGTAAAACTAATTGTTGCAAACGTCCCAATTTACCTATTTTCTCGTCTAATTCTCTTCTGCGAATAGACATTTTTTGTTCTAAAGCTTGAATTTCTGAAAGCGGGTTAGCACTACTAGCTAATTGTTCTACAATCTGGTCAATTTGTTTTGATAAATTTTGCTTTTCTGCTAATCTCGCCGTCAGAGATTCTTGTAAGTCTTGTAATCTAGTTTGTAATTTTGGGTGTTCTTGTTGTGCTGACAATAATTTCTGATGTTTTAATTGCCAACTTTGAGCCTGACGCACCGCATAGCGGATTTGATTATGTTGTTCAGAACTATAATTTATTTCCTCAATCTTTTGTTCTAAATCAGCAATATCTTGAGCTATTTCTGAGTCAGTTTGTGTTTGTTGAATTTTAACTTGCAATTTAGCAATATTGTCCACTAACTCTGGTTTTTTAGCAGCAATTTGGTTTTGCTTCTTGACAGCTTCTTTAATTTGTGCTTGTTTAATTTCTGCCCAGCGCCAGCGTTCCACCTCAGAACGGGCTAAAGCGTGGTCTTGCTCATTATAATTCAGCTTTTGCAAATATAACTCTAAATCTCTTAATTCCGCTTGTTCTTCTGGGGCATAATTTCCTGAACTGAGCGATCGCTCTAATTGTTCCCGTTCTGCGGCGATTTCTTGCAACTGTTTCTGTACATCACTGGTTGCTTCTAACTGTGCAGCCAATTGTCCACGTTTTTCCCGTAAACTGTCATAAACGTTTAAATGTTGGGAAATTTCCCGATATTCCTGGCGTAAAACCTGAATTTCTCGATCAGAAACCGCCATTTGTTCCCGCACTACCCAAAACTGCCCTTGGGTATCATCATATTCTAACTGGGTTTTCTCTACCACCCGATTCCAATGATGCTCATCCAAAGGACGTTCACACAAAGGACAAAGCGCATTTGGGTTTTGTAACATCTGTAATTTCTGTTCCAGTTCCCCCAGTAACCGTTCATAATCACGCTGGTGAGCTTGCAAACGCTCAATAAAATGCCTTCGTTCCTGTCCCTTTTCCTGAACTCGTTGTAAATAAACCCGCTTTTTCTCCAACTCTTCAATTTGTACCGCCACATCCATCACAGCCTGCTGTAGCTGTGGTTGGCGACGATGTTGATTTTTTAATTGAGTTTCTGTACTTTCTAACTGTTCCAAACGCGCCCCTAGACCAGCTTGAGCGCGATGGATTTGACTTTGTAAATTTACCCGTTGCTGTAATAATGGGGTAAATTGCATCTGTAACTTATCAAAATTGGCTAAATGCTGTTTAGCTGCATTAAGTTGAGCTAAAGCCGCCTCAATTTCCCCCGCTTTTGTTAAAGTTTGTTGATATTCCTGTTCTTGTTGTTCTAAAGATTCTAATTGAGTTTGAGCCTGTTGTAATTGGCGTTCCAGTTCATGAACTTGCTTTTGTAACTGTTGTTGCTTTTGCTGCTTTGAACCCACCGCGCGAGAATATTCTTCAAATTTAGCTGCAAAAATTTCTTCTTGAGAATGGAGGTGCTGATATTGAGAAAAACCGGCTTCGATTTCTGCTGCTTGATGTAAAAGTTGTTCCAACTCAGTTAATTGAGAGCGAGTTGATAGCTGTTCTTGTTGCAGGCGATCGCTATCCTGACATAAATTCTGATATTGTTGTCTCACAAAACTTAATTGCTGTTCCCAACTTTGACGCTGGTGCTGTACCACCTGTAAACTTTGTAAATTAATCTTCTCCAACTCTTGCTGTTGCTGTAATTGATTTAACTCCGCCTCCAACTCCTTCCGTTGTCCTTCCGTCGTTTCCCGTTGTTGAAGTTGCAACTTAATATTACCCAAAGACCGTTCCAACTCCTCCCCCCGAATCTTATACTGTTTAGTAGTATCCTTAGCTCGTTCCTCCAAATCATCATATTGATTCAACTTCAACAACTCTGCTAAAATTTCCTTCCGCTTAGTTGGCGGTTTGATCATAAACTCATCAGCCCGTCCCTGACGTAAATAAGCAGAATTAATAAAAGTCTCATAATCTAACTTAATATGTTGTAAAATCACATCTTGAGTTGCCCTTACACCCTTCCCCGTCAGAGGACTAAAACCTTTAGGAGTAGCAATTTGAAACTCTAAAACCCCCGTTCCCCCTCTAGGACGAGTGCGAATCACCCTATAAATTTGTTGATTACATTGAAAAGTAAAATCAACCCGGACTTCCTTAGCGCCAGCATGAATCACATCATCCTCAGTCGCCGCCCGACTTTCACCCCAAACCGCCCAAGTCATCGCCTCCAAAAGAGAAGACTTACCCGCACCATTAGCACCACAAATACAAGCCGTATGCAACCCATTAAAATCCAAAGTCGCATCACGGTAACTAAGAAAGTTTTTTAGAGTCAGTTGTACAGGAATCATCTAAACTAAATAAAGCCTATATCTAAAATTTTATAGTTAACAGTACAGATGCACTTTATTGATAGTTTAACGAGATAAGTAGCAGCTTTCTAGTCTAGAAGACATGAATTTTACAAAAATTAACATTATTTACAATCTACTTTTTCCTGCTGTTAAAAAAATATTCTCCTCCTCAAAGAAAAATCCCCCCACCCCAGATATAATAGATGATTCTATCAGCTTGACATAGGTAAAAGCAAAATAGCCGAAGCCAGTCAACCCCCTACTGTATCTAAAATTCATCTATAAATTCACCCCTACCAATTGAAAAATTACCCCGAAAATCCCCTTCCCTCCATATTCCTCAAACCAAACTACACCATTTAACCAGGACTATTTCATTCTCACCAAATCTACCTAAAAATGAGTAATTTGGTTGGCCAATTAATCAGAACTATTTTGATTTTTGCTCATTTATTGCGTTTTAACGCAATTTAGCTTTTAGCCCGAAATTGATTTCAGGGCAATTTATTTTCAGAATCAAATAGCCTTACTATAGGAATCCTTAATGATTCATGAAAAACTTTAAGTATGTGTAGGGTGGGCATTTTCAGTCAAATACTGAATAGAAGCGGAAAATTTGTGGAAATGCCCACCTCAGTATTTTTCAAAAATCAAACAGGAATCCTATATGTAACTAAACTTCATCCAAATATTTTGTCATCAAATAGCGGTCATGATCCTTAAAACCAACCCGATGATAAAAACCTTGTGCATGATTATTTCCCCTTTCCACTTCCAGATGTAAAGCCTTAACATTCAGAGTAAAACAAATCTCCTCTAAAAATTGAATTGTTTTCTTCCCTATCCCTTGCTTTTGATAAGCCGACTCAATATAAAACTCATCAATAAAAGCATCACGTCCCCCATATTCCAAACTATAACCCAGAGTCAGAATCACATAACCAATAGCTTTACTTTGGTATTCAATTAACCAAACCCTACCCAAAGATTCATCACCCAGCAATTGCATCAACGCACCACTAACAACATCAGATTTAAACTGAATAGTATCGTGAGTTGCATACAGTTTTTGAATTAAACTCAGAAGTACATCAATATCATTATTTTCTGCTGCTTTAAAGTTAACTTGCATCATATCTTTACTTGGAAATTAGATAATTCAATATTTAACTATAAATTATTCCTCACCAAATTGCAGAATAGCAGTTAAAATTCCTAAAAGATGATCAACAGGCTGAAGATAAACCTCATTTAAGTCAATAGTCACCACCTGATTTTCTAACTTTAAAAACCGCCAAACGCTACCCGTTGTCACCACCCCAAAAATAGAATTAATCACATTACCTTTACTTTGATTAAAAATTTGTGCTGCTAACATTTCCGCAATACATTGAGGAGTAGCCGCGTTTAAATTTTCCTTCTTAGCCTCCACCAACATAACCACAGGTGCTTCAATACTTAACTGTTCCCTCGACTTACTAATTAAAAAATCACAAACCCCATTCAAACCCCTTTCATTATCCACATTAAAATCAGTTCCCGAAAACAAACTAATATCCGGTTTAATTTCCTTCAACTCCACCAAAACTGGAGCAATTAACAATTCCGACCGCGCCTTTTCCGTATTAATAGCCCCCGCTAACGGTAAATTTCTCCTCAGACTTTCCCGCAACCAACTACTAGGAGAAACAATTTCACTATTAATCAAATCAACACTTTCCACAATTTGCACATTAAACTTCTTTTTAATCTCTTCCAACTTAAAATCACTATATGCCATAACTAATTCCCACTATAAAGTTAAATATCTTTTTCCTTCTTCCTTCGCGCTTTATTCCTTCTTAATGTTAACAAAAATATTTCTAATATGAAAACATGAAAATAATACCAAAAAAAGGACAGGCTAGAAGCCTGTTCTACAGTATTATTTATGACTAGATTTAATCATTGGTTCATCTGGTAAAGATTTCAACCGAGTGGTTTTTAACTGCCAAATTAAGAATAAGACAATTACTAAACGCTGAAATTGGGGATTTTTCTTTAACCGATACCAAGCTTGCTTAAGAATTTGTCTAAGTAACCAAGGTAATACTATCTTTTTAACCATCAAATCAATAACTGTATCCATAGTTCAGCCTGTTTATAGTGTTACCCTTACATAGTGAAAAATGGGTGTCTAAGAACAAGCCAGCGTATAAGCTAGAGAATGAGTGAGTTTGTGCCTAACTTGCATGACTTTATACTCACTCACTAAATAAATAGCGTAAAATAGTTAAAAATCATCTTATTCAGGGTATGTCAAGATCCTTACAAGCTTCACCAGAGGGTATCGAACAAGCAAAAAAAAGACTAGCCTATCATTGCTTAACTCAAAAGGCTTTAGCTGAAGAGTTGGGAATAAGTCGTCAACCAGTTACCAAGTTTTTTGGAGGTAAACCAGTTGATAGAAGTATCTTTTATAAAATTTGTGAAAAGCTTAATTTAGAATGGGAAGATATAGCCGCAAAACCAGCCATTGAACCAAATACACCAACAAGTCAAGACAACAATAATATTGATGTCATAGTTCAACAGGTACGCGAACAGATAAAACCCCTCATTCAAGAACACTGCGGTAAAATGCGACTGTTATATACAACACAACCTATCAGAGTGAATGAAATTTACACCAATGTCAATATATTAGAAAAAATCACCGGAAGACGACAGTTAAAAATTGATGAACTATTGCAAAATTGCACTCTTGAAGATTTTGCACATTTTGGACTAGTGAAAATTACAGAAGAGAAAATTCCAGCACTAGAAGCAGTTGAGAAATATTCAAAATTGATGATTTTGGGTAAACCAGGAGCAGGTAAAACCACATTTTTAAAATATTTAGCGATGCAATGTATAGAGGGAAAAGTGCAAGCTGATCATGTTCCCTTTTTTGTGACTCTTAAAGATTTTGCAGAAGCTGAGAATAAGCCAGGATTATTAAAATATATTGGTGATGATACTTTTAAAAATCTTCCACACAACAATAGAATATCTAAAGAAAATCTGAGTAATTATATCAATGAATTAATTAATCATGGTAAAGCCTTAATTTTACTTGATGGTTTAGACGAAGTAAGAGAAGAAGATAATAAAAGAGTATTAAAAGAAATTCGAGATTTTTCTGAACAATATCTAAATAATCATTTTATTACAACCTGCCGTATTGCAGCTAAAGAATATACTTTTGAGAAATTTACAGAAGTAGAAATTGCTGATTTTGATAATAAACAAATTAGAACATTTGCAAAAAACTGGTTTAAAGATAAACCTGTCAAACCCGAAACTTTTATTAACCGAATACAAGAAAATGGACGTATACGAGAACTAGCCACAAGTCCTTTATTACTAACTTTACTTTGTTTAACATTTGAAGACTCTGGTGATTTTCCTGCAAATCGTTCTGAACTATACAAAGAAGGTTTAGATGCACTTTTAAAAAAATGGGATGCAAAACGAGGAATACAACGCCATCAAATTTATAAAAAGCTATCTGTGCCAAGAAAGGAGGATTTATTAAGTAAAATTGCTTTGGCTACTTTTGAGCGTGGGGACTATTTCTTTAAACAAAAAATCGCAGAACAATACATTACAGAATATATTCGTAATTTACCTGGAGCAAATACAGATGAAGATGCTTTACAATTAGACAGTGAGGAAATTTTGCGCTCAATTGAATATCATCATGGTTTATTAGTAGAAAGAGCAAAAGGAATTTACTCATTTTCTCATTTGACGTTTCATGAATATTTTACCGCTAGAGATTTTGTAATTGTTCAACAGTCTTCAGAAAATGCTTTACAGCATTTAGTTAATAATATTAATGAAAGACGATGGAGAGAGGTATTTTTATTAGCTGTTGGAATGTCACCTAATGCAGATAATATATTACTTTTAATGAAAAATAAAATAGATTTTATTCTAGCTCGTGATAATCATCTGCAACAATTATTAATCTGGAGTAATCAAACATCTATTTCTGTGGATATTCAGTATAGCAAGGCTATGATTCGCATCTTCTACTTTTGTTTAGCTGTTCGAGGAAAAACACAATTAGTACATTCAGTTGGTTATAATATAATCGTAGGTTTTTTAGAAGAATTTAATAACAATAATCTAGGTTATAAAAATGAGAAGGTTGTAAGATTAGTACAACAAAAAGTCATCAGCAGCACCATGTTCAGAGATAATAAATTTAACATTTCTCTTGATTTTAACTACTTTTTTGATACTATTAAAGAATTTCCCATTATTTTATTATCTAAGTACATTACACCGGAATTTAAACGGAGATTTTTAGAACTACAAAAGCAATTACCGACTGAAATTCATGAAATAACAGAATTTCAGGAATGGTTGAAATACGAGGGGAATGACTGGATAACAAACTTCTACGAACTGATGTTTCTATATCATGAAAATATTCCATGTTGGACTTTAAATGAACGGCAAAAGGATGAAATCCACAAATATTACCATGCTAATTATTTACTTCTTGAATGCCTCAATAGTGATTGTTATGTCAGCCGTGAAGTGAGGGAGTATATAGAAGAAACTTTACTTTTACCGATGGAGGAAATAGAAAAATGTAAAGCAAAATATCCTTATATCTTTCCCAACGCTAACTAAAATCAAATCTCAATCAAAACCTTGATTCTCTCAACTTCGTACAGGTGCAAATTATCTTTAACCGAAATATGCAAATAATTTTAAACTTTTACCCCTCACACCTGATAACCAGCTACAATAGAACTAATTCATACTGCTGCTAGAACTTACCAGTATCAAAACTCCTGCGGGATGTGAGCAATATCTTCAGGAACAAAACCTGTAAACTTCACGTCAAAAATACTCCAACCTGATATTTATTGACGGATATTAGCAAAGTCCAACTGTAACGGAACAATTGTATATATCCTACGTCATCAAAAATCCTGAGTCTGCGTAAATTCTTAGTTCTCTTCTGAATAAATTTTAGTGCAGTTTGGGGAAATAATTATGCAGGTTAAAAAGGTTAAAAGGCTTATAAAGGAAGCTGTCTTTGTTAATAATAAAGGCGTATACTAGCGGACTTTGAACCCTGCACCGCACTGAGCGCAGTCGAAGTGTTCCCTGTTAAGAGTTCCCTGTTCCCTGCTTTAGTAGAAACTAACTCTATAAATCTACGTCATCTCACTTATAACTCTTCTTTCGCCACTATCTTATTATGTCTAAAATTATGCGCTGGAAATCTGGTACTGCTGCATTCATGGCTTTAACTCTGACTACTATTGCAGCTACTCCTTTAATTACTTTCGCTCCTGCACAAGCACAATACAGACTCAATCAATCTCGTAACGTTACTATTCCATCTAATGTGACTTTTCCCGTAACTTACGAGAAAGAAAAAATCATTGTTAGCCCTGGCGAAACTGTTCCTGTTACTTTAATCATTGCTGAAGATATTATTGACAGCAGAAGAAATGTTTTAATTCCTGCTAATACTGAAGTTGAAGGAGAATTAAGACCTGTTAATGTTGGTAGTCGCACAAGTAATAATAGACAAGGTGTGCGTTTCGTGGCTAAAGAATTAGTTTTTGCTTCAGGAAAAAGACAAACTATTAATGCTAATTCTCAAACCATCACCAAAACCGAAACTATTTCTAAAGGTGCTGATACTGGACAAATCTTAACTGATGCGGCTATTGGTGCGGGTGCAGCTAGTGTGATTTCTTTGATTACAGGTAACAGGAGAATTGAACTGCTGGAAGTTTTAGGCGGTGGTGCGGCTGGTGCTTTAGGTAGTGTACTATTACGCAGAAATAGGGCTGAAGTCTATGTTCTCAGACCAGAACAAGATTTGAATATCACACTTACCTCTAGTTTGACTATAGCCCGTAACTAGACTTAACTTAATTTACTTTAAGTTGTGAAATTAATCATCTTGACAATGCGATCGCCTCTCTCGCCATTACGAGTTTTAGGCGATCGCTTGATTTTTATCACTATGTAAATAAAGATAAAAATCTTACTAATTATCTATCCCAAAGGATATAAAAATCATATTATGTCCACATCCGCCAGTAAAACTATTTACCATAAATAGAGAATGCTGGGAACTACTTAAATTCAAACTTGTCTAAGGTAGTTAAAATAAACAATAAATTATTTGGTAGAGGAGTAGAAAATCAATGTTTACTTTAAATCATTGGCAAGCAAAAACCGCCGCAGTTCTCGCCGTAAATGTTACAGCCAGCACTATAGTTCCTTTCATTACAATTAACCCCGCTTTTGCTCAAACTCGTTTTTCTGATGTTCAATCTAATTACTGGGCATCACCCTTCATTCAAGAATTATCACAACGGGGTATAATCGCAGGTTTTCCTGATGGAACTTTTCGCCCAGAAGAACCCGTGACTCGCGCCCAATATGCGGCGATGGTAAACAAAGCTTTCCAAAGATCCGCCCAACGTCAACCGATTACTTTTAATGACGTTCCTAGCAATTATTGGGGATTTAGTGCCATTCAAACGGCCTACGCTATCGGCTTTTTATCGGGATATCCAGGTAATACTTTTAGACCAAATGAAGCTATCCCCCGTCAACAAGTTTTAGTTTCTTTGGCTAACGGTTTAAATTATGCTCCCTCTGGCGAAGTAGAAGCAATTTTATCATTTTATAATGACTCTGCTAATATCGCTAGTTTTGCCCGTCGTCCTATTGCCGCAGCAACAGAAAAAGACATTGTTGTTAATTATCCTAACCTCAAATTTCTCAATCCTACCTCTACAGCCACTAGAGCACAAGTAGCGGCTTTTATCTACCAAGCATTAGTTAGTAATAACCAAGCCGCAGCAATTAATTCTCCCTATATTGTGGCAATTGAACCTGTTGCACCACCAGTTACTAGCGTTACTATTCCCCAAGGAACTGTAATTCCTGTCAGATATGAAAAGGCAGAAAAAATATTAGTAACTAAGGATGAAACCGCACCTTTAACTTTAACTACTGCCCAAAATGTGATTACTCAAGACGGGACAATTGTCATTCCTGCTGGTAGCCAAGTTATTGGCCAACTTCGACCGGCTAATGGTGGTTCTCAATTTGTAGCCCAAAAATTAGTAGTTACATCTGGTAGAGAGTATGACTTGAATGCTAGTTCTAATGTGATTACTAAAACTGAAACTGTGAGACAAGGATCTAGCACTACTTCAATTCTGAGAAATACTGTCTTAGGTGCAGCCGCAGCCGCAGGAGTCGCAGCAGTCACAGGCGATCGCGCTATAGCCACAGAAGAAGTTTTAGGCGGTGCTGGTATCGGCGCTTTAATTGGTCTATTCTTCGGTAGAAATAGCATTGATTTAATCGCTATTGAACCAAACACCGACTTACAACTCACCATCAACGAAAATACTGCGATTTCTCTTCAGTAAAAGGGAACAGGGAACAGGGAACAGGCAATAGGCAATAGGCAATAGGCAATAGGCAACAGGGAATAGGCAATAGGGAATAGGCAATAAAGAATAGGAAATTAATTCTTATTTTCTCCCCTGCTCCCTGCCCCCTTGCTCCCTGCCCCCCTGCTCCCTGCCCCCTCATGCTTTCACCAACCAAATAATAAAGGTGCTGCCTGGGTTTTTAGTCACAAAAATCGGTGAGTGTATACTAGGGCTAAAAACTTCCATTTCTCCTTGCATTTGTTCTATTAATTGTTTGGCAATAGAAATTCCTAAACCAGTCCCCGGAATCTCTGTTTGAGCTTGTACACCCCGATAATATCTTTCTCCTAAATGCGCTAAATCTTCTTTGGGGATTCCTGGGCCAGTATCACTAATCGCTATCCCTAATTTATTATCTTTTTCTTGTCCCACTTCTACTAAGATTTTACCCTCAATAGGTGTATATTTTACAGCGTTATCAATAATATTAGTTAATACTTCTCTTAAAGCTTTAATATTAGCTTTTACTAAAGGTAAATTAAGGGGAATTTTGGTAATTATTTGCTGATTTTTTTCTTGAGCTATAGCCTGGGCTGATAATAATAAAGGGTTTAAAATTTGAGTTATATCACAATCACTATTTTCCTCTCCACTGCCTGGTAATAATAAAGGTGTTTTAGGGTGATACTGTTCTACAATCTCCGCCGCTACTGGTTTTAAATCCGCTTCAGTTAAATCAATCACTTCATCAAACTTTTGCAGTAATTCTTGTAAGCGATCGCTCTCCCGCACTATTCCCCCCGCAACTTCCCGATTCGGGTCGGTGGGTTTAAACCGTTTTAGTAATAACTTGCCAAACGTCCGCACGGCTGTGAGAGGATTGCGGAACTGATGCAAAAGATTGTCAAGTAAATCCCTCTGTTCCTCTTGCAAAATTTGCTGCTGTTGCAATTGCTGCTCTAACCAAATTCTTCTTTGATCTATAATGCAAGCGATCGCCAAAGTTTGGGCAATGCGTTGAATCTCCCCTCTCTCGCGATCGTTCCATGCTCGATCATCTCTGCTAGTCACTAATAACCCCATCATCACCCCCTCATAAATGAGCGGCAAAACCAATTGATTACCACTCAGCAAGTAATCATCTGCATTGGGGCTACTCGGTTCAGAAGCGGACTCATTAGAGCCAGTTGTAGCACTCAACAGCCTGCCTTGATGATGCGGTAATGCCAAAACATCATCAAATTCAATGTCTCTGCTTCCTATCGCTTCACTCAGACTAAGACCAGCCTTCAAAGCCGTAGTATCTGGATAAACTACCACAGGAATTAACTGCGCTTCATCAGCCGACCTATCTACCAATTCTTGTGTCAGGTAAACCACGCTCAAAGAAGCTCCGAACCCTTGTGTTAGTAAAGCCATTTGCTCTCGACACAGAGCAAGAAAGTCAGAACTGGCAGAAATTAACATTATTGTTGCTCTTGCTCAATATTACGGATTGTCAGGAAAAGTTAAGAAATTGCTGAGTTTTCCCTTACTCATTAATAAAGCTTAACTGTGATCTGCTCAGTCTTGGCTGGCTCTGGGGAACTATATTCTTAGCTAGACTGCATTCTCATCAATTCTAAAATATTTATTTCCTTGTATCAAATGGTTAAAAACCATTGATTTTTTGAACTAGAACTTATATAATAACGACGGATTTTGTAGCTATCACTACAATCTTATAGCTTGAAAGAGGAGGACAATAGGTTGGCAAGGAGACGCAAAAGGAAGAGCCGTCGTCGCCAAGAAGGACGGCGAATTTTAGAACACGTGCCTCAATATAGCATCGAAAGTGGCGAAGATAAACCTGTGACAGCAGCTAGGAAATTCATTCAAGCTGAGGGGATTTTGCCACCTGCATTGCTACTCGTAAAGCGTAATGAACACACTACAGACCGCTACTTCTGGGCCGAAAAAGGACTGTTTGGTGCTCAATACGTCGAAGAAAACCATTTCTTGTTCCCTAGTCTACGAGTTTTAGAAGCTCCTACAGGTCAGGAAGCCGTAGCCGCTAGTAATCGCTGAACAGTAAATGGTCGTCTTACACATTGAAATTTGAGTTGTAACTTCTGACTCTAACTATTAACTGGCAAAATTGCTCAGTTTATTCAAAAGTTCCAATTTTTTTAAGTTTGTAGCTGAAGCAAGCCAGTCAACCTTCTCCAAATGCCAGTTGAACAGTCAACCCACGTTTATTTGATTTGCCAAAATGGGTTGAGAAAAACAACTACGTAATACAGCAGGGAGTAGCGACAGAGACGGAGTGGAGCAGGACACTAGCGAGGTCGTGTCTTAAATCTCCAGGTAACTTGGATTACCGTCAAACTCTGTAAACAAGATGTAGACTTTTACCCACGATTGGCATCGTGAGGAAAGTCATCAGCATCAGTTTTTTTCACTCCTCCCTACTGTCAACTTTCTCAAGAATTTAGTCGGAAGTAAGCATTTTATCATCAGGTGATGGTCTTCAGATCCCAAAAATTATTTATTTCGATGTCAACTGTAATGCCTTCTGTAACTCAGCTAGTTCATCTCGATGGGCAGTAACAGTAAATCTACTTGAGGAGGTTTGTTCATCCCCATTTGCCTGCATTTGGAGTAACACCTTCTCAAGTCTTCCAGATTTTTGCCAATAAAACCAGCCACTTAAAGGTGAAAACAACAACAAACCAAGAGAAAACTTACTCACACCAGGAAACAGCAGCGATAAAACCAGAGATAAACACAAAAATCCAATCAATGCTAATAAGGTTAGGAATATAGCAAGAAACCAACTAGGTCTGACAAACCCAGCAAATGTGACCTGATTTTTTTCACGGTCTACGGCTACAACCTGATAAGACCGAGAGCTAAAATAATCTTTAAGCTGACTCATTAGAGTAGCTTCATTCTGGTCGGATACTAGCTGTACTGTTTCTGTGCGGTCTTTAGTGGAAGCACGAATAAAGAAAAATAGCCCAACAGTTAACAATAAAGTTAGTAGTAGCGTAGATGGTAAAATAGCCGTATCCATAAGTATATTTTTCCGGTTCGACAGGAAGCAACTTATTTATTATCCATCACGTTAATTATTTTTTTTGGATGTACTGTTGCCACAGATAAGCTAATTTCTCAGCTTGAGCTTGCCAGTGCGGACAGACCTGATACATCCGTCTGGGTCTTCCCCTTCCATCATTTTTCTGCCAATATCCAATTACCGCTTCTTGAGCTTCTAGAAAATTTATCGCGCAGTAGAAGACGGTATCCGACATTCGGTAGCGAGGATATTCAATTTCCAGATGCTCAATTAACTCACCTCCGTAAGAGTCTCTTTGTAGTAAGGCATAGAGTATGTAACAAACAGCTACCTCTTGACGGAGATAAAGAGGTGGAGGATCTTCAAAGAATTTATATATATCCTCAAGTTTCATAGTTCAAGACATGGTTAAAAAATAGCTTAGTTGAAAATATGTAAGTCTACAGTTAATAATATAATACAAACTTTCTAGTAAGTATAATATATTAAGCTAATAAAACTCTGTTCAAACACCTTTAGAGGTGATAGCCTTGGAGGTAGTGATTTAGCATCAAAGCTTCAACTCCTGCTCTCAGTAATAAAATGAGGAGCAATGAAATAGTAAATTTGCTGCCACTTTAGTATGAAGCCGAGCCAGTAACACTGCTGAAGCGTTATATGCTATATTTAAAACTTTATGTTTACAATACCACTTTTTTGGTCAAAATTTTACAAATACTTTGTAGAAAAGCAATTTGTGATCAGCAGGAAAAAAGCGGTGTGAAAAAACCATTGTATTGATTTAGTTAAAATAATTTACTGAAATACTTTCGCTTTTCCCGACATTTTTAGTAAACTAATCAAGCACCTAGTAAATTGGTGATTTATATGTCACAATACCCCGATGCTCCATCTTCTACTTCTAATCTTAGGGCGATCGCACTCTTATTTCGCCGGATAGGTTGGGTTAGTTTCTGGATACAGGTTGTACTAGGTGTAGTGTCTGGAATCATTGTATTGCTATTTGCCATCTTTAGTCAAAGAGCAGGCAGTCCTAGTAATAACCCCGGAACAGGGTTTGGTGTCTTTATGGCAGTTTGTGGACTGCTAGTATTAGGTGCAGGAATTTATTTAGCCTTCCGCTACACCAAAATAGGTCAGCAACTACTATCATCTAACCCCAGCAACCGACCCCGCAAACTAGAAACCGTGCAAGTATTACGTTTAGGCGTATGGATAAACCTACTAGGAATTTTAGTAACCCTCATCGGAGCACAGGCCATAGTCGGTACACTAGTAGCCAGGTCAATATCACCCCAAGCCATCAGCACCCAACTATTCGACCCCAACCGCGTCATTAGCGGCTTAGATATGCTCGTAGTCCAAGCCAATACCAACACCATCCTAGCTCATTTTTCCGGTGCAGTCGCCTCATTATGGTTATTAAACCGCATCACCAGACCGTGAGAAGCCACCCACTCGCCGACCACCGCGCCAACCGGCGCATAGACCGCTGCGATCCGAAGGCCCGTCGCCAGCTCGATGCACTGATCGTTGTCGGCCAGGC
>DATGXB010000006.1:0-14879 GCA_035299225.1 Nostocaceae cyanobacterium | reverse complement strand
TAATGACTAATGACTAATGACTAATGACTAATGACTAATGACTAATGACTAATGACTAATGACTAATGACTAATGAATAACATACAAATTAGATTAACTTGGGAAGACCCAACCACGGGGGAAAGAAGAGAACCTAGTTTAGCTGCACCTATTGCTTTTGGTCGAGAATTTGCCCGTTTACCAACAGAAATGGGGGGTAAACCTGTGGCAAGGATGTTGCTAAATAGTAATGAAATCTCTCGTTATCATGCTTTGATTGACTGGGAAGGTAATCAACTGGTTGTAATTGATCAAAATAGTGTTAATGGGGTTTTTGTTAATGGTCAGCAACAAAGACGCAGTGTTCTAAATAATGGTGATACTTTACAAATCGGTCCCTATATTATTACTGTTCAGTATGGGGTGAGTATTGCTACAGCAGTATCTAGCCCGCCTTCGGCAATTCAATTTAACCCTGATACGAATTTGCCAGATCCTAATTTATCTCCTGTGCGTCAGGTTACACCTTTGGCTAGTAATTTTCCGCCCCCTGTGTTTCGGAATCAGATGGTAGAGGTACAAGCTTTACACGCAACTGGTTTACCGGTGGATGAATGTGATTATTTAGCGGTGGGGGCGGGTTTAGGTAGTTTTATTTGGGTTGATTTATTACGGCTGGGTGGTGTAAAAGCGGAAAAAATTGTGGCGGTGGGTTTGGAAAAAGAACCTTATGCTCGTTATAAACGGCTGTGCTTAAATTCGCAGATTCCTTTACACGAAAGATTACGTTCAAATTCTGATTCTTGTCCTGATAATATTTGGGGATGGCCGAGTTATGCTTGGCGGGAAGCTTGGCATGATTTGACTAAGGGTAAGGTAACTTCTGCGGTTAAGTATTTGTGGCAGGTTTTTGCTGAACCGACTTTTGCAGAAACTTATACTCCCCGTGCTAGTAATGTGTTTGATTCTATAGACAGGGAAGCCAAGCGGATTGATTGGCAAAAAATGTATCGTTACGGACGGGTGCGGGCAATTCGTAAAACGGAAGATGGGAGATATTGTATTGCTTATTCTCGCGGGCCGGGAGATTATGCTTTTTTAGTATGTAAATATTTACACTTAGCTACAGGGTATCCGGCGATTCAGTTTTTGCCAGATTTACAAGCTTATCGGGAAAAATATCAAGATTTTAAATCTGTAGTTAATGCTTATGAAGACCATGATCATGTTTATGAACAATTGGAGAGACAGGGGGGAACGGTTTTAATTCGGGGACGGGGTATTGTGGCTTCTCGTGTGGTGCAGCGTATTTATGAGGCAAGACGAAAAAACAGCAAGATTACCGTTTTACATTTGATGCGATCGCCTAAACCAAATGGTAACAAATTTGAGAAAGCCCAGCGCCCTGTAAAAAATCATTACGAATTTCAACCTTTTAACTGGCCAAAAGCCTGTTGGGGTGGGGAATTACGAGTAATGCTGGAAAAAGCTACACCAGAAGAACGTCAGCGCTTACTGACTGACTGGGGAGGGACAACCACCGCCGACCGTTACGACTGGCAAAAAATTACTGAAGATGGTTTAAGAGAAGGTTGGTATCAAATTACTTTTGGTCAAGTTTTAGAAGTAGAAAGGGATAGCCAAAACCGCACAATTAGCCGTATTCAAGAAAAAGGCTTGGGGGAAATGAAGTTAACAGCAGACTTTATTATTGATGCTACTGGTTTAGAAGCCAAAGTGGAAGCTAACCCTCTGCTAGATGATTTAGTCAAACATTACAAATTACCCCTTAACCACTTAGGACGTTTGGTAGTAGCGAATAATTTTGAATTAGTAGAAATGCGTAACAATAAAGGCCAAATGTATGCAGCCGGGGCAATTACTCTAGGTGGCCCTTATGCAGCCGTTGATAGCTTCTTGGGTTTACAGTATTCTGCTTTAGTTGCTGTTGATGGACTTGCTGCTGTCCGTGCTATTGGTTTAAAAGGTTTAAATCCTTTTATTTCTTTTGGTCAATGGTTAAAATGGGTATTTAATCAAAGTCCTTAAACATCCATTAATAGCAGTCCTATGTGTTGGGGAAAAGAAAAAAGTGTTCATCAATAATTGAGGATTGTTATTAAGTAATTAAGCAGAATTAATTACCCAAACTTTTTTCCTGTTGCCTGTTGCCTGTTGCCTGTTGCCTGACTCCACGTAGGAAATTAATTTTGCACAACTACTTATGACATGGGAAAATTTGAGGAATCCATTTCAAAAGCTTCAAACTCGTTTTTTGCTAATACGCCTTTTATTGATAGGATGGTGTATTGGCTTCATTGTGTTTGTGATCGAAGGATTCACGGATTTAAAATTAGAAGGTGAAATATTTAACTTAATTGTCTATACAGCTTTATTTGGTACTCTGTGTTTATGGACATTGGCAGACTTTAAGCAGTTAGACATGAATCTTAAATATATCATTGGTAAAAAACCTAAAAATGATCAATGGTTGCCAATGATGGGTTTAGTGATTCTGATGTTGGTCTTTTCACTTAGTGCTTATTTAGTTTCCTTTTATTTAGTATCATTAATTGCCCCAAATTTTATTCAAGATTTAATGCGTGAAATAGCTAGTGAATCATCTACCAATAATCCATCGCTTTTAGAAAATTTATTTATTTCGTTTGTTTATGTAGTGGTTGCCCCCATTACTGAAGAATTCATTTTTAGAGGAATAATTCTGCAACGGTGGGCTGTGAAATGGGGAATTAGATGGGCTTTGGTGGCTTCATCCTTGGTTTTTGGTTTAGCTCATGCTAATGTTTTAGGATTATCTATTTTTGGTTTTGTGATGGGAGTTTTATATATTAAAACTCGTTCTTTATTTGTGCCGATTGTTTGTCATGGCTTAAATAACTTGTTGGCTGTAGGTGCAGAAATGTTACCTAGTGATTCTGTAAATAATCCAGATGTTAAGTCATTAGAGTATTTACAATCTAATTTTGGAATTGGTATGCTGTTGATGTTAATATCTTTGCCTTTACTATTGCGTTTTTTATGGCGAAATTGGCCAGGTAAGGATACACAAATCCCTTATTTAATTAATCGTTTTAGTTAAAGTTATATTTTCCAGGTTTTTCATTTTTGATTGACAAAATCTAGCATGATTACTTGATGGATATCCCCTATGGGGCGGTTTTCTCCAGCTATAGGAGAGTAACAATAACCCTCACGGATATCTGTGGCTGTAAGTAGTCCCATATCCCAACCTTCACCTAGCACTAATTGATCTATTTGTACTAATAATGGTGCTAGATAAACATGATGAATGACTGTTCTAGTTTCATAATCGCCAAACTTACTAAAATGAGGTAGCTGATAGCCGATTTCTTCTAAAATTTCACGTTGGAGGGCTGTTTCTGCACTTTCATTGGTTTCGATGTGTCCACCAAATAAACCCCAACAACCAGGATGAGGAATATTAGGGATGTTGTCGCGTAGTTGCATCAGATATCGATCATTTTGATAGAGAATGGCGATCGCTACTTTGGTTTTTGCTTGTGTCATGGTTACTCCTTGGCTGATAATGTGGTGATAAAATCCAGCATAATTTGTTTGTGGGGAGTTCCTAAAGGCCGCACTTCTCCCGCAATAGGAGAATAACACTCACCCCGGCGGATATCTTCTGATGTTAATAGTCCCATATCCCAACCTTCATATAAAACCAATTCTTTGATATCCACTATTAAAGGTGCATGGAAAACATGGCGAATAATCCTTTGGTCGGGATAAATGCCAAATTTGGTAAAAGATGGTAAGTTGTAGCCTATTTCCTCCAAAACTTCGCGCTGGAGGGCGATTTCTGGGGTTTCCCCTTCCTCCAAATGTCCACCAAACAAACCCCAACAACCAGCTGCTGCAATATTGGGGATATTATCACGCAGTTGCATTAAAAATGTATCATTTTGGGTGAGAATGGCGATCGCTACTTGTGGTCTGTGGTCATTCATAGTTAATCTTCGATTAAATAAACTTCACCGTAGTCTTGGCCACCTAAAGGAATACTTTGGTATTGTACTGTACCCTTTAACACTACCTGCTGTCCAACTTGGAGATTAGTTTGATTAGTCACTACCCAGATTTTCCCGGTAGTATCATTTAAAAGTAAGGCTTGTTGTCCAATAAAAGGCGATCGCTTTTCAATCGTCCCTTGAATATAAACTGTTACCTCTTCCTTTTGTCCAGGTTTCTGAATTTCTCGAATCGGTTTAACATTAGCATTTTGAAACAGTTGAGTTGTACCCAGATTAGAACTTTGGATACCACAACCACACAAACCCGCAATGATCAAAAAAGCCAGTCCCCAACGGTGAGGAATCAGACTCTGACCAGAAAAGACATAAGGTAAATCTGGCACTGGTCGCATAAAAGCTAGAGATTGAGCGAATTTTAGCATTACTGCTTCCCTGATCACCTGTTTCTGAGTCCCCATACAGCATAACAACTAACCAGCCGTGTATAAAGTCAAGGGTGACAGTTTATCAAAAATTGGTTATTGAAATAATTAAAGGCTAGATTAAAAATAGAATGTAGGATATGCAAAAATGGGATGAAGATTTTAAGTTTGAATTGCTTTAAATTTGTTAGTCGGGTATTTTGTCAAAATCTCACTAATCGGCTATGTCTCACAATAAAACCAATCAACACTTACCCAAATTAACAGAAGTTAGTCTTGATATCAGCAAATTAGAATGTAAATGTTATGTATGGCCAGTACCCAGAACTTTAGAAATTGCAGGTTTAATATTGTTTAGCGGTACTTATTTATATGGTTCGGCTGGTAGTGATGATGCTCTTTTTATCAAGTGGCGTATTGATGAATTTTGTCAACTAGAACAACCTCAAAAAATTAGCGGTTTAATAGTTGATTTGAGAAACTTAAATTATCAATGGGGTGATGACCTTTGCATTTATCCTCATGATATGAGAATGATGCAAAAACCGATTAGAATCGTAGTGACTCCAGAAAAATAT
Organism: Nostocaceae cyanobacterium; assembly: GCA_035299225.1. Classification (GTDB taxonomy): domain Bacteria; phylum Cyanobacteriota; class Cyanobacteriia; order Cyanobacteriales; family Nostocaceae; genus DATGXB01. The sequence continues at coordinate 9,884 of DATGXB010000006.1, read as the reverse complement.
ACAGCCTTTAAAGGCGTATTAAGTGAGGAAGAATTACGTACAGATATAGAGGTTGCTTTTGCTGAAGTAATAGAAGCAATACAGTAAACAGCAGAGGAATTTTTAATATTTTATCCTAAAAGTTATGAACCGAATTAGGGTTAGATGGGGGATGCTTGGACAGATAAACCAGATTGATATGCAGTTATTCCGGTATTATAGATATTATGGAAAGTGATAAAAAATTCTACTTAGATGGTAAAACAATTTTTACAGAATTTGACTTCCATCGTCAAATTGCTAAATTATTTACTTTTGCCGGATACTATGGAAATAATCTTGATGCGCTTTGGGATATGTTAACTACAGATGTAGAACTTCCGGTTACATTGATTTGGGATAATTCAGCAATATCTCGTCAAAATTTAGGAGAAGAAAGGTTTGCCAAGATTATTAAAGTTTTTGAGGATATGCAAAAATGGGATGCAGAATTTAAGTTTGAGTTGCGTTAAATTTGTCAATAATTTTTATTTTCATTAAATAATTTTTTATCGCCATTTATGAAAACCTGTTATATATAAACTTTTTGTAAGACTTAGCAATGCTGAACTTTTAACCATGTTTTGAATAAAAATTCAAAAATCGGTATTACAAAAATTGATTAATAACAACAAGGCATTCAAGAGGACATGGCAGTGCCATGTCCCTACAATAAAAGATGATTTTATTATTGTTTTGGGGAAGTGTGATTAAAAGGTGTATATTTTCCTCCCAAGGCTTCTACGATAGTTTTTGTATTGGTTTCCATCATTTTAATGTAAGTATCAGCATTACTACCTTTAGCGCCAATGGAATCAGAATAAAGTTGATTTGGTGCAAGTTGTACCCCGGCTTCCTCCGCTACAGTTTTAATTAAAGCTGGGTTAATAGTAGTTTCAGCAAAAATCGCTGTTACACCTGTTTTTTTAATGGCTTCTACTAATTGTGTGACAGTTTGGGCGCTAGGTTGTTCTTCTGTACTAATGCCGATTAATGTTCCCGCAATTTGTAAATTATAGGCATTACCATAATATTGAAAAGCATCATGAGTAGTAATTAATTGGCGCTTTTCTGGGGGAATAGTAGTAATTTGTTGTTTAATCCAAGTATCTAACTGTTGTAATTCTGCTATTAACTCAGCAGCGTTTTGAGTAAATTTGTCCCGATCTTCTGGTGATAACTCTATTAAAGCATCTCGAATTGCTTCCACCATAGCGATCGCATTCTTCGCACTTCCCCAAACGTGAGGATCAGGTACTTTCACCCCTTCAGCATAATCAAGTTGCAAAGGTTTAACCACTTCCCCCACCGCTAACTTCCGCGCTTTAACTCCTGTAGCATTGATTAACTTGATAATCCCCGGTTCTAAACTATAACCATTATACAAAATTAAATCAGCCTCCTCCAAAACCCGACTATCTGCCGGTACAGGTTCATAGACGTGAGGATCTATACCTGGTTGCAAAATTCCCACCAGTTGTATTTCCTCCCCTGCTATCTCCTGTGTCAAATCTGCAATGATCGTACTAGTCGCAACAACATCCAGTTTATTGCTTTCTGTTCCTTGGGGGTTAGAAGCATTACAACCCCAACACACCAAAGATAACAGCATTCCTAGACACAACCCGGAAATCCTACCCTTGATAGTTGCCTTGAGTGGTAAATAGTTGTCTTCCTTCTGTGGTAATACTCTCATTTTTTTATACTTTTACGGCTAATTATAGATTTTTTCATATTTTTCTCATTTTTGTAGTAAGCTCAAGAAATAAATCTGAAAATACTGTTATGCAAAACATCTCTTTTTACCAAAAAATGGGACTGTCTCAGCAAAAACCCCAAGCCGCAGCCTCTAACATTAATCAAAATTTAAACATGAATCCAGTGATTAGTATTAGCCATTTAGGGGTACATTACCGTAATCAACAAGCCTTAGCAGATGTGAACTGTGTGATCAAACCAGGGAGAATTACGGGAATTTTCGGCCCTAACGGTGCAGGAAAAAGCACATTAATCAAAGCTATGCTAGGCTTAGTTCCTATCAGTAGTGGTAATTGCTTATACCAAAACCAACCATTAAAAAAACAATTAGAAAAAATAGCTTATGTTCCCCAAAGTAGCCAAATTGACTGGACATATCCCGCTACAGTCTGGGATGTAGTGATGATGGGGAGAGTCAAAAAAACCGGATGGTTACGTAATTTTTCCGCAGTTAGCCGGCAAATTGCCCAACAAGCATTAACTAGAGTGGGAATGATAGAATATAGCGATCGCCCCATTGGTGAACTATCAGGAGGACAGCAGCAAAGAGTATTCCTAGCCCGTGCCCTAGCCCAACAAGCCGAAATCTTTTGTTTTGATGAACCCTTTGTAGGTATTGATCAAAAAACCCAAACCGTCATTTTTGAAGTTTTCCGCGAACTCACCAATAACAATAAAATCGTCCTAGTCATCAACCACGACTTAGGGCAATCTATCACCCATTTTGATAATTTAATCTTACTCAATAAAGAACTAATTGCCACAGGTTCTCGCCAACAAGTTCTCACCGAAGAAAACCTACAACGCGCCTACGGTGGTAAAGTTATCTACTTTTCAGAAATTGCTTACAGTAGGGAACAGGGAACTCTTAACAGGGAACAGGGTTGAAATTATTTTATGATTAAATTTTGTACTTCATTTATCTGCAATTTGTTGTAAAAATCTTTCTTCTTATTCTCTTCCTTCGTGACCTACCCTTCTCCTATCGGAGACGCTACGCGAACGGGAAAGTCTTCGACTAACGCATCTTCGCGGTTCATTCCCCTTATGCTTCAACCATTACTAGAACCGTTGCAATATAGCTTCATGCAACGCTCATTAGTTATTGCCATTTTAGTAGGCTTATTGTGTGCAGTTGTCGGTAGTTACTTAATGGTACAACGCTTGGCTTTATTGGGAGATGCCATCAGCCATTCAGTTTTACCAGGATTAGCGATCGCCTTTATTTTAGGTGGTAATATTTTTGTCGGGGCATTTATCGCCGGCGTATTGAGTACCGTAGCCATAGCCTTTATTGGCACCCGTTCCCCCATCAAAGAAGATGCCGCTATGGGAATAGTATTTTCCGCCTTTTTTGCCCTTGGAGTCACCCTAATTACCATCATTCAAAAAGACAATAAAATAGACTTAAATCACTTTCTGTTTGGGAACATTTTAGGAGTAACAGCTGATGAAGTGCGAGACACAGCCATCATTGCCTGCATTATTTTAATAGTTGTCTTTTTCCTATATAAAGAACTATTATTTTACACCTTTGATCCATTAGGCGCACAAGCCGCAGGTTTACCAGTAAATCGCCTCAACTTCGGCTTAATGTTACTTATCGCCTTAACAATAGTTGCCAGTATGAAAGCTGTCGGAGTTATCTTAGTTTTATCATTATTAATCACTCCAGGGGCAACAGCTTATCTATTAGTCAAACGCCTACATCAAGTAATGATTTTAGGCGCTGTCATCGGTGTGATTTCCAGTATTAGCGGAATGTATTTAAGTTATTTTTTCAATTTACCATCAGGACCCGCCATTGTCTTAGTAGTTACAGGTTTATTTGTGTTAGCATTCCTATTCAGTCCTAGACATGGGGTATTATTTCCGAGAATGAATCAGAAATAATCTCATTATGTAGTCCCCTAGCATTTGCTCATTTTGTCTTATTGTCCCATTTAACTGCATCAAGGTTTACAGGACTGAGGTTAGCATTGCTGAGGTTGGCACTACTAATCTTTCAAATAGATTTAACCAGTGTTCTAAATTAAACTCAAAATTTACAACCAAATAACCCAATTAAATATTCTACTATTTCTCGTGTTAAATTCCCATAACCCAACAGATCATAAATCTCTTTGTCCATGACCTCTGCTGAGTTTAAATACTCTTGACGCTTAATATTTATTCACCAATTGTTTAATCTCTTTTGCATAAATACTTACCTATCTAATGTTAGATTGACAATCTGGGATTTTAATATGTATACTCCTACGCAAAACCCCAACCCCCCACCCTAATGCTTTAATTTTCTGGTAAACTGTCAAACACTTGCTTTACTATTTCTTTGGTTTTAGTTTCTAAACGTTGCCAATCTACATCCCCAGATTCATCCATTAAACTTGTATCAATCTCTACTGTTGTATTTTCTGGAGAGTAATTTAAAAAACACACTTGATAACATAAATCCCATAAATCTACACTGATTTTTAGCTCTTGATGTTGCAGCTGTAAATGATATCCTGGTTGGGGTATGGGCAAACTAGCCAGGGTGGCTTTAATTTCTTCTAATCGTTCTGGTGCAGCATTTTCCATTTCTTGCAACAGATAATTAACTACTGCTTTTGTTTCCTCTGTTGCATTAGCTGGCCAAATCAGGACATCATGATAAGTTCCTTTCCAGGCAGAATCATCAAGCTGCTTGCGAATATTATCAACGACGCGAATAAAAGCGGGTTGCATTAGAAGTTCGGCTTGTTGCCAAGCATTGGGGTCAGTAATTCTAGGCAGCATGATTCAGTTAGTAAAGATACAAATTGAAAATAATTAAATTGATTTTGTTAAAAAATTGCATTTTTAGTCTAAATCTTTTCTCAAGATAACGGATTTATGAGCAGAAATTTTGGAAATGTTAACTACAAGCAGGAAATAACGGTGTTGTAACTGGGGAGGGAACCATGATAGGCAAATTACTAGACCATAGATACCAAGTCACCCGCATTTTGGCAACGGGTGGGTTTGGTCAAACCTATATTGCCCAAGATACCAGACGGCCTGGCAATCCCATCTGTGTGGTTAAGCACCTCAAACCGGCTAGTTCTGACCCCAAGGTTTTTGCTACGGCTAAACGGCTGTTTCAAAGTGAAGCAGAAACTTTAGAAAAATTGGGTAATCATGACCAAATACCCCGGTTGTTGGCTTATTTTGACGAAAATCAAGAGTTTTTCTTGGTGCAGGAGTTTGTAGATGGGCATACTTTAGGTGAAGAGCTCATTCCTGGTCAGCGCTGGAGTGAAAACCAGGTAATTCAAATGCTGATTGAGGTTTTGGGTATTTTAGAGTTTGTGCATCAACAAGGGGTAATTCATCGGGACATTAAGCCAGATAATATCATCCGTCGTGAGTCTGATTATAGGTTAGTTTTAGTAGATTTTGGGGCTGTTAAACAATTGCGATCGCCTCTGGTGACTGTGGGTACTCTAACTACGGCTACAGTAGCTATTGGTACTCCCGGTTATATGCCCACGGAACAGGGACAAGGTAAACCCAGACCTAACAGTGATATTTATGCTTTGGGGATTATCGCTATTCAAGCTTTAACTGGAATCCAAGCAAATCAATTACAGGAAGATCCCGATACAGGGGAGATTCTTTGGCAGCATTTAGCCCCAGTAGATTCCCGCTTGGCGGCTGTTTTAACTAAAATGGTACGTTATCACTTTAAGGAACGTTATCAAACCGCTACAGAAGCATTACAAGCTAGTCGAGAATTAGTTAATATTACTCCGACAACTTCTGTACCACCAGCACCAATTAAAGTTCAATATCAACCCCAACCAACTCAGCCAAAATCACAAATGTCTGTGCAAAAAACTATGGCTGTATCTCCTGGTAATCAGGATGTGACTACAACTAATCGTAAGGATAATCGTAAAGATTATAAACCTGATCCTTGGCCTTTAATCATTGGTATTTGTTTGGCTGGTGGTGTGGCAGTTTTAATGACAAATTTTTATCCCAATATTAAAGACTTTACATTTAATTGGGCAGGAAATAATAAATTAGTTAAAGGTTGTTTAGCTGTAATTAAACCTAATTCTAATATTCGTACTGAACCAAGTGCAATTAATTCTGATAATATTTTGCAAGCTATTGGTGAAGAAAGTACCTTTGAAGTGACGGGAAAACGCACAAAAGGCAACTGGGTAGAAATTAGGTTTAATTCTGAGCGTTTAGCTTGGGCTCATGCAGAGGTAATTACTAATAATGATGAATGGAAAGCTTGCTTACGTGATAAAGGAATTGCCATTAAAACTTTAAATGATAGTACCTTAATTGCATCTCGACCAATTCCCAAACCACAACCCAAAATTATCAATAATCCTATTATTCCCCAACCACAACAACCAAAAATAGAGCAATCACCATTTGAAGACTCTACATTATCCCAGCTAAATCAACAAAAGGAGAAAATTATTGCCCAAGCTAGAGAAAAATTTGAATCAGGAGATTTGCAAGGGGCGATCGCTACTTTAAGATCAATTCCTGGTAATGCTGCAACTACTTTTCAAGAAACCACAGCACTCATTAAACAATGGCAAGATGACTGGGCTAAAGCTGAAGCCTTAGCTAATGATATCAATAAAGCTATTGATAATGGTCAATGGGATCAAGTCCTAGCCTATCGAGATCAACCAGAAAAGTTACCTAATATTAAATATTGGCGAGATAAACTAGAACCTTTATTTAAACAAGCTGCCGAAAAAGCCGCCGAACAAATCAAATCCCAACCAACTACTACACCTACGCCTGAAGTTAACTAACGGAGGAAGTGCAGAGTGCAGGAAAAGTTATGCATTCAAAAGTCAAAAAGGAAGAATAATTACTTCTGCCTCCTGCCTCCTGCCTCCTGCCTCCTGCCTCCTACATACTAAACCTCATCATATTCCGGTGACTCTACCCGTCTTGCTTCTACACGATGGGGTAGATAATCAGCCCGACGTGCGGGGGCTAAAACTGGTGTATTGCCAGTGTAAGGAATGACTTGTACTGTACGAGTATGGCGCTGTTTAGGAGAAAATAAAGATAACACCCCAGCAACTACAACCCCACCACCGATAGTTAAACTCATTCCACCTACAGCCCAAACTATGGGTGAAGACCACCAAGGAGTTTGTCCGGCTGGTAGTGATGCTGCTGGCATGGCTGCTATTCTGGCATTAGCTTGATTTTGCTGACTCCAAATTTGTTGAGTTAAATATTGAATTTGGTTTTGTTGTTGTTGGTTTTGTAATATTAATTGTTGCTTTTCATTTTTTAACTGTTCCAGCTGCATATTCAGCTTTTCTCTTTCGATGCGTTCTTCCGCACTGGGTCCTGGTTGTGGTTGATTGGGATTTACTGTTTGTCCCAAGTTGGGGGGGTATTGTGCGGGTTGTTGCATTGGCTGAGGCTGCATAACTGTTGCTGGCATTTGTGGTGCAACCGCAAAATTAGGCTGGATGGGTGTATTAGTTCCTTTCAGCAATAGCAGAGCCGCTAAACCAGCTACGGCAACTCCGCCAATAAACGCCATACTTTCACTCATTAGTTTCTACCCCTCACCAACATTGTTACCGTAACTGAATTTTAACCGAATCACTCTCACACACATAAGCGATCGCCTGCTGAAAGTTTACCAAAAAATTGGGTTTAAAGCCCCGTCCTGTGAAGACGGCTTTTTGATAGATTAGTGGAAACAGGCAGGGCATTGTCTGTCGGGCGAGATAGTGTAAGACGGGCTATGCCTGCAACTGTTCTTTGAACCCAGAATCTCCGCACTTTTAGGGCGGTGAGTATGTCAAATAAAATTCAAGCTATTAGCTAATATAGCAGGTAGTTTTTTGTAACCTGATATTTACGGTGGAGTTTTTCACCATGTACAGTGAAATTGTCTACCTACCCATCAGGAAAAACTACGCTGTTATATTTTTAATCTAAATTTCCTCAGTCAGCAAGAGGAAGTTTTGATACTAATGTTAAGTTGTTTTAATTGCTGTTTTCAGGTCATGGCAAAATTGCGCGATCGCCTTTAACCCTTCTTCCGGTGTATTTTGGGCTAACCTTTTGACAAAAGCACTACCAACTATTACCCCATCTGCACCCCATTCTCTTACCTGTCGCGCTTGTTCCGGCTCGGAAATTCCGAAACCCACCCCAATTGGTTTATCAGTATAACTACGAATAGATTTTAATAAATTTGGCACTTGTGAGCTAATTTGCGATCGCATTCCCGTCACACCAGCCACACTAACTAGATAGATAAAACCACCAGAAGCACGAGCGATCGCTTCTATCCTTTCCGGGGAACTAGTAGGAGCAACCAACAAAATTAAATCAATCCCCATTTTCCCCGCAGGTTCTAATAAACCCGCCGCTTCTTCTAAAGGTAAATCCGGCACAACCAAACCAGCAACACCCGCCGCCGATATTTGTTGTAAAAACTGCTCAATCCCTCGGTGCAAAATCGGATTGTAATAAGAAAATAAAATAATAGGTGCTTGGAGATTGGGAGTAATGCCTTTGAGCATTTCTAAGACTTGTTCTAAAGTCGCACCCTTTTGTAAAGCGCGAGTAGCCGCCGCTTGAATCACAGGGCCATCCGCCAAAGGATCAGAATAGGGAACACCTAATTCAATCATATCCGCACCCGACTGATCCAGCAGTTGCAAAGCCTTTGCCGTCGTTTCTAGATCAGGATCACCAGCTGTAATAAACGGAATCAGAGCACATTCCTGATTCCGTCTTAAAGTTTCAAAGCGATGAGATATGGCAGTCATTATGTACTAGTCACTCTTCAGTTGTCAGTAGTCAATTCTAACAAACAACCAAGCTGGTACAGGCTTTCTTCACTTTTGACCAGAAATAATGGGATACAAGCCCCGCCCTTGCAGGGCGGCTTTACTTGTGTTATGGTATAGATGCCGTAAAGGTTTTCCACGTCAATGATAGTTTTAGAGTTTAAAGTCAAAGGGAAAGAAACTCAATATGCAGCCATAGATGATGCGATCAGAACGGCTCAATTTGTCCGCAATAAATGTATCCGTTTTTGGATGGATAATCGTGATGTAGGACAAAAGGAGTTATATCGCTACAACACTGCATTGAGGGCTGAATATCCCTTTGTTAAAGATTTAAACTCTCATGCTTGTCAAGTAGGGGTAGAAAGAGCATATAGCTCAATCGCTCGCTTTTATGATAACTGCAAAAAGAATATTCCAGGGAAGAAAAGTTATCCAAAATTCAAAAAGAATAACCGGTCAGTGGAATATAAAACATCTGGTTGGAAGTTATCAGAAACGAGAAAACAAATTACTTTCACCGACAAAAAAGGCATTGGCAAATTAAAACTAAAAGGAACGTGGGATTTAAATTTCTACCCAATAGAACAAATAAAACGGGTTAGGTTAGTACGTCGTGCAGATGGATATTATGCCCAATTCTTAATCAGTGTAGACAACAAAGTAGAAACACAACCAACAGGTAAAACTGTGGGTTTAGATGTTGGCTTAAAAGAGTTCTACACCGATAGTAATGGACATAGTGAACCGAATCCTAAATTTTATCGAAAAGGAGAAAAACGATTAAAGCTTCGTCAACGTCGTGTTTCTCGCAAAAAGAAAGGCTCTATCAACCGCAAGAAAGCCGTTAATCGTCTAGGACGGGTACACCTCAAAATAAGTAGGCAACGGGTAGGCGTAGCCCGCCGAAGGCTAGAACACGCCAAGAGAGTGGCGCGTTGCGTAATCCAATCTAACGATTTGGTGGCCTATGTTCGGCGGAGCCGTTGCCGTAGGCTAGATTTGAGGATTAGGAATTTAGTTCAAAATCACTGTCTCGCCAAGGCAATTAATGATGCTGGTTGGTATCAGTTCAGAAAATGGTTAGAGTATTTTGGTGTGAAGTTTGGCAAGATAACTGTTGCTGTTAATCCTGCTTATACCTCTCAACAATGCTCTAATTGTGGTGCGGTGGTGAAAAAATCTCTATCTACAAGAACTCATGTTTGTGAGTGTGGGTTTGTGATGGATAGGGATTGGAATGCCGCAATTAATATTCTGAAATTAGCCTTGAGTACGGTAGGG
>DATGXB010000005.1:0-16195 GCA_035299225.1 Nostocaceae cyanobacterium | reverse complement strand
CTGCCCCCCTGCCCCCCTGCCTCCTGCCTTCTGCCCCCTGCCCCCTGCCTCCAAATTAGGTTAAACCACTACTTACAATGGCCTCAACCAGCAAAGTAAACTAAACCAATATCACTCTTTTTCGGGTGCTGGATTTCTACTATGTCTTTTAAATTAGAACGCGGATTATTTAAATATGACTTGATAGATCATCACGCAGTTCTGTGTGTACCTGTTGATGCGGATATTAAAGAAATCCGTAAACGCTATCTGAAAATAGCCCGACGCTTACACCCAGATAGTTGTGTAGCTGCGAGTGATGAAGAAAAGGAGATTGCTAATCAGTTATTGTCTAAGCTGGTTAACCCTGCTTATGAAAAACTGTCAGTAGAGCGATCGCGTGCTGAATATATTCTAGTATTGTCCCAAATGGGTAAACGCTTTGTTCAAGAAGGCAATTCTATTGAGTTAACGAGCAATGTGGCCAGGCAAATTGCGGCTGCCCCAAATTTTGATTTAATGTATAAAAGTGCGATCGCTCAAATTTCCGAAACTCAATTTAAGTCATTATCACAAGCTGCTCAAGTTATTGCCCAAATTAGTGAATTAAATCTGGTTTACCTAATGCGGAGTGCTGGCAAACCATTAGCAAATTCACAAGCTGCTAAACCTTCCGTTACTAATTCTACTCCCACAGCACAAAACTCCGACAAAACTCCACCCCCACCAAAAGAAGATGCCGTTACTGAGCAATACATCCGTCGCGCTCAAGGGTTGATGGAGAAAAACCAATTTGCTCAAGCCAGAATTGAATTACAAGATGCTCTCAAACTAGAACCCAAAAATAGCCGTTGTCATAGTATGATTGCCTTGGCTTACTTAAAGCAAAATCAGCTAAAAATGGCTAAAATCCACTTTGAAAACGCACTAAAATTAGATCCTAATGATCAAGTCGCTTTGGAATGGAAACCCAAAATAGATAAGGCTTTAGGAAAACAATCTGGTGCAGCTGACACAAGCTCATCTCATAAAGGAGATAAGTCCGATCAGTCGGGTGGTGGTTTATTTGGTGGTTTGTTTGGCGGGAAGAAAAAATAATGGTGTATCAACCAGCAGCAGGAGCCAGAGATTTATTACCCTTAGACGTTGCACAAAAACGCTGGATTGAAGAAAGGTTACAGTACATTTTCCATCGTTGGGGATATCACCGAATTATTACCTCAACTTTAGAACGTATGGATACCTTACTCGCAGGTGAAGCAATTCAGCGTCAAAGGGTAATTCAAGTCCAAAATAACTCTAATGAAGAATTAGGCTTGCGTCCAGAACTAACAGCCTCCATTGCTCGTACTGTTGTTACACATCTGGCCGGAGCGACATTTCCCCAACGGTTGTACTACAATGCTAATGTATTTCGCCGTAATTGGGAAGGTCATCATAATCGCCAGCAAGAGTATTATCAGGCGGGTGTGGAGTTATTAGGCGCTGGTGGTTTATTAGCCAATGGAGAAGTGCTGCTGTTAATAGCCGACTGTTTACAAGCTTTAGGTTTACAAGACTGGCATTTAATTTTAGGTGAAGCGGGAATTACTCGTTCACTGTTAGATGCTTTTCCGGTGAACTTGCAAAGTCAAGTCAGAAAGGCGATCGCACATCTTGATCGTGTAACTTTAGACACTCTGCCTCTGAGCGATGAATTGCACGAAAGAGCCAGAATCATGCTAGATTTGCGGGGAAATAGTCAAGATGTCTTAGAAAAAGTCAGCAGCTTAAACTTAGCCCCAGAACAGCAACAAGCCGTTAACGAACTCAAATCCTTGGTAGATTTATTAGAAACTAACGGTCAAATTTCCCTAATTCTGGATCTGAGTCTGATTCAAACCATTGACTATTACACCGGAATTGTATTTGAAGTAGTTCATAATACCAGGGGAAAAACCCGTATTTTAGGGCGTGGTGGTCGCTATGACCAATTACTAGGGCTATACCATCCCCAGAGTGAGGATATTCCCGGTATTGGATTTGTGCTAAATATAGATGATTTATACCAAGTTTTAGCATCAAATCAGGAATTACCCCAGGAGACTCCCGCTAGTAATTGGCTAGTAGTTCCAGAAACCCCCCAAGAGATAGCTACAGCCTTTGCCTATGCCCAAAGATTACGTGATTCTACTCATTTGGTTAGAGTAGAAATTGACTTGGGAGGCAGAGATAAAGAGGCACTTCGTCAATATGCACGCGATCGCCAAATTCCCCAAATCGCTTGGCTGCAACCCAACGGAACACCGAAAATAGAAGCGGTAAGATAGGGGCAGGGGGGAAGAGGCAGGGGTGCAGGGGGGAAAGAGGCAGGGGGGAAAGAGGCAGGGGTGCAGGGTGCAGGGGGCAAGGGGGAAATAAATACTTAAATTTCACTGTTACCTGTTGCCTATTGCCTATTGCCTATTGCCTGTTCCCTGTTCCCTGTTCCCTGTTCCCTGCTGTACATTCATTTTAAGAGAGAGGGAATCCGAGAAAATGCCACACACCATAGTCACAGAAGTATGTGAAGGCGTTGCTGACTGTGTAAGTGCTTGTCCAGTTGCTTGCATTCACGAGGGTCCAGGGAAAAACATCAAAGGTACAGATTGGTACTGGATTGATTTTGCAACCTGCATAGACTGTGGCATTTGTTTACAAGTTTGCCCAGTAGAAGGTGCGATCGTCCCAGAAGAAAGACCCGATTTGCAAAAAACCCCAGAATAAGTTACAAGTAGGGTGGGCAACATCCGCCCTACAAAACTAAATCAAAAATCAGTTATTGTTGATCATAATTGTCCCCTGATGTGATAAATCAATTTAAACTTACGTCAGATTTAAGATATTTCTTGCATTGCTACCGAGAAAGCAATATTTTTAGCCAGATTTTTCTTACCTCCTGCGTAAGTCCTAGTAATAATTAATGACTAATGACTAATGACTAATGACTATCTCTTAGAAGTCCACAACGTCCACGCCGGTTATATTAAAGACGTGGATATTCTGCAAGGTATCAACTTTCGCGTATTACCAGGGGAACTTGTCACCGTCATCGGTCCCAACGGTGCAGGTAAATCCACCCTAGCTAAAACAATTTTTGGACTATTGAGCCCACACACAGGTACAATTAACTTCAACGGGAAAAATATCGCTGGACTAAAATCAGATAAAATTGTCCAGATGGGAATGTGCTATGTGCCCCAAATCGCTAACGTCTTCCCTTCCTTAAGTATAGAAGAGAATTTAGAGATGGGGGCTTTTGTTCGCAATGTGCCATTAAAACCCCTAAAGAATAAAATATACGATATGTTTCCCAGATTGAGCGATCGCCGTAATCAACGCGCTGGTACCCTCTCCGGTGGAGAAAGACAAATGTTAGCTATGGGTAAAGCCTTAATGTTAGAACCCATTTTATTATTATTAGATGAACCCTCAGCCGCTTTATCCCCCATTTTAGTCACTCAAGTATTTGAGCAAATTAAACAAGTTAACCAAAGTGGTACAGCCATAGTTTTAGTAGAACAAAACGCCAGAAAAGCCTTAGAAATGGCTGATAGAGGTTACGTTTTAGAATCAGGACGCGATGCCATATCAGGACCCGGTAAACAACTATTAAATGACCCCAAAGTAGGAGAACTATATCTAGGTGCAGCCAAAGCACATTAACCCATTTCCAAATCAAAAATAAACTTTTTTTATCCTAATTATATCTGATTTCGTAGGGACATGGCAGTGCCATGTCCTTTCCCCTTTCTGTATCTAAATTAATTCTAAATTTAACGTGAGTTCGACGGGGTTGAAAAGGACGCAAAAAAAGCTGAGACTATATTTAGACAAAAAAACAAAGGGAGTCTCAGCAATGTCTACTATTGTATCTCGGTTGGATGTAACACAGATATTTTGTGATGTGGATGATTTTTGTAACACATGGGAGAAAATGTGGGAGCAAGTACCGCAGTTACCAAGGGTGAAAGGTGAACGTCGTAGTAGCTCCAGGATGCATTTGTCAGAAGTCATGACAATTATGATTGCTTTTCATGGTTCGGGATATAAAACGTTTAAAGAGTTTTACACACTGCAAGTTCTGCCTGGTTGGCGAAGTGCATTCCCTAATCTAGTCAGTTACAACCGATTTGTAGAGTTAATGCCCTGGTGCTTGATGCTATTGTGTTGTTTTGTACATACACGTACCGGAGAAGTTACAGGCATTAGCTTTATTGACTCTACCCCAATTGAAGTTTGTCATCCAGCAAGAGCGCACTCACATAAAGTATTTAAGGGATTAGTTAAATGGGGGAAAAATTCTGTAGGTTGGTATTTTGGTTTTAAACTGCACTTGGTGATTAACGAGAAAGGAGAACTACTAGCATTTAAGTTAACGCCTGCTAATATAGACGACCGAAAACCTGTACCAGAGATGACTAAAGATATTATTGGGAAAATTTTTGGCGACCGGGGTTATATCTCACAAGAATTATTTGAGCAGTTATATGAACGTGGTTTACAGCTAGTGACTAAATCTAAGAAGAATATGAAAAATCGCTTAGTGAAATTAATTGATAAAATTCTTCTTCGTAAACGTGCTGTCATTGAATCTGTGAATGACTTTCTTAAAAATCTGTGTCAAATAGAACATTCAAGACATCGTAGTCCTGTAAATTTTATGGTCAACTTATTTGCTGGTTTGACTGCTTACACTTATTTACCCAGCAAGCCGTCACTAGACATTTATCCCAAAGGCTTGCCTGCTCTACCTCCTGCCATTTTTTAGTTCATCGAACTCACGTTAAATTTACAAAACTGCTGATAAAATAAAAATAATTAAACCATCTTCGCGTAAAACAAAAAAATTGCTAACCTTACACAATTGCTCTATATTTGTAATTAGGCTAAATAGAACTAAATGATATTCTCAATTTGAATTTGCAAACTCTAAAAGATAACCGTAAAACTGCACTGGATACTGTAATTAATGCCTTAAATCGGAAGTTTCCCCATCAAACTTGGTCAAAAGCTGCTATTCAAAAAAAGATTGACGAGTATAGTAGTAAAAATGGGGAAGGTATGTATAACGAATATTGCCAGTATATCATGTTTCACTTGAAAAAGAGATTAAACTAGCATTTTCTAATCATGCTTTGATAATAATTATCATTCCATTTCTTGAAAATAGTTATCATTTCCAAGATTTTGTAACATCATTCATTTATTTATTTAACCATAGATAATAATCTAGATTAACCATAATTTATTCCATCTCTTGTTTACTTTTATTGTTATCATAGAGTCTGTTATGGTATAAAGAACTGGCGAATTTTTGTTACTAAGCTTGCAGCAATAAATAAACAATTCCCTACTCTAAAAATTACTTGGAGTGAGGGAAGATGCTGATTGAGATTGAATAAGTAGATAAAGAATTTTGTTGTTTTTGAGATCAAAGGAATGAATAGAATTACTGGATTTATCGGACGAAGAAACTTCTTAAAATTAGCCGGTACAGCTAGTTTAGGTGTGGGTGCGAGTGCTGCTAGTGGGTTACTTTGGACACCTCAACCAGCAATTGCACAAAAACCAGTTGATCCTAGTGCAAAGCCAAAACCTGTTAACCCGGAGGAAGCTTTAAAAAGGTTAGTAGAAGGAAATGGACGGTTTGTGGAAGGAAAACGTCTTAGTCCTAACCAATCAAAATTACGTTTACAACAAACTGCGGACGGTCAGTATCCGTTTGCATCTATTCTCGGTTGTGCTGATTCTAGAGTACCAGCAGAAATTGTTTTTGATCAAGGCATAGGAGATTTATTTGATGTGAGAGTAGCGGGTAATGTGGCTAGTCAAACCGCTATAGGTAGTTTAGAATTTGCTAGTGCTGTATTGGGAAGTCAATTGATTTTAGTTTTAGGTCATGCTAAATGTGGTGCGGTACAAGCAGCAATTAAAGGTGATCCCTTACCTGGGAGAATGGGGGTATTTGTAGAAGAAATTAAACCAGCTGTAGAAACTGTTAGACGTAGAAATGGCAATTTGGAAAATAATTCCATTGCTGCTAATGTGCAATATCAAGTCCAAAGATTAGCAGAAAGTTCTACAATCTTAAGAAACTTAAAGAATGAAGGTAAATTAAAGATTGTGGGTGGTGTTTATGACCTAGCTACAGGAAAAGTAAATCTTTTGGCTTAATGTTGTAATTTCACTAAACTTAGGGTGATCATGTTCACCCTCCAATTACAAAAACACAGAAAATTGATTCAACTACAACCAGAACACCTAAAAATTATCACTACTCATGCAGAAAATACTTATCCTCAAGAGTGCTGCGGGGTAATTTTAGGTTATGTGAATACTGAGAGAAAAATTGTAGTAGAAGTAATACCTACAGCTAATGCTTGGAATAGGGAAAATTGTAGAGAAAGTGATTTTGACCATAGTACCAAAGATAGATACGCGATCGCTCCCCCAGAACTACTGAAAATCCAAAAAGCCGCCCGTGACCGGAATTTGTGTATAATTGGAATCTATCATTCTCATCCTGATCATCCCGCTATTCCCTCAGAATGCGATCGCCTCTATGCTTGGCCAGAATACTCGTATATAATAGTCTCGGTCGAACATGGCCAAACCAGCAATATAAAAAGCTGGACTTTAGACCATCATCACCAGTTTCAACCTGAACCCCTGATCAAATCTGAACTTTAGGGTACAGGGGAAAGCCGCAAAGGGAAAAAATCACTTATTTCCCTAATGACTAATGACCAATGACTAATGACTAATACAATAAATATAATTTTCCGCTAAAATTAATACTCTTGAGCTTTTTCCGTGCAACTGCTATGCTTAATCCCGATCTGGATCAAATCCAGTTAACAAAAGATGATTATGAACGTTACTCTCGACACTTAATTTTGCCAGAAGTGGGAATCGAGGGACAAAAGCGCCTGAAAGCTGCTAGTGTTTTATGTATTGGCACCGGTGGGTTAGGTTCTCCACTCCTGTTATACTTAGCCGCAGCCGGTATCGGTAGAATTGGCATTGTTGATTTTGATGTAGTTGACACTTCCAACCTCCAGCGCCAAGTTATTCACGGAACATCCTGGGTAGGTAAACCCAAAATCGAATCAGCAAAAAACCGGATTTTAGAAATTAATCCCCATTGTCAGGTAGACTTATACGAAACTCGTCTGAGTTCCGAAAATGCCTTAGATATCATCAAGCCTTATGATATCGTCGTAGATGGAACAGACAACTTCCCCACCAGATATTTAGTTAATGACGCTTGTGTATTATTAAATAAACCTAACGTTTACGGTTCTATTTTCCGTTTTGAAGGACAAGCAACCGTATTTAATTATCAAGAAGGGCCTAATTATCGTGACCTGTATCCCGAACCACCACCACCAGGAATGGTTCCCTCCTGTGCAGAAGGTGGAGTATTAGGAATATTACCAGGAATGATTGGTGTAATTCAAGCCACCGAAACAGTAAAAATTATTTTAGGACAAGGGACAACTTTAAGCGGAAGACTGCTGCTTTACAACTCCTTAGATATGAAATTCCGGGAATTAAAGTTGCGTCCTAACCCAGAACGTCCCGTTATCGAAAAGCTGATAGACTACGAACAGTTTTGCGGTATTCCCCAAGCTAAAGCACAGGAGGCTAAACAGCAGATGGAAGTTGCAGAAATGACTGTTCAGGAATTGAAAGCATTAATTGATAGTGGTGCTAAAGACTTCCTTTTATTGGATGTTCGTAACCCCAATGAATACCAAATTGGAAAAATTCCTGGTTCAGTTTTAGTACCTTTACCAGAAATTGAAAACGGTGAAGGTGTAGCCAAAGTTAAAGAATTACTTAATGGACACCGGTTAATCGCTCATTGTAAAATGGGGGGACGTTCCGCAAAAGCCTTGGCTATCCTCAAAGTGGCAGGAATTGAGGGAACTAATGTCAAAGGTGGAATTAATGCTTGGAGTCAAGAAATAGATCCTTCTGTTCCTCAGTATTAAACATCTGTACAAAAATGTAGAGGCGTTCTACGGAACGTTTCTACAAAATTTCTCGTTCCAGCCTAATTGAATTTTTGCAACTATCTGTAATAAATATTTTGGGAAAGTGTTATATAAAATTTCGGCGTTGCATAATTGCGGGATGAATAGAATCTTTTTTCCAAAGCAGAAAGTAGATTCTTTGCGTCTTTGCGTCTTTGCGCCTTTGCGTGACACAAAATTCATCCAATGAATCAGCAACGCCAAAATTTCTACATTAAATACAAATTTATGGATAATTCCAAATCTTCATTTAATATTCTCTGGCTTCGAGTTGGGCTATTAGCCGGGTTACAAGCGGCGATTACCTTGACTTGGCTAGTTTACAACGCCTATTTACCAAAATTATTAACTCAATTTGGTTTTCCCGCAACCTTAGCAGCTGGGTTGTTAATACTAGAAAACGCTTTAGGAATGATATTAGAACCATTGATGGGGGGACTTTCTGACCGCACTAGCTTTAAAATTGGTTCAAAATTGCCTTTTATTACTGTTGGTGTAATTTTATCTTCCGCATTATTATTAGCTATTCCTTGTATTTTGACATTCGTTCCCCCAATAGAAGTATTAAAAGGAATTTTACCTTTAACTTTGGTAGCTTGGGCGATCGCCATGACAATATTTCGTTCTCCTGCAATGTCATTTTTAGGGAGATATGCCACACCCCAAGAATTACCACTTGCTGCGAGTTTGGTAACTTTAGCTGGTGGGATAGTGGGAGCTTTTCGCGGTTATGGTAATCAGTTTATTTTAAGTTTAGGGGAAATTTGGGCTTTTGCGATCGCCTCCTTCGTCCTCCTCACCGCAGGTTTCACCCTCAGATTTTTTCCACCCCCACCCCCAACCTCAGACATCCAAACCCCCAAAATACCCATCAAACCCTTAATTTACATCTTCCTCACAGGTGCAAGTATCGCCTTTGGTACTCGCTTCCTCATGGATGCACTAAATAAAATGCTCAAACTTCAATACCCCACCACAGACATTAGCCTACTCATGTTAGCAGTAGGTTTAACCCTCGCTGCTGCTGCCTTACCTGCTGGTTTTATCGGCGTAAAACTGGGTAATACTCGGACAATGCTTTTAGGAATTGCTGCGACTATCTGCGGAATTGCAATTATGTTATATATGGGCGCACTCTTTCCCATTATATTAATCATCATAGCCGGATTCAGTTTAATTGTCAACGGGGTAATTCCCTTTTGTTTAAATTTAATGCCTGAACGTTGGGGAGGCTTAGGAATAGGGATGTATTTCGGTGGCTTTTCCTTAGCTATGAGTTTATTTGGTGTCATGTTTCCCAAAATGGAAATTATTACACCAGCATGGGGAGGAGTCGGGACAATTTCAGCATTTTTATTAGCGGCGGTGTGTATTTTGTTCACCCAGAGGAAAGCAGAGGTTTAGCAAAAATGTTACAGGGGTAGGGTTCTGAGAGATTAAGCTTAATAAGATATAGTTGGTATTAAATCCACCGAAAATGAATTTTAAATTCTGTAGTATTTACTTAAAAATCAATTTTTCGACAATTTGAGCTAATTTCATTCATTTTCGCCTAATTTTCCTGTATCTACCTCCAAACCATGCTACTAATTTCCCTACCATCTAAAAAACCTTCTCCCTGGCTGCTTTTCCCCATTACTCTTTTACTGACCCTGTACCTTTCCTGTTCATGGGTAAGCGCCACACAACCACCCAAACCCAAACCGCAACAGTGGCAAATAAACGGTATACTAGCCGCCCTAGATGATGAATATGACGAAGTAAAGAAATATGCTTTTGAGAAATTAAATGAGTATGACCCAAAAGATTTAAAATCAGCACTACCAAAATCAGAGGAAGTTGCTCAAAAAGCTGCCAAACTCCTCAAAGATAAAAATGTTGACCCCAATGTGCGTATTGGTGCGGCTGAGGCATTAGGAAACCTGGGAAATGCAGCTAAACCCTACATCCCAGACATCGCTAACATCCTCAAAGATGAAAATGTTAACTTCTTTGTGCATTCTCATGCGGCTGAGGCATTAGGAAACCTGGGAGATGCAGCTCAACCCTACGTCCCTGAGATTGCTAACATCCTCAAAGATAAAAGTGTTAACTCCTATGTGCGTTCTCGTGCGGCTGAGGCATTAGGAAAGCTGGGAGAAGCAGCTCAACCTTACGTCCCTGACATCCTCAACTTCCTCAAAGATGAAAAGGTTGACTTCTCGGTGCGTTCTCGTGTGGCTGAGGCATTAGGAAAGCTGGGAGATACAGCTAAACCCTACATCCCTGACATCCTCAACTTCCTCAAAGATGAAAGTGTTAAATCCTATGTGCGTGGGAGTGCGGCTGTGGCATTAGGAAACCTGGGAGATGCAGCTCAACCCTACGTCCCTGAGCTCGCTAACATCCTCAAAGATAAAAGTGTTAACTCCTATGTGCGTTCTCGTGCGGCTGTGGCATTAGGAAACCTGGGAGAAGCAGCTCAACCCTACGTCCCAGACATCCTCAACTTCCTCAAAGATAAAAGTGTTAAATCCTATGTGCGTATTGGTGCGGCTGTGGCATTAGGAAACCTGGGAGAAGCAGCTCAACCCTACGTCCCTGAGATCGCTAACATCCTCAAAGATAAAAGTGTTGACTACTATGTGCGTGGGGATGCGGTTGAGGCATTAGGAAAGCTGGGAGAAGCAGCTCAACCCTACATCCCAGACATCCTGAACATCCTCAAAGATGAAAATGTTGACTCCAATGCGCGTAGTAGTGCGGCTGAGGCATTAGGAAACTTGGGAGAAGCAGCTAAACCTTACATTCCTGACATCGTGAACATCCTCAAAGATAAAAATGTTAACTCCTATGTGCGTTGGGGTGCAGCTGTGGCATTAGGAAATATAGGACAACTAAATTTAGATAATGTTGTAGTAATTTCAGACAGCATTTATTATGAAGGTCAATCAGAGTTTAAAAAATGGCGTTTTTTGACCTACTTTTTAGGTGGTGGAACTGAAGAGGTAAAAACACTACTCAAATGGCTGGGTAAACCTAAAACAACGCCTAATCAAATTAAATATGATGAAGGTAAAAAAACTCTAGATGTTTTTCTCCAAGTTTGGAAACCTAGCGAAGATTTACCAAAATTACGAAAAGATTTAGCAAGTAAAATTGCTACAGTCTTTCGTCAAGTATCTTGGCAACCTCAAGATATTATTCTTTTAGAAAACCACTACAAGAACCTTAAACAAGCTGGCTATAACGAAGCTGATTCGATTCTGTCAGTAATCATTAATCTCCAAGGTTTGCAATATTTCTTTAATGCCAGAAACACCATTATTACACATCTGGCTTTTTGGTTAGCTCTGATTTTTGCCTATCCTAAATTTCCCCAAGTCCAAGCAATCTTTTTTTGGAATCCTTGGGTAAGACGTATACTCGGTATGGGTTATGTCGGTTTTCTCCTGACTTGGTTTCCCTTCTTCCGTCGTAAACTATTTGAACCTTTTAAACCTTCCTTATTAGCCGATGCAGCTTTAGATAGATTTGATGAAAAAGCATATTTCCCAACATCAAAATTAAAAATTCCCGGAACAGAAGATACAGTTCCCATTACCACCGCATTACCTAGCATCAAAGGACAAATCATTATAGAAGGTGATTCTGGTTTAGGTAAAACAATGTTTATCCGTCATCTGCTGAAAAATTCTCGACAGATAATAGTTTACTTACCAGCCCAAAAATGTGAAAATGGAGTTATTGAAGCTATCCAAGCTAAATTACATGGACAAGCTCAAGATGAGAACTTTTTGAAAAACTTAATTTATAGCGGTGCTTTAGATATTTGCATTGATGGTTTAAACGAAGTTACCGCCGATACAAGAGCGAAAATTACTCAATTTGTGGAAAGTTATTTCCGGGGCAATATTATCATGACTACCCAGCCCTTAGAATGGACTCCACCCTCAACCGCAAAAATCTATAAACTACAACCCCTAGAACAAAATCAAATTCAAGATTTTTTACTTTCTCGTGCCCCGCGACTTCCTCAAAATGCCAAAGTTCAAGGTAAAGATTATCAAAAAGCCTGCACTGAATATTTAAACCAAACTTTGCATCATCCCCACTCACTAGAAGAGTTAGCCGCATCTCAAAGAATTTTATCTAACCCTATGGATTTATCCCTGGTATCTTTAATGATATCACAAAATGAATATCCAGATTTATTTCATCTGCAACAACAGCAATATAATTTAATGTCTGGGGAATATTTAGCAGAATGGAAACAAGAATTTCCGTTAAAAAAATTCTCAGAAGCCGTTTATCAAATGCGGCTGAATGATGAACAAGCTTTACCCGCAGATAATTTTCCACAGGTGGTCATGTCTTTAGAAGATGAAAAATATAAAATGGTAATTAGCCGTCAATGGAAAGATGAAAAAGGGGAAGCAAAAAAAGAATGGTATTTTCGTCATGATAAAATTATGGACTTCTTTCTAGTGCAAAATTTCCTCGGTGATAGTGACGACGCAAAAAATCGTCTCATTGACCATATTAGCGACCCCCGTTTTCGAGGAGTTTATTTTTTATTAGCCACTTTATTACCTCTAGATGCAGCCAAAGAATTACGAGAAAAATTAATTCAATACGCTGCTGATACTAAAGACCATACTGTGAGCGATACCTTTGTGCAATTATTACGTTCTCGCACATAAATATTGGTAGGGTGGGAATTTCTTGATTAAATTCCTACTGTGTACACACAAGTTGATCACAATTCTGTTTTCCCAAATTCTTTGATTCCAAACCCTTGATTTCTCGTTTTCCATTCTCAATAGATATAAGTTATTGAGAATATATCGTTTTTGATGAAACCCTTATCTAACAAGACTTTTCGGATTTGTGAGTCTAGTTTTTTGGAATTATGTGTACACGTAGGAGGCTAGGAACGAGTTTTGATTATCGGTGTTGCATAAGTGCGGGATGTTTTTGAGTGTAGAGACGTTCCATGGAACGTCTCTACAAGAGTTTTGAATGTATGCAAAATTGTTTTCATCCTCAAAATCAGCAACGCCGATTATCTTTGTAAGCTGCGGGGGTCTAGGGCATCGCGTAGTCCGTCACCTAATAAGTTGAATGATAAAACGGTGAGGATAATTAAAATTGCTGGCGGCCAAATTAGCCAGGGTTGTAATACTAAAATTGAGGCATTTGAGGCTAAGGATAACATATTGCCCCAGGAAGGGTCGGGTTGTTGGATGCCTAAACCGATGAGGCTTAATACTGCTTCTGCACCAATAAAACTAGGGATGGTTAAGGTGGCAGAAATTATTACATAGGTTGTGGTTTGGGGTAAAATATGCTTGAGAATTATATGCAGTGGATTTGCACCCATAGCTTGGGCTGCTTGCACAAATTCACGTTCTTTAATTGATAATACTTGTCCGCGAATGACTCTGGCTAAACCTGACCAACTGATTAAAGAGGTAATTAAAACTATGAGGATAAAACGTTGACTACTGGTTAATTGTGGGTTTAAAACTCCTGAAAGTGTAACTAATAAATAAATGCCGGGAAAGGTCATTAAGACTTCGGTAAACCGCATAATAATGGCATCAACTAAGCCGCCAAAATAACCAGAAATACCACCAATAGTTAAGCCGATGGGATAGGTGATGATAATCCCGAAAATGCCGATAAATAGACTAATGCGACCACCATGCAAAAGACGAGTAAATTGATCTCGGCTTTGGTCGTCTGTACCTAATAGGTTGATTTTTGCTCCGTTATCTGCACCGAATAAATGCCAATTTAAGGTAATACCAGGAATGATTGTAACTTCATCCCATTTTGGGGGTAATGGTAAAGTTAATCTAAATAGTTGATATTCTGCACCTTGAACAAATAAACGAATAGGGGAGGGTTTGGTTTTGTCTATTATGATGTTTCGTTCCCCTGTTTCTAGGCTGGTTGGTCCTTGAGTGGTAGGGTGAATATAGGGTGTGCTTAGTTGTCCTGTGGGGGAAATAAAGTGAATTTGGGTAGGTGGCAGTAAGGAAGCATTTGTTTGTAGTTCATAGGGACTGTAGGGAGCGATAAAATCAGCCGCAATCACGGCAAGGTAAAAGCAAATTAGTAGAATTGCTCCAAATTTTGCTAAGGGGTTTTTCTGGAATCTCTGCCACCAATTCATAGTTTTAAGTTAATTGTTAGTTTTTTGGTTAGATTGATATTAATCTTTAAGCGTGTAGCTGTTCTACTAAAAATCGTAATTCTTCGTGTTGTTTTTCATGTTCAATTACAAATACGTTGGAGTAAAGGTTGGCTAAAATTTGTTTTCCTTGTTGAGTGAGGGAAAGATAACGCAGTCCATCTTTGATATAGGGATAAACGCCATGCCAATAAAATTTGGCGTAATTTTTGCGTAAATCGCCGGGATTTTGATAACCTAATACTTTGTTAATTCCTGTTTCTTCAAATTCGTAAAATAAGCAAGTGATTTTTCGCAGGTAACGGGGGTCACTAAGTTGACCAATTAAGTCGGCTGCACGAACTAAACCAGGAAAACTATTGGTGTCTTGGTGGTCATCGGCGGAGGGGACGGGAAAACGGGTTAATTCTATGTTACTTTTGATGGCTTCGGCATCTATTAAATGATGTCCGCCAAATCTTTCATCAATAAATAGTTTAGCCCGGTCTACATGATAGGGGGTAAGGCTGGCATCTGAAGCACCAGGGGGGAGGGAGATCATTTTACCGTTTTTCCCTGTGGCATATAAACCTTCTGCTTCTCGGTCTTGTCGGCAGACTCCTTTAACGTAACCGATATCATGACAAACTAAGGAAATGATGAAATGTAACCAATCTTCACTGGAAACACCTCCTTCCCGAATATGTCTACCGCGTAATATTTCTTGACCGACTAGGGTGACAAGGACTGAGTGTTCTACGTTGTGATAAAGTGCGTCGCTGTTGGCAATGTTTTCTAATGCCATGTTACCAGCCCAAGCAATTATATCTTGATAGGATGTTTTTAAGCCGCCATAAGTGCGACTATAACCGTCTCTGATTTGCTGGACAAAAGCATTAATGATAATTTCTGTGGTATTGAACATATTGTTAGATGTATTTACTAGATATAGTTGAGTTAGTTGTGCTGTGAGTAAACTTAGTTTAATATGACATTTGTGCTGGTTTATAGTTACAAAGTAAATATTAATTCAGCTTATCAAGGTTTTTATTATAAATGAAATTATGGGGATGAGTTTGGTAGTAGGTATTATCACACATATCTGTAGTTTTTTATAGGGTTTAAATAAATCTATTGTAGACGGGGGATTTTTACTATCGGCTGGATAGTGCTTGATAAGCAGTTGTGCAAAATTAATTTCCTACGTAAAGCAAGGGAACAGGGAACAGGGAACAGGGAACAGGGAAATAAGTTGTGTAATTAATTCTGCCTAATTACTTATGACATTTATGATTGCCGTCCCTTTTTGCCCTAACTAGTGGATAGAGGGAGTAATTTAAGGAGAAGAGGCGATCGCGCAAAGCCCACCGTAGCTGATGGTGAAATGCCCACCGTAGGCGATGGCGAAATGCCCACCGTAGGCGATCGCGAAACGCCCAGCGTAGCTGATGGCGAAACGCCCGCCGTAGGCGATCGCATCTTTTCCTGATCTTCCCCCTAATTTCTATCAAACTCTTTACTTTTACCCTTATTGTGTTATAATAACCTAATGTGCGGGTGTAATTCAGTGGTAGAATGTCACCTTCCCAAGGTGAACGTCGTGGGTTCGAGTCCCATCGCCCGCTTTTTTTGTTGCTAGTTCCAAGGATGCGATCGCTTGTTCACGACTCACGCTAGGAAAATGATCTAAAAACACATTCAGCGAATCACCTGCTTCTAAATAATCCAGTAATTTTTTCACAGGTACACGAGTTCCAAAAAAAACAGGTGTTTTGTTGGAAATATTCAGCAATTTCGCTCAAGTCTTGACTAGCAAGAATATTAATAACATAGCGATTCATTTTTATTCCTGGTAGTGATCAAGATGTAGTGATGAAAAATCTAGGCAGCAATACAGGAATTATAATGATGAATAAAATACCAAATAGCTCCAATGTGATTTTCTAGCTTTTTAGAAAAAGATAAAGCACTTCTAACTAGACGAGAAATTCTTTGGCGC
>DATGXB010000004.1:0-15983 GCA_035299225.1 Nostocaceae cyanobacterium | reverse complement strand
CGTTTAAATGCTCTTGGTTTTAGTTGTTGGATATATCTATATTTCATTTTTTCATCACCTCAGATTCTGATAATAACAGAATTTGATTTTATCTTTTTTTGGTGATGTTTTTTCTGTTAGACGTTCTGCGATTATAACTATCCCTACAAATACCCCAGGCATCAATCTTTTTAGTTATCTCACTCCATTCAGATTTTAAAAAATTTACTACTATAACACAAAATCAATTCTGCAAGAGGTCTATTTATTTAAAATTCTTTACCATAAAGGGAGCAATAGAGCCAGAATTTCTCGTCTAGTTAGAAGTGCGTTATCTTTTTCTAAAAAGTTAGAAAATCATATTGGAGCTATTTGGTATTTTATTCATCATTATAATTCCTGTATTGCTGCCTAAATTTTTCATCACTACATCTTTATCACTACCTCAAGAAATACTTAATAGAAAAAATGCTCAAGTAATAATTACCTGAGCATTTTTATGTTTAATATGCAATCAAAATCTATTCTTCTACACCCACAACCGCTTTTTTACTGTAATATTCAACTTGAGAATAGACGCTAATAATGCTATCACCAACTACAAAGAATGTTCCTTCTTTTTCATGTTTAGAAAAGTGTAAATGAGGATATCTACTAGCTAGTTCGTCAGCAGTCATCGCTTTAGCTGTCATTTCATCAGGTAATAAACCAGTTGAACCGATGTAAAAAACGAGGGGTGAAATTTTTTCACGGTAAATTTTCTCTGCGTATTGTTCTAATTTTTTCTTAGCTGCTGCTAATGCTGATACAAGTTCTTCTTTGCTAACACTTTTACTAGCGTGTTTAGCTTGCATAACTAAAGCTAAACTGTCAGCACCAACTTGATGCAAAATTTCTGCAACTTTACCATTTTCTACTATTCCCAGAAAATCATCGAAAATGGTTTGCATAAAGTCATCAACTTTAGTAATTTTCATTCTGGCAGAAATTGGCTTATGTCGAAAAGCGATATTTTCTTGGAAAGTTAAATCTAAAGTCGGTTCTGTAAAAATCTCTCCTGTTACTTTGTCATAAGCTTGATATCTCCTTTCCAGAAATTTATTAGCAGAATGTAGTTTACTGAAATTGAGAATTTCGGGACTACCAATGTCAATTTTATAGCTAACATGGGTGTCAACTATACCATTAGCTAAAGCTGATTTTAAATCGCTGTATTCATTGGTAGTGGGGAAATTTAGATAGAGATTTTTTGATAAATAATGGTTTTTCAATTCGTCCACCTGTTCAGGGATAAAAAAATCAGATTCATTTCGCAGCAAAGCAGAAATAATACTAGATAAAACTTTGATTTCTGCTAATTGAGTAAATGAACCATCAATGCTGCTGTAATATCCGTCAAAGGGAACAAGAGGTAGGTTATCTAGTTGTAGGGTATATTCAGCATGGAAATCAAATTTATCAGCATCAATTACACCTTTCGATTTTAATAAATCAAAGGTCTGTTTACTGCTAATTTTCACTTGCAAAGATTTAATATTAATTTCCCCATCGCTAACGATGGTGTAATTATTGAAAGTTGCTAAATTATTGACTAATAACCCAGCAACTTCATTAATTGCCGTTTTATCTTCTGCTTTTACTAGCTTAACTTTACGCTTAATCAGCATATTAATTGTGGCGGTATTATGATTGATTTCAAATGTACCTATTTCCACATATTCACCTTGATCAATATACTCGGTGCTTAACCAAGGTTTAATTAATTCCCCGTTTTTATCTCTGACACCTTTAACCCGTTTAATTCCTTTTCTTTGGTAATTTTCTTGCAGGTGTTTCAAATTGACAATGATATTTTGACGATGTTCGCTGAAAATTTGCATTAGTTCGAGAAGAGAAATTTTATTATTCACTTTTACCTCCTGTAAAATTTGATGTTCGGTTAATACTTTGGGATAAAATAAAGCAATATCAATATCTTGAGCAAAATCGGCAATATCTTGATTAGTCAGAGCTTTAGCGTATTTTTCTGTTAAAGTAGCGTCAAATGTACTAGCTGTAGCATACTTGGCAGTATTCAAATTACCCTCAGCTAAATTTGCTCTCGCAAATGCATAAACTGATTCATGATTTTGGGCAACTGATACATCTATTAATTGCTGATATTCATCTTTGGTAATCAGCCGATATTTATAAATTACTCCTGCATCATCTGGACGTAAGCCAAATATTTTTAAAGTTTGACTTGCACCGTTTACTCTCTTAGCACTACGGGAGAAAAATACTTGATAACTATATTTAACATCCAGAATTTCTTCCCACACCACACCCACAGCATCAGCCAATAATTTAGAAGTGCTATAAATTCCTTCATACACTTCTTGAACATTCCCAGCTTTGATACAACGACCAGAAACAGTATTCGCAATTTTCGCTAACAATTTAAAATCAGAAGCTGAAGAATAAGCAATAGTATTAACAAAAACATCCAGTTTTTTTAACTGCTCACAAATAATTTCTAAAGCTTTTACTTCTGCGCTGGGACTACTATCATTAGCATAGCCATCACTATGTAAAGTAATTGCGGTTAACTCTTCTGATTCAATCAAGCTTTTCGCTAATTGCAAGGCTTGAGAAATACAGGTTAAATAAGTAGCGCGAATGTTACGAATCTCTGCTAAATAAGGTGAATTTTTCCGCATTACTTGTTGAATAGGAATGCGTTGAAAATGACAAGTTAAATCACCTTGAGATGAATAAGAAATTAAAGTAACTACTAATTGATAATTACTGTATTCATCCAAAGTTAAAAGCTTAATTAATGTATCTTTTAAATCGGCGATATCATGATACATTGAACCGGAACGATCAATAATGATAATACTATGGGCAACTTGCTTTTTCGGTGCTTTTTCTGGCTGAATAGCTACGTTAGCTTTGTCAACTAAATAGTATGCTTTCTCTTTTCCAGCTAAGTTGTAAAGAGTAAATTTAGTTTGAGGATGATTCATAATTTGAGCTTGAGGATTTTTACCATTATTATTAGAGTTATGACGAGATTGTTTAACCATTTTGTACCTACCTCTATGAGAATAAAAATTAAAATTTTGACACCGCAAATTTTTCCCGCAAAAATTTGGGTAAATCTGCCAAAAATCTATATCCAAATCTGGCTGTCAATGCTACAATTGACAAAGTAAAGCACAAATTAAAATCTATTTATGGTTGCGATGAATGAGTGAAAATCAAGCTATTTAGCAACTACAAATTTTTGTATATTTCCTTGTACGTTGAATGTTCATATTTATATAGTACATCTGTACTAAAGAAATGTCAAGCCCGAAATAGTACAGATATATTACTTAAAATTGATGAATAATAGTAAAGCTAGGCTTCACATTTCTTAAGCAATCACCTAAAAACGACGATGGCCAGAGATTTACGAGGATTCATTAAAATTCTAGAGGAAAGGGGACAATTACGGCGAATTTCGGCGTTAGTTGACCCGGATCTAGAAATTGCGGAGATTTCCAACCGAATGCTGCAAAAAGGTGGTCCGGGGTTGTTGTTTGAAAACGTCAAAGGTGCAGATTTTCCGGTAGCAGTCAACCTGCTGGGAACAGTGGAAAGGATCTGCTGGGCTATGAATATGCAGCAACCAGAGGAGTTAGAGGCGTTAGGTAAGAAGTTGGGAATGCTTCAGCAACCCAAACCACCTAAGAAGATTTCCCAAGCAATAGATTTTGGTAAGGTGCTGTTTGATGTACTGAAAGCGAAACCAGGACGGGATTTTTTTCCTGCTTGTCAGCAAGTGGTGATTCAAGGGGATGAGCTAGACTTAAATAAGTTATCTTTAATACGTCCTTATCCTGGGGATGCGGGAAAGATTATTACTTTAGGATTGGTGATTACCAAGGATTGTGAGACGGGAACGCCTAATGTTGGGGTGTATCGGTTACAACTTCAATCTAAAAATACCATGACAGTACACTGGTTATCAGTGCGGGGAGGTGCTCGACATTTGCGGAAGGCGGCGCAAAATGGTAAAAAGTTGGAAGTGGCGATCGCTCTTGGTGTTGATCCTTTAATTATTATGGCAGCAGCCACCCCCATTCCTGTAGATTTGTCAGAGTGGTTATTCGCTGGTTTGTACGGTGGTTCAGGTGTGCAGTTAGCGAAATGTAAGACTGTAGATTTGGAAGTTCCCGCAGATTCCGAGTTTGTGTTAGAGGGAACAATTACACCAGGGGAAGTTTTACCTGACGGACCTTTTGGTGATCACATGGGTTATTATGGAGGGGTGGAGGATTCGCCACTAATTCGCTTCCAATGTATGACGCACCGGAAAGACCCGATTTACTTGACTACTTTTAGCGGTCGTCCTCCCAAAGAAGAAGCAATGATGGCGATCGCACTCAATCGTATTTATACCCCAATTTTGCGCCAACAGGTGAGCGAAATTGTTGATTTTTTCCTACCAATGGAAGCTTTGAGTTACAAAGCGGCTATCATTTCCATAGATAAAGCTTACCCCGGACAAGCGCGACGAGCAGCATTAGCTTTTTGGAGTGCATTACCCCAGTTCACCTACACTAAATTTGTCATCGTTGTAGACAAGGATATAAATATTCGAGATCCCCGTCAAGTGGTTTGGGCAATAAGTTCCAAAGTTGACCCCACAAGGGATGTATTTATTCTTCCTAATACACCTTTTGACACCTTAGATTTTGCTAGTGAAAAACTCGGTTTAGGGGGAAGAATGGGAATAGATGCAACGACCAAAATTCCTCCAGAAATTGATCACGAATGGGGTGAACCATTGGAATCAGATCCCGATGTAGCCGCAATGGTAGAAAGACGGTGGAAAGAATACGGTTTTGCAGATTTACAACTAGGAGAAGTTGACCCGAATCTGTTTGGTTATGATATGAAATAACGGGTTTTTAGGATTTTTTGTAAACGTGGGTTTGGAAATTTCAATTATTAACTAAACCCACTGCTACAAAAGTTTTTAAAAACTTGTCTACAAAATATTTGTCTTTAAAAATATCTGCAATACCAGTTCATGAAAACCCTGATAATTAGGAATTTATTGTAGGGGTTTAGCACCGCTAAACCCTCTCCTATGTATTTGTATTATGATTAAAGTGAAACAGGATAAATCTGAATATTTTAACAAACTAATTTTTAGACATATATGTAAATTTCGGTAAACATAACTAGCTTTTAAATTATAGGTAATGTTAGAATTGCTAAACCTTTTTAATTATGTCAGAGAATATGAAATTAGCTATTGGGATAATCAGCACTACCCTAACTTTAAGTTTAGGCTTTTTCACCTCAAAAGTCAATGCCATAACTGCAAATACACCCAAAATTTTTACAGAATGGTGTGAACAGAAAGACAAGATATCTATACAAGCTAAACAAACAGTTGAAGTATTGTTAAAAATTGCAGAAACACAAGATTGTCAACAAGCAAATCAAAAACTGACCCAATTAACTGAACTTTCCCTTTATTATAATGGTGATTTTCCTCAAGTCCGTGATTTGCGTCCCTTGTCTTCTCTGACTAATTTAACTAAACTCAACATCACTTCTAATAATATCACTGATATTCGTCCTTTATCTTCTCTGACTAATTTAACTGAATTAACTCTCAGTGAAAATCAAATCATTGATATCCAACCTTTAGCCACTTTAACTAATTTAACTATTCTTGACCTCCGCGCTAATAGAATTAAGGATATTCAAGCTTTATCTAATTTGAAGAAATTAACTAAACTGAACTTGAATATCAATCAAATCAGCAATCTTCAACCTTTATCTACTCTAGCTAATTTAACTGAACTTAACCTGAATACCAATCAAATCAGTAATCTTCAACCTTTATCTACTCTGACTAATTTAACTGAAGTCTTCCTTGAACAAAATCAAATCAGCAATCTTCAACCTTTATCTACTCTGACTAATTTAACAAGACTCGATTTAACATTGAATAAAATTAGTAATCTTCAACCTCTATCTAAACTAAGTAATCTTAATAGCTTGTCTCTGACTTCCAACCAAATCAGTGATTTGCGTCCCTTGTCTGGATTAAAACAAATCTATTATCTGGAACTTAGTTTAAATAGAATCAGTAATCTTCAACCTTTATCTACTCTGAACAGTTTAACCTATCTCTCTCTCAATTCTAATGACATCAGTAATGTTCAACCTTTATCCAAACTCACAAATTTATCTGTTCTTTTTCTCAATAATAATCAAGTCAGGAATATTCAATCTTTATCTACCCTCAATCAATTAGCAACTTTTGCTATCAGTGAAAATCCTCTAAGTCGCCAAAAATGTCCCTTTAAAAATCAGTCATTTTGTAGATTTTTGACTAACAAGAAATAACAGTAATATAGAGTATACCTTTCTCCTGATGGTAAATATAGGATTACTATTTGATTTTGGAAATACAAGTAGGGTGGGTTAGCGATAGCGTAACCCACCGTCTTCGGTCTTGGTGCGTTACAGACTAAAGTCCTAACGCACCCTACAAATACTACAGCAATAGCTAAGATTAATATATAGTACAATCATAAATGAATGGAAATAAAGCCTATGAGTTCACCATTTCTAGGGATGAATCCCTATTTAGAAAATCCTGATTTATGGTCAGAAGTACACCATAGATTAATTACAGCGATTGCTGATGATATATCATCTCATCTGAGTGAAAAATACCGAGTAGCAATTGAAAAGCGTACCTACAGACTTGATAGTGAAGATTCATTATTAATTGGTATTCCTGATGTAGCAATTTTCGCAGCGAAACCACAAGTTGAAAATTCAGATATATCTACTGGTAATACAGCAACAATAACTTTATCAGCAAATAAATCTGTAACCGTGACAGTACCATTACCGTTAGAAATTAAAGAAGGGTATTTAGAAATTAGGGAAGTTGCTACAGGTAGAGTCATTACAGTAATTGAGGTAATTTCTCCAACTAATAAACTAACAAAAGATGGGAGAAGTTCATATTTAAAAAAACGAGAGCAATTATTAGGAAGTGATACTAATTTGGTGGAAATTGATTTAATTAGAAGTGGTGAAAAAATGCCTATTATAGCCAATATTCCTAACACCGATTATCGAATTTTAATTATCAGATCATATTGCTTACCATCGGCTCAGTTATTTGCATTTACGGTCAGAGAATCTATTCCTAATTTTCCTATACCTTTACAAAAAGGTGAGGCAGAAATAGAGGTAAATTTGCAGAATTTACTACTAGGTATTTATCAGCGAGCTAGATTTGATTTGACATTGAATTATCATCAAAACCCTGTAGCAGATTTGTTAGAAATAGATAGAGAATGGATGGATATATTATTGAGAGAAAAGGGAAGAAGAGAATAAAATTAAAAAGCGATGCTGACTGCGAAAGTAGCTTGCTCTAAAGTAATAGAGATGTTGTATAATAGGATATGAACAATAAATTTTATTCAGGTAAGAAATATGACACAAACTCCATCAGAAAGAATTGTCAGACGTGGGAGAGTATTTCCTGAAATTCAATGGACTGAAGAACAAAAAGCTCAAGATAGAGCTAGAAGACAAGCATTTTATGAGCGTTGCTGGCTAATTTTTGAGCGTTTAAAACCAGAAATATTAGATAAATACTATGGTTGGTACATTGCCATTGAACCTGATAGCGGTGATTATTTCATTGATCAGGATCAAGAGGTAGCAAGTAAAATGGCCAGAGAAAAGCACCCTCATGTAATTCATCATATTTTTGGCATTAATGAAACAGGAGTTAGTGGCAGAATATGATTGAGGGAAGATTTGGAGATAAGGGTCAAATTTATTTTGACATTGATTTAATTGGTGGGGATAATTTCAGTTTTCCTGTAGAAACAATGTTAGATACAGGATTTACTGAATATTTAGCTATGAATAAACAAGATGTACAAAGTCTTGATTGGTCTTTTTTACGGCAGAATAAACTAAGAACCGCTCAGGGTGAGACTGAATTTGATGTTTATAGCGGTAGGGTAATCATAGATAGTCAAGAATGGGAAGTTCCTGTATTTGCTGGAGATGAAATACAGGAGATTTTACTGGGTTCTCGATAGCTGAAGTTATTTATTTTGACGGCTAATTATGGAGAGAATAGGGTTAATTTAGAACTTATTGAGTTGTCATCAAATTAAGAATATTCAGTTTTTATCAAATTATTTAGGTGATTAAAAATAAATTGACCAAAATTTATATTACCACTTGACATTTTTGTAATCATGTAGTACGTTAATTACATTAATACTTTATCTATCATGGAGGTGGGTTCAATGATGTTCTGTAGTTCATGTACCAAGACAACTGCAAAAAACACTACTGCATTGAGATACTTGAGGTATGAGCGAACATCGTTTGAACGAAATAGTAATTGAACGTCCTCGTTGTGGGAGGAGAATTTCTGCGAAGCGTGTTACAGGTTTTAAGAAATCTTTGTACAAGTTGACTGTAGAAGCTACCGAAGATGGGTTATTTCGTCCTTATGTAATTAAAGTCAGAAAGAAGACGAAATATTTAACTGATCATCTGGGTCCATTACGTCGCTTTTTGTTGTCAAAAGCTGGACAACCTTGGGATGAGGTTTACAGCGAACTCTGTCAGAGATTAGATACTAGCACAATGACAGGTCTGCACGTTCTGAGTCATTTGAAACATTTTGTAGAAGAACACGTAGAAATCATTGATGGTGTTTCCTACGAAAAACCCTATCAAGGTCGTCATATTCCTTTGACTGATTTTAGAGATAAATTGTATGTTCATCCTGAAACTGGAATACTAACTTTAGCCAATAAGAATCCACGCAAGCAGAAGAGGGAATCATATCAAGATGATGATGCCATAACTATTGATGATTATCATCAATATCAAAAGCTAAATGAGATTTGGTATTTGATTACTTTTGAGGATTTTCCACCTTTTCCCCATGAGTTTGCTAGTGATATCATCAAAGGCTTGATTCACTATTCTAGAGCAACTACTATTAGAGGTCGGGGAGTTTACGCTGTGAAGAAAAAACAGTGCAATAAGAAAGAACTCCGATTGATTAATAGTAAATTGGTTCTACCAAGGAAATAAAATTGATTTGTAGGGGTGTGGGTTGCTGCATCCCTATATGTGTTTCTGCTATTGTGTTTCTGCTAACTCTGTCCAACCGTGTAGAGGTGCGATCGCCTTCATGACCATTTCCATAATATCTGGTGGTGCTTCAGAAAGTAAAACGCTGGGATAGACAGATGTTCCCCATTGGGGATGAACTAAAACACTACATTGATTTTTAATTACCGGATAGTGAAGTAATGCGCTGACTACTGCGGTATCATCGTGGGGAACGGGTCCAGGATGGGATAGTAAAGGGTAGCCAGTACGCGGATCAATCAGGTCAGTGAGATAGCCGCGATCGCGTAAATTAAAAGCGACATCACAACCAAACCGCATAAATTTTTCTCTTAATTTTTGTTTTTCCCGTTCTGTTTCGGCTGTAGTTTCTAACAATGAACAGCAAGACTGTTGTAAAACAACAACCACCCATAAAAACTGTTGTTGTTTCCAATCTGGTAATATCCGTTCGCAGTTGGCACAGATATAAGGACTGGGGGTGTGAATAGTGATTTGAACAGCTTGTCCTGTTTTGCCAACTAAATTTAGAGGACAGCTAGGCTGGGGAATGCAAACTCTGGAATAGCTCACCACAATATATTTTTAATTATGCAAGTTTTATTTTTTCTGTCGTAGATATGCAAACCCTGACGATTTCTGTCAACGCACCCAATTCTTATTTTAATTCCGATTGGTGAACACAGTTAAGTAAATTATAGTCAATTTTACCGGATATTTAACCTTAAGCAACCTTACTATATTTTTGTGATTGCTATCACTGCCTATTTTCTCACTTTAGTTGTGGTCAGAATAGGAATAATTTCCAGATGTGATTTAGGTTGACTCATTAATTGAGTTTTAATGAGTTGACCGGTACTTCATCCCAGGAATCCACTGTCCGCAACTGTGCTACCCAGCCGTTAGCTTTTTGCTTTTCGGTCAGATTATTTTTGAACGACTCATGACAATCTTTAGCTTGGGATTCATCACAACAGGCAATACAGGCATGAATCATTCCAGCAGGATCAATTTGTTCATTCACCCAAATTTTCATCGGCTACCCCTTTGTGATAAGTTTTTGCTAAAAATATTGATGTATTCCTTTAGAATACTATTAAAGTGACTAATTGTAGAATTTGACAATAGTAAATATCAAGAAATTTTGGGGTAATGGTCAGATTTACCAGCCGTTACCCGGGCAGTGCTGATTACTTTTCAGTAGCGATCGCTAACTTTACGCCTGGAACTTGTCGCAAGCTATCCATCACAGCTACTACCTGTCCATGAGTAGCTAGTTTGTCAGCGTTGATGATTACAACTGCTTCGTTGTTCGCACCTTTGAGGATATTTACTTCTTCTTGGAGTGCATCTAGACTAATTTGGCGATCGTTTAAACTAATATCGCCCGTTTGGGTGATAGAAACTGTAATCGGTGCAACTGTGTTTTGCGCTGTTGCGGTACTGGCTTTCGGTAAATTGACTGGTAAACCTTCTAATTTCGTTAAAAACAAAGTTGACATGATAAAAAATGTCAAAATAGAAAATATAATATCTATCATCGGCACAATATTAATCTGTGGTGGAATATCCGGTTCTTCAGGTAGACGCATAATCTTTATCTCCTTTTTCATAATGATGACGATAATATAGTTCTAATCGGCCACCATATTCTTGAATTTGTGCGATTTGGCGTTGATAAAGTCCGCGAAAAGTATTAGCAAAAAATAGTGTAATAATTGCCACAATTAAACCTGTAGCAGTAGAAACTAAAGCCTCACTAATACCACCAGTTACACGAGTAGTTTCAGTTCCTCTTAAATCACCCAAATCCAAAGAAGAGAAAGAAGAAATTAAACCTAACACTGTTCCTAATAATCCCAATAAAGGTGCAAGAGCAATCACAGTATCAAAAAAATTTTGAAATCTTTTCAGTAAAGGTATTTCTGCTTGTGCTTCACTTTCCAAAGCCAAACGAAATTCTTCCGGTGTCGGTTCTTCTAACTCTAAAGCAGCTAAAAAAATCCGCGTGATGGGTAAATCAGTATTTTTATGTAATAAATCTAAAGCACTCACTACATTATTTTGACGATACAGTTTAAGAACTTGTTTTACTACCTGATTTTGTCGCTTATTAATGTTAACCCAAAAGATAACCCGTTCAATAATTAACATCACTGCTAGGACAGAAAACCCTAACAGTGGCCACATCACAATACCACCAGCTTTAAATAAACTAATAATGCTCATGTACTATCTTCAATTTCTCCACACAGCTAGATTAACAAATTAATAGCCATCTTTTAGGCATAACCGCCTTTTTCTGTTCTACCCATATTTCCATCCCTCGTCAATGGCTGCAAGCCTGATTAAACAAAGATTTGAGCATCAACGCTAAACTAACAACAGAGACAACATAATAGTTGTGTTATATTGTATTTAGATATTGTAAATAACCAGTTTATGTTAAATTTCAACCTAAGACAAAAATAATCAATTAGGATTACTAAATAGTTGTATAATGCCACAATTCAACAAATATTATACAGGTAAATATTATCATTGTAAATGAACGTCAATACAGTATTACTAAAGCACAGATGAAAAAATTTGAGTTAGCAATGGCTCAACTTACCAGTAACCCACCACCAGATGACGAAAATCAAAAGTTACGCTATCAGGTTCGGTTGAATACACTACAGAGTCACATTGAACAATTTCAGCAAGAAATTGCAGAATATGAAAACCTCAAAAATCATCAAGGTAAAATCAAAAAATTGCAGTATGATAGTTTAGAACAATTACCAGAAGCACTGATAAAAGCGCGAATTATTCGCGGACTAACTCAAGAAAAATTCGCTCAACTTTTAGGTGTCAAACCTCAACAAGTACAGCGAGACGAAGCTAACAGATATGCTAGTGCTAGTTTTGCCAAAATTCTGAAAATTAAAGACACTCTCAATATTGAGATTCGGGAAGAAATTATTTTAAAATGAAACATTCCCGTGTAGGGTGGGCATTTTTAGAATAATTAGCTATTATGCAAAATATAACTAAAAAATGCCCACCTATAAATATTGAAAAGATTAAAATTTACCTAAAATTACCGTAAAAAGCATAGTCAGCACGAGAACCAAAAACCTGTAAATTCCAACTTTTAAAATCTTCCGCCGCATTACAATTATTACCCCTTCCCTGTAAAACTAAACGGAATTTAGTATTAGATGTTATCCCTTTCGCAAAAATCCCATTTCCTGAAACCGTTCCTTCTAACCTAATTTCTTTATATAATCTTGTTTCACCACCTTGGCGACTTTCCCCCAAATCAGTTTTAAAATAAACCGCATTCGTAGGAAGATTTAAAGTTAAAGTTCCCGTTTTTCCCTGTGCATCTTTAAATTGTAAATTCCAACGACGTTGATTTTTGGTCAAAGTTAAATTGTAATCAGTAGCATTAGAAGCTACGCCAACATTTTCACCACGAGGAGTTTGATATATTTTCGCATTTGAAGCAAATTGTAAACGGTTAATTTGTTGATTATCATAGTCGCTTGATTTTTGTGTTGTTTGTGACCATGTTCCAGGGTTAGCACAACAAGCACAAGCATATACTTTAGCAGGAAGGAACAAAGATATAGTTAAAGCGGTGAAAATTAGAGAAGAATTGCTTTTAGATAAAACCATATAACCCCAATTACTGATTACTTATTAAAAAATATTTATAATCTATGATCAGTAAAAATTGCAAGTTAATTCAACAATTTGATATAATTACCATTAGCATTAATATCAAATTTGGTAAAAGCTATGACTAATACCAAGCCAGTACGCCGCCGTCGTCCGGGTAGAATTTTTCCAGACTTTACCCTCCCTCCCGAAGAGTTAGCCAGAGGAGAAGCAGAAAGAAATACTCGTGGTAAAAAAGCCAGAAAACATTTTAATCAAGTTTGTCCACAGTTGATAGATGATCACTACAACTGGTTTATTATCATTGAACCGAATAGCGGTGATTATTTTATAGATCCCGTTGAAGAAGTTGCTGAACAAAAAGCAAGAGAAAAACATCCTTCTGGTTGGTTGGTAACATTTCATCTCAATGAAACGGGAACTTGTGGCAGAATATGATTAGAGGGAGGTTTGGTGAAATTGGGGAGCTAATTTTTGATATAAAAATTATAGCTGCTGATGGAGAACTATATTCACTTGAAGTTTTATTAGATACTGGTTTTACTACTGGTTGGTTAGCTCTTGATTTTCAAGATGCTGAAAGTTTAGGATGGCCTTTAATTCAAAAAAACCGCGCGATGCAAATGGCCAGGGGTGAAGATTTATTTGATAACCCTCTTGTGTCACTCTCGTTAAATCAAAATTTGAAACCTATATCTATCAAGGATTTGCTCTGTTGATTGGTGTTTTAAGTTTTTTGTTAGCAATAAAATTATCAAACTCTTGACACCATTAGATTTCAAAAATATGAATTTGTTTTTTCATTCCTCTTTTGACATAACAGAGTTATCCCTGTCATGTCAAAGTGGAAATAAAAAAATAATTCCCTCATTTGGAAATCCAGATGTGTCCGAGATTTCAGCATTTTATTTCTCACAAATAAGTCCAAATAGGAATAAATCGCTAAAAGCCTTGATAAATAAAGGGTTCAAACTTTGCTCTAACGAGAGTGACACAAAAGAGTTATCTATTGCCATTCCAGTGAGTTACAAGCAGTAAGAATGGAACGTAGATGATTTTGTACCTCATGAGAGTAGGAAACGCTATATAGTTTTTTAAATTTTTAATTTTAAATTTTTAATTGATTGATGCACCCTTGAACTAATTATTTATTGTCCTATTTCCTGAATATTCTTTGTTACTTCTTGATACAATTGTCGGTTATTTTCGCGTTCAAAAATTGCTGCGGCTTTTTGTAAATCTTGTAAAGCACCACGCTTATCACCGATTGCTGCACGGGCATTACCACGATTATTAAAAGCTGGGCCAAAATTAGGATTAAGACGGATAGCTTCATTATAATCAGCAATCGCTTTTTGTTGTTCTCCTTTAGCAGCGTAGGCATTGCCCCGGTTATTGTAGGCGATCGCATATCTGGGGTCAAGGCGAATCGCTTCATTATAATCCTCTATGGCCCCATTTCTATCACCCTGAGTAGAACGGGCATTACCCCGGTTATTATACGCTTCTGCATAATTAGGAGCAAGACGGATAGCTTCATTATAGTCAGCAATGGACCCTTGATAATCATTTAAGGAAGCCCGCGCATTACCCCGATTGTTATAGGTTTCCGCATCATTGGGATTGAGTTCTAAAGCTTGGTTATAATCAGCGATCGCCCCCTGTTTATTACCCAAGTCAAAATATGCCAGCCCCCGACTTTTAAAAGCTGGTGCATAGCGGGGATTGAGGCTAATAGATTCGGTGTAAGATGCGATCGCTGCTTGAGAATCGCCCCTGAGATGTTGAGTTTGTCCCTGAATATAAAGTTCTCCCGCTTTAGTTGTTCTTGATGTGCGGCGATTTGGTGGACTCACTCCGATTTCTGTCACCAAAACTTCCTTTTTATTGCTACAAGAAATACAAGCAATTCCACTTAAAAATACCAACAGAACCATAGTTAATGCTCTGTTTTTTCCTAGTCGTTTGTGTGTAAATAACTGCCATTTCATCATTTTTTATCAACTATCATCACACCTAGAATAAAGCCATACCAAAATCAATTTAGTATCCTAACCCTAAATTAATTCTCACTTTTGGTAGAAGTTTCCTGGTAATTGATGAGTTTTTTGGAAAAGTTTTAGAAGTAATTATCTTAATGCTCATCAGTTAAGTATTTTCAACTCATGAAGGGTAAGGTTTAAAGGTTGTTACCTTCCTTATTTACTTGATTTCCCTTAGCTGATATAATTACGGTAGGATTCCAATTTGATTTTTGAAATATACAGGGGTGGGCATTTCCTATAATTTTCCGCTTCTAATCAGGATTTTAACCCCTAGCCCACCCTACACATACTGGTAGCGATCAAGATGTAGTGATGAAAAATCTAGGCAGCAATACAGGAATTATAATGATGAATAAAATACCAAATAGCTCCAATGTGATTTTCTAACTTTTTAGAAGAAGATAAAGCACTTCTAACTAGACGAAAAATTCTTTGGCGCAGAGTATTATTAAATCTTTCAATATGATTTGTCTTGCCGCTATCTTTTCCTACTGGACGATGACGTTTTTTAGGCAGAACACAAGCATAAGCCGCTCAAAAATCTGAATAACAAACAGCACATTGTCTATAAACAAGAGGAAGGGATTTCCATAATTCTCTTGCTCCTTCTTCATTGCGGTTTCCAATGTAAACACCAACAATCTCTTTAGTATCTCTATCTATTGCTAACCATACCCATTGTTTATCCTGTTAACCTAGCAATCCCAGCCAAAGGTATTCTTTCTAAGAGGATGTTTGTAAAGTCAAAAAGTTTACTGAAAAACCTCTCTCCAAACATCTCTCCTGCAAGGAGAGAGGCTTTAAAACCCCCATTCCCTCGTAGGGAAGGGGGCAAGGGGGGTTAGGTTTTTCGGGTTTATTTGTTTCATCAAATACTTTTAAAACATCCTCTAAGAGTAGCTTATCAATCAATTCTTTAGTATAGGAATCTATTACTTTTTTGTGAGATTTTCTACAAATTGTCGTCCACAGTCTTTACATTTATATTTGGGTTTTTGATTATGGATCTTACCGTTCTTAACAACATGATTTGAGCCACATCGGAAACAAGGTTAGTAGATGTCATAAGTAGGAAAGCAGAATTAATTAGAGTATTCCAAAAAATAAATGATC
>DATGXB010000003.1:0-1618 GCA_035299225.1 Nostocaceae cyanobacterium | reverse complement strand
TAATAAAGGGGTAGAAAAAAAGGCATCCATAGCGTAGGGTGAAAATAAATTACAGAAAAACACCCAAATGGATAGCCTCAGAAATATTGTACAGGAAATATTATCAAAAATAGGAACAACAAGTAAACCAGAACAAAAGT
Organism: Nostocaceae cyanobacterium; assembly: GCA_035299225.1. GTDB lineage: Bacteria > Cyanobacteriota > Cyanobacteriia > Cyanobacteriales > Nostocaceae > DATGXB01. The sequence goes on along the minus strand of DATGXB010000003.1, from coordinate 1,478 downwards.
TTCTAATAAGTAATTAAGCAGAATTAATTACCCAAACTTTTTTCCTGTTGCCTGTTGCCTGTTGCCTGTTGCCTGTTGCCTGACTCCACGTAGGAAATTAATTTTGCACAACTACTTATCTTTATTTTCTAGCATCTTGATTTTGTATGGTCGAGTCAACTTTACGAATTTAAGCCGCTATAGTGATTGATCGGAAAAAACCTACAGAAGACATTACAGCCAAAAATTTGAATTTGTGGCATTCAACGCTCAATTTATAGAAACTGCTATGCCAAAAAACCATCGAAAAATAGCAGCTACAGATTGCTCATTCATTCACAAAAGTGGAAAGAAAACTTATGGAATAGATTATTTTTATAACAGTAGTAGAGGTAAAGCATCGAAAGGATTAGAGATATCAGTAGTAGCCATAGTGGATGTTGATACTCATATTGGCTACAGCTTATCAGCCCGGCAAACACCATCTACACAAGAGTTAGAAAATTCATCCACAGCAGACAAAGAAACAGAATCTACACCACCACAAATACAGTGTCAGAAGCAGAAGAAGACAAAAAAAGCTCAACCGAAAAGTAAATCAGAAAAAGAAGAAACACGCATTGATGAATATCTCAAACAACTCCAAGAAGTCCAGCCTCATTTGCCTGTGGATGTCAAACACTTAGTTTGTGATGGCTTCTATACTAAAAAAAAATTTGTCAGTGGAGTATTGGCACTCCAATTAGATGTAGTAGGTAAATTAAGAGTTGATGCTGATTTACGTTATTTGTATACTGGAACACAAAAAAGTCGGGGTGCTAAACGTAAATATGATGGCAAAGTTAACCTTTCTGATATCTCTAAGTTGACCTTTGTCTGCAAAGTAGAATCGGGTGTGAAACTCTACACTTGTGTGGTTTATTCTGTCTGTTTGAAACGTCAAATTCGTCTAGAACACCAATTCATTAATCAAGGAAGAAGGTTAAAATCAAGTTGCTCTCAGGAAAGAGAATCAAGAAAAAGCTGACCAGCTAAGGATTATAGACATTAGCAAGTGAAACAGCAATTTCACAAAATGTAAAGAAAAAATTTAACAGGAGTTCAGGCATATATAATACAAACAAAAGTGATAAAAACCAAGAATATACTTATGCGACCAGATTATTGGCATCCACCAACAGAACTGAATACACAAGAGACAATGATTGTCAAACGCATAAAAAGAGCAAAGCTATTTACATTTTTGCGAGAATGTCGTCATCAACTATTTAATGAGGAATTTCAGGAGGAACTGAATAAACTTTATGCAGATGCGTCTAAAGGAAGACCACCAGTACCTCCTGCACAGTTAGCATTAGTAACCCAGAAATGTTGAATGTCGTAACAAAACTTTACATACTAAGATATAATAGTCCTATCAAGAGGTTAAATGTCAACATTTCATGATATTCTCCATCCAATGAACATAGCTAGTTTGTTGACACATACATGATTGTAAA
>DATGXB010000002.1:0-24212 GCA_035299225.1 Nostocaceae cyanobacterium | reverse complement strand
TATTAATGCCAGTCTGAATATCGCCAGAAAAGTAATCCCTGCGGCTTTTAGCTTAGGGATAGAGGGTATTGCAGTTTGCCCATTCCGGGTTACACCGGTTGAAGTAGCTTGAGGACATTTGTCCATAAAATTACTAACTGTTGCCAATTTAATTAAATCAACATAACAATGAAAGAAAAATTGCCAAAAAGCTGTTAGTTAATAACTAACGACATTTTTCTCAAACATGATTTTAATTGCAGCCTGATTGTGATGAATATAGCTAATTTTCCTTGGCTGACGACAATTATTCTCTTACCGATAGTAGCAGCACTATTGGTTCCGATTATTCCCGATAAAGACGGCAAAACTGTACGCTGGTTTGCCCTGATTGTGGGTTTAATTGACTTTGCATTGATTGTCACTGCCTTTTACACTAAGTATGATTTCTCTAACCCCAATCTACAGTTAGTAGAAAGCTATCCTTGGGTGCCCCAGTTAGATTTAAACTGGTCTGTTGGTGCAGACGGCTTATCAATGCCGTTGATTATTTTGACGGGCTTTATTACCACCCTGGCGGTTTTAGCAGCTTGGCCTGTCACATTAAAGCCGAAATTATTTTACTTTTTGATCTTGGCCATGTACGGCGGACAAATAGCTGTTTTCGCTGTACAGGATATGTTGCTGTTTTTCCTGGTATGGGAATTAGAGTTAATTCCGGTATACCTGTTGTTAGCGATTTGGGGCGGTAAAAAACGGCAATATGCAGCCACCAAATTTATATTATACACGGCAGGCGGTTCACTATTTATTTTAGTTGCGGCCTTGACTATGGCTTTTTATGGCGATACAGTCACCTTTGATATGCGATCGCTTGGGGCCAAAAACATCGCACTCAATTTTCAACTTTTACTATACGCCGGTTTCCTGATTGCTTACGCAGTCAAATTACCCATCATCCCCCTCCATACCTGGCTACCAGATGCCCACGGTGAAGCCACAGCCCCCGTACACATGTTACTGGCGGGGATTTTGTTAAAAATGGGTGGATATGCCTTAATTCGCATGAATGCCCAAATGCTACCAGATGCCCATGCTTACTTTGCCCCAGTATTAGTAATTTTAGGGGTAGTAAACATCATCTACGCTGCCTTAACATCCTTTGCCCAACGCAACCTGAAACGGAAAATTGCTTACTCTTCAATCTCCCACATGGGTTTTGTCACTATTGGGATAGCCTCTTTTACCGATTTGGGCTTAAGTGGTGCATTATTACAGATGGTTTCTCACGGGTTAATCGGGGCTAGTTTATTCTTCCTGGTTGGTGCAACCTATGACCGTACTCACACCCTAATGTTAGATGAAATGGGTGGAGTCGGTAAGCGGATGAAGAAAATCTTCGCTATGTTTACCGCTTGTTCTATGGCATCCCTCGCACTACCGGGAATGAGTGGTTTTGTTGCCGAAATCATGATATTTGTGGGCTTTGCTACCAGTGACGCTTACAGTCCCACCTTTAAAGTGATTGTAGTCTTCTTGATGGCAGTAGGTGTAATTTTAACTCCTATTTATCTGCTATCAATGTTACGAGAAATATTCTACGGTCAAGAAAACGAAGAATTAGTTTCTCACCAAGCTTTAATTGATGCCGAACCTCGTGAAGTATTTATCGTTGCCTGTTTGTTAGTACCAATTATTGGTATTGGCTTATATCCCAAGTTGCTTACACAAATGTACGATTCTACAACAGTACAACTCACAGCAAGATTACGGGATTCCGTACCAACATTAGCAGCACAAAAAGAAGCACCTAAAATTTCTTTAAGTGCGCCTACAATTGGTAATTAAATATTCAGATAGCTTCTTAATTTCCTAATTCATAAATAGCCCGCCTGTGCGGGCTTTGTTTTTTACATTCATCATATTTTATACCAATTCTCAAAAATCTGGAAACAGATTCAAATCCTGAAAATTCAATCAAATCTAACTTGTTTAAATTTGAATTTTGAGTTTTGAATTTGTAAGCAGTTGTGCAAAATTAATTTCCTACCTGGGAATAGGGAACAGGGAACAGGGAACAGGGGGAATAAGTTGTGTAATTAATTCTGCCTAATTACTTATTAAGCACTTATGGCAGGAGGGAAAGCCTTTTCCTCTCTGAGTTTTCAGTTTCAGTTTGTACCTCATTTACCTGAAACGTGCTGTAGTTGACATACTCCCCGCCCTAAAAGTGCGGAGATTCTGGGTTCAAACAACAGTTGCAGGTTTACCCCGTCTTACACTATCTCGCCCAACAGACAATGCCCTGCCTGTTTCCACTATTCTACCAAAAAGCCGTCCTCAAAGGACGGGGCTTTAAACCCAATTTTTTGGTAAAATCATTGTACTTGTGATCATATTTTAACCTGCACTAGCTAAATTCTAAACAACTGGGTGAACTGTAGGCAGGATAATAATAAACTCTGCTCCTTGACCTGGTGATGAAATACACTGTAATGAACCACCATGTTTTTCAGTTACAACTTGATAGCTAATTGATAAACCTAAACCTGTTCCTTTTCCCAAAGCTTTAGTAGTAAAGAAAGGGTCAAAAAGCCGTTTTCTTACCTCTTCTGTCATTCCTAACCCATTATCAGAAATGCTAATTTTTAATAAACTTTGAGCAAATATTTCAGTGCGAATACTAATTTTGTTCGGCAACAATGTCATATTTTGAGCGATTTGCCTATTATTCCTTTCTTCTAAAGCATCTATGGCATTACTCAAAATATTCATAAATACCTGATTGAGTTGTCCTGCATAGCATTCTATGGGTGGAATCTCACCATATTCCTTAATTATTTCAATCTCTGGGCGGTCATGCTTGGCTTTGAGACGATGTTGCAAAATTAATAGTGTACTATCAATACCCTCATGAATATCAACTGTTTTAAATTCAGCTTCATCCATGCGTGAGAAAGTCCGCAACGAAGACACTATTTGCCTAATCCTATCTGCTCCCATTTTCATAGAAGAGAACAATTTAGGCATATCTATTTTTAGATAATCAAGGTCAATAGCTTCTATTTCATTTTCGATTTCTGCTGGTGGATTTGGATAGTATTCTTGATAAAGGTCAAGCAAGTGTAATAGGCTTTGTGTGTATTCATCGGCATGGGTTAAGTTACCATTAATAAAGTTAACTGGATTATTTATTTCATGAGCAACTCCCGCAACTAATTGACCAAGGGAAGACATTTTTTCATTCTGTATTAGTTGTGCCTGGGTATGTTGCAATTCTTTTAATGCTTGCTCTAATTCTTGAGTTCTTTGTTGCAAAGCCTGTTCTACGTGTTTACGTTCGGTGATATCACGGCAAACAACGACTCCTGCTTTTAAAGCTCCAGATGAGTCTCTCATCGGTTTACCACTAATTATTACCCACAGTCCATCAGGGGCCTGAGCATGACGCACAAATATTTCCACATCCTTGGGTTCTTCACCCTGAATTGTACGAATCAATGGTAGTTGATCTGCCGGGAAAGGAGTTGTTTGATCAGGTAAGAACAAACCATAGTGTTCTGACCACTCCTGATGATCTTTATTTGTAATACCATCACCAAACATTTGGACTGCGGAGGGATTTAAAACTAAAAGTCTCCCCTCTTCATCGGCTACTGCTACCCCATCGCTCATAGAATCCAGAATCAGTTGTGAAAGATTTGTCTGCTCTTGAAGAATCTCTTCTGTACGGTGGCAAGCAGTCATATCATTAATATCCTGTACTATGGCAAAACCTCCTACTACCAAGGCTTCTGGATTTTTAATAGCAGTGGTGTACCAATTGCAGGTAATGGTTTTGCTGTCTTTTGTACGATTTTCCAGAATATTTTCAGCCTTATCTGCTTGCTCGAATAAGCTTTGAAAATATTCGTGTGTCAATTTTCTGTTTTCTTCACATACAACTAAATCTATGAGATGACGGCCAATAGCCTCACTCTTACTATAGCCAAAGATTCTCTCAGCTGCGGCATTCCACTCTACAACTTCAAAGGCTGTATTCCACTCAACCACTGCTAAAGGGTTGCTTTCAGTCAAGAAAGATAACTTTTGAGTCAAGAAAGATAAATTATGCAGCAATTCGTATAACTCACGCTCTATCAGCTTATTATGAGGTTTTTCATGCTTCAATTTGTCAGCCTCCAGTAAAATTACATTACTGTTGCTGTTCTCCTCAACATATATCCTTTTGACTAACGGAATCATAACATCACCTTTTTATACTAGCTAGAAAAATATCTGTTATAGATTTTTTAGCAAGAAATTAAAAAACTAGATAATTTTAAGGAAGTTTTTAGAAAAAACATTTTTACTTCACTTTGTTTTGGAAATTGTAACTAGAAAATTTATTTAATTACAATCCAAATTTCTTGTATTTACTGGCTTATAGGGGTTTTGTGTTAGTGTATCTTAATAATGTTAAAAAAAGTTACATATCAAATTAAATTAGAATTAGAGAAAGATAAATTAACGTCGCTGCCTTCTTGAAAATGAGTGAATCCATTATTTAATTTTTTCACTACAAAGCTTAACTAGAATTTAATTTTTTCATTATTTACGTGCAATTACTTAAGTTTATTGACTTGACCTCAATACTAGCTAGTTGCAATATTTAAGTATTCATACGTTATTCTTTAGGAGTATTTTTTATCTTTGATGTAATGATAATATATATTCTACACTAAGTCAATAGATAAACTGTAGTTTATAAGTGTATAGCTAATTCTATGTTATTTACTTTTATCTGCAAATCCAAAAACTCTATTATTTGTATTTTAGCAATAAAATATATTTAAGCGTATTGTGTAGGTGGAGTTTTTATATTAGCCCATGTATTTGATTTTGTGAACATTAATACTTGTTTGGTAATTTAACAGTAAAAATACTATAGGATTAATATTTGATTTTTGAAACACACTTATGTGGACATTTCTTGGCGAAATTCTGAATAAAAGCGAATTATCTTCAGAAATGCCCACCCTACACATACTAAATTATAAATTTAATAAATACATTAAGGAACAGGGAACAGGTAGAATCCATAAGATTGGGACACGATTAGATGGAAATTTATTTAATGAGTGTCCCTAAATTATCTAGCGCAGCATGGCGGAAATAATCATCCAATTGAAAAACCTGAAAATTACTATTTAATCAACCTTCTTCCCTCCTGTCTCCAGCAAAGTTGCCTCCTTGCACTAGCCTGTTTTTTCTGTGGTCGGATTAAAGTTAGTCGCGCTGGGATATTCTAAATTTGGTTGATTTTCTGACATTTCTCCCGCTTCAATTTCTGCATCTAACATGGCATTTCCGCCAGCATGATGTTGTTTTTCAAATTGAGTTTGTTGAACTTCAGTCAAGGATTGATGTTTTGTGTCATATTTGATTACAGTCCAGATGGAAAGGTTTCGGGCACTTCCCCTAATTCCCAATAAGCAGTTCTATCTAGAGGTTGCAACGCTCTGGTATCATCAATATGAATTACTGCGTCAAATTGTTCTGGTAAACGAGCATAGAAATAGTGACTAATGCGCTCAGTTTCTGGTTTATAAATTACCCCAATTGCTCTTTCTAGTTGCGCTTCTTTCAGTGTTTGGTTATCCCTCAAAAGTAATAAAAAACGAGATAATCCTGTTTGATGAAATAAATCCTCATAACTGTTAGGTAAAGCTGATAAAACTTGTTTCATTTCAGTCGTTCCACACCAATGAGAGGCAGCTGTTACTGTTCCTGTATAGGTAGTAAAACCCACTATTACCACATCATCTCCATAACGTTCTCGCATCAACTGGCCGACATTCACCTCACCACTTAGACCCATTTCCGTAGCCCGTGCATCTCCTAAATGTGAGTTATGTTCCCAAACTACAAACTTAGCGGGTTTTCCTTGATTCTCAAAATGGGTAACTAACTGATCTAAGGTTTCGGCTTGATGTCTATCGCGTATATTCCAAGTAGATGCACGTCCTTGAAACATGGAACGATAATAAGTTTCGGCATTTTTAATTAAACGGGCATTTTGTTGGGCATAAAATAGCTCGTCAGCACCTATATCTTTACTGTCTACGGAAATAGATTCAGCCGCACGTTGTAGTAACTCTCGCAGTTGATTAACTACTGCCTCCTGACAAGGTGCAGCTATCCCTAAACTGGTAGTATAGCCATAGGTTTGGGCATCTTGATCAAAATGTTCAAAGCAAGAATAGCGATCGCGTGCCCTGTTTGCCGCTTCTGGGTCAACTTGCTCTAAATATCTTAAAACTTGATCAATGGAAGCATACATACTATATAAATCCAACCCATAAAAACCCACTTTATGAGCGTTTGTAGGTAAACTATTATTATATTCTTTTAACCATCCCACAAAATTCATTACATCAGTATTTCGCCACATCCACGTCGGAAACCGTCCAAAATCTCCTAATGCTTCCGCCGGTGTCAAATCATCACTTATACCCTGCACAAAGCGATTGACTCGGTAAGCATCCGGCCAATCTGCTTCTACAGCAACACCAGTAAACCCTTTTTCTTGAATTAATCGCTTAGTAATTTCTGCCCGTTGTTCATAAAATTCATGAGTACCATGAGAAGCTTCACCAATTAATACAAAACGAGCATTACCAATCAAATTCATTAAAGGATCATATTCCGAAGTTATACCTGTTAATGGATAAGCAGCCTCACGCACCGCCGCAACTCGATTGAAAGTAGTTACATCTGTCATAGTAATAATTAATTATTAAAAATCTAAATTTGCTAAGATTAATACAGCCCGTTTCAGGTAAATAAGGTACAAATTTTTGGAACGCACCCTTATACAAAGAGACTTTCAACCCTGTTCCCTGTTCCCTGTTCCCTGCTGTAAATGGCAGTTATGTTGATACTAAAAAAACAAAAAATAGATTTATATCATCTACACACAGATACAGTTTCCCAATCCAAAATCCAACAAGGGATTACTGCTTTTGTCCAATTAAATGTTGAATTAACGTACACAGGACTTACTCTATTAAGCATTTTTAACTCAAAATTAAGGCTAGGGAAAAGGTGAAAAAGTGGGGGTTAAAACTCTTAGCTTTCTCCCTCTACCCTTCCCTTTTCCTCTGAACCGAAAAGTATTGAATGTAGCCCCGCCTTTACAGGGTGAGGATATGATCAGCCTGCTAAACTTAGTTTAAATACTTCCTGCTCTTTTTTGCCTCTTGCTAATGATGCATAATCCAAAATATGCGAATATATCAATAGAAATAGTAAAGTGTTACCTAAAAAAATTGTATGATTATATCATATTTTCCCAAATATGAAATAACTCCTACTATGACAACATGGCGAGAATAATTATCCAGTTTAAAAAGCTTTAAAAGCTGACCAAACAAGCAATAAGCCTACTATCCCCCTTTGACTATGCTCACAACGAGCCTACCTTCTTGTACTAATTCATAAGGAAAATATTAAGTGAAAACACTAATTATTGATAATTATGACTCTTATACTTTTAACCTCTATCATCAGATAGCTGAAATCAATGGTCAAGTTCCCTTGGTCATTCGTAACGACGAAATAAGTTGGTATGATTTACAAAAATTGTCTTATGATAATGTGGTCATTTCTCCTGGGCCTGGTCGTCCAGAAAATGACAAAGATTTTGGTATTTGTCGTCAAATTTTGCAAAATATAGATGTTCCTTTACTGGGTGTTTGTCTTGGTCATCAAGGACTTGGTTATGCTTTTGGTGGTAGTGTAATTCATGCACCAGAAGTTAGACATGGTAGAATCAGCAAAATTTATCATCATGATTGTGAATTATTTACAGATATTCCTAATCCATTTTTAGCAGTCCGCTATAACTCTTTAATTGTGGCTGATAATTTACCCAGTTGTTTAGAAAAAATTGCTTGGACTGAAGATCAAATTATCATGGGTTTGCGACATAAACAGCGGCCTTTTTGGGGTGTGCAATTTCATCCAGAATCAATTTGTACTGAATATGGTCAAAAAATTTTAGAAAATTTTCGGGATTTGACTGATAAATTAAATTCTAAAAAATCTACTAAGCATCAATTTTTGTTACCTCAACCAAATTTTAAAAAAGCCATTAATCAAGATTTTATTGTTTATAGTAAGAAACTAGATATTTACCCAGACCCAGAACAGGTATTTTATCATTTATATGGCACAGAAATAAATACATTTTGGTTAGATAGTAGCTTGATTGAGCCTAGTTTATCTCGCTTTTCTTTTATGGGTAATGGTAGCGGAGAAAATAGTCTTTTGGTAGAATATTGGCAATATAACCAGGAAATAAAAGTTACTCATTCAGGTAAAGTAAGTTATTATCAAGAAAGTATTTTTGATTTTCTCCAGCGAGAATTACAACAACGTTATTGTTTATCAGAGGAATTACCTTTTGATTTTAATTGCGGATTTGTTGGTTATTTTGGTTATGAGTTAAAAGCAGAATGTGGAGGAAATTTAGCACATAGTTCAGACTTACCTGATGCTATATTTATTTTTGCTGATCAAATGATTGTTTTTGACCATCAGGAAAGAACTACTTATTTATTAAATTTTACTCATAAACAGCAAATTAACAAAGCTGAATTATGGTTAGCAACGATGGAAGAAAAATTGCAATCATTACTACCATTACCACCACTTAAACCAACAGGTAATAATCATCAAACTGTGATTTTTTCTTTGCACCATAATGAAAAAACTTATTTAGACCATATTCAGAAATGTTTGCGAGAAATTCATGAAGGGGAAAGTTATCAAATTTGTCTAACGAATAAACTTTATACAGATATTACTCCTGAACCTCTAGAATTTTATCGTAATTTACGCCGGGTTAATCCTGCACCTTATGCTGCTTTTTTGCGATTTAGTAATTTTGCTGTTGCTTGTTCTTCTCCAGAAAGATTTATCAGAATTGATGCTAAAAGTTGGGTAGAGACTAAACCAATTAAAGGAACAATAGCTAGGGGAAAAACCCCAGAAGAAGATTTGATGTTGCGGGAAATATTACGAAATAACGAAAAAGAACGGGCAGAAAATTTGATGATTGTAGATTTATTGCGTAATGATTTAGGGCGTGTTTGTCAAGTGGGTAGTGTTGATGTTACTAAATTAATGGATGTGGAAACTTATGCAACTGTGCATCAATTAGTAACAACAATTCGGGGACATTTACGCTCAGATAAAGATGCTATAGACTGCATTCGTGCGTCTTTTCCTGGCGGTTCAATGACTGGTGCACCAAAAATTAGAACTATGCAAATTATTGATCAACTAGAATCTACTGCCAGGGGAATTTATTCTGGTACAATTGGTTTTTTAGGATTAAATGGGACGGCAGATTTAAATATAGTAATTCGCACTGCAATTTTAACTTCTAATCAAACATCTTTAGGTGTAGGTGGGGGAATTGTAGCATTATCTGATCCACAAGCGGAATTTGCAGAAACCATCCTCAAAGCACAAGCATTAATTAAAGCTTTGTTGTTGACTGTAAATGGTGAGTTTCACCCTGAACAATACAAAATTTTGAATTTACCCAGAATTTTTGCTCAAAAAATGAGCGTTTAGGTGAAAATAGCGGTTCGGGTTTTATTTTCAGAACAATGTCTAATCAAGTTTGGTTATCACTGTTGCAGCAACATCGCGCGATCGCTGTTATTCGTGCTTCAGAAAAACAACTGGGGGAAAAAATGGCTTTAGCCGTTGCTGCCGGAGGAATGCGGCTGATTGAAATTACTTGGAATAGCGATCGCCCCCAAGAGTTAATCAGTCAACTAAGTGCAAAATTACCTGATTGTATTATTGGTACAGGCACGTTATTTAACGTCCAACAATTAGAAGAGGCGATCGCCTGCGGTGCGAGATTTTTATTTACTCCCCATACTGACAGAGAAATGATCCGGGCAGCGATAAATAAAAATATACCCATTATCCCCGGTGCACTCACACCCACAGAAATTATGACCGCTTGGCATAGCGGAGCTAGTTGTGTTAAAGTTTTCCCCGTGCAAGCTGTAGGTGGAATCAACTATTTAAAAAGTTTACAAGCCCCACTTGGGGACATTCCTTTAATCCCAACCGGTGGAGTTACAGTAGATAATGCCCAAGAATTTTTACAAGCGGGTGCAGTAGCAGTTGGTTTAAGTAGTGACTTATTTCCTCAAGCCATGATTCAAACGGGAAACTGGGAAGCGATCGCCCAAAAAACCCACAATTTATTACAAAAGTTAAAATAGCTCAAACTAAATAAGGAACTCCAAGCGAAAAATTTGGATCTTTAATCATCAAGTGTAGCATGGCAGAGAGAATTATCTAGTTAACCCTATCAAACATTAGTTAAATCAACTTTCTTACCTCCTGCCTCCTGCCCCCTGCCCCCTGCCTTCTATTGAGGTGTATTTACCATGAAAAATCTACTCAAAAATTTTCAAATATTTCTTTTAGGTGCAACCGTTTCCTTAAATATATTTACTTTTGCATCTAGTCCAACTTCAGCTAAATCACCCACTAATCAAATTCAACAAGCTGTACAAAATCTAAAAAATTCAGAACAACGCTGGATTCAAATTGATTTATCAGAACAAAATTTAACTGCTTGGGAAGGCAATAAACCTGTATATGCCACCAAAATTTCTTCTGGTAAAAAATCTACACCTACCCTAGTTGGTAGTTTCAAAATTCAATCAAAACGCCGACTAATGAGAATGCGTGGTCAAGGTTACGATGTTCCCAATGTTCCTTATGCCATGTTTTATGATGGTAACTATGGAATTCATGGAGCATACTGGCATAGAAGATTTGGCACACCTGTTAGTCATGGTTGTGTAAATCTTGCCCCTGATCATGCCAAATGGTTATTTAATTGGGCATCTGTAGGAACTCCAGTAGTAGTGCAAAAATAATTAGGAAAACTTAACATCAAAAATTATCAATTAAGTAGTCGTGCAAAATTAATTTCCTACGGAAAGCAAGGGAACAGGGAACAGGGAACAGGGAAATAAGTTGTGTAATTAATTCTGCCTAATTACTTAATAATTTTTTATTAAGTCAGCAAATCGCCATAAATCAACACAATCTAATTTTTTCTTTAATTTCCAATTAAAGCCCTATAACAGCACATAAAATTAAAGAAAAAACTAATCTGAACTAATAAACTCTGAGGTTGATTTGCAGAAGTTACCCTCATCAAAAAGTAGAAATTTGTTCAGAAATCACACCCATGAGCATAAATAAGTCGTACAATCTTGTAAAGTAACTGGGTATACATAGATAAAAGTAAAAACCGTTAGTAACAGTTAAATATTCATCTATGTAATTATCCCACTCAACCCAAAAATATTAAGTAACCAAAAAGGTGATTGCATCATGGAAACCAATCCCAATGGTATAACACGCTTTACTGCTACCGTGCTCACAGGTGCAGCTATAGCTGTAACGACTTTTTTCTCCTCATCAATTCCCATTACTACAAATTCCCCAAATAACTCAATTCAAGCAGTTCAAGCAGCAACTAAGAAAAAACCCTCTTCTGCACGTCGGATTGAAATAGATTTATCTGAACAGCGCTTGCGTGCTTGGGAAGGTAAAAGATTAATATATACCACTCGTATTTCCACTGGTAAACGTTCCACCCCTACACCTCTTGGCACATATCGCATCAACGCTAAATATCGCACTAACCGGATGCGGGGTAGAGGTTATGACATTCCCAATGTTCCTTATGCGATGTATTTTCATCGTGGTTATGCGATACATGGTGCTTTTTGGCATAATCGCTTTGGTACTCCCGTCAGTCATGGTTGCGTAAATTTGCCAGTTAAACAAGCAGGTAAATTATATAATTGGGCTAATGTAGGAACGCTGGTAGTTGTCAAACGGTAAATTAAGATTTTGAAGATTTTGAAGATTTTATTTGCACCGTGGCTAAATTTGTCACGGTTTATTTTTGTTTTTAAGTTGTCGTGCAAAATTAATTTTTTACGTAAAGCAAGGGAACAGGGAACGGAGAACAGGGAAATAAGTTGTGTAATTAATTCTGCCTAATTACTTATTTATATATAGGAATCCTAAATGATTCGTGAAAAATTTTAAGTATGTGTAGGGTGGGCATTTTTGGGTAAAATCCTCAATAAAAGCGAAAAATCTTAGAAAATGCCCACCTACGTATTTTTCAAAAATCAAATCGTAATCCTATAAAAAATAAAATGTTACATATATTTAATTGTTTTAAATTTATTTAATAATTACTGTGAACACATAGCCTAGCTTCAATTTTTTTAGTGTTTTTAGAAGAATACATTGGTAATTTCGAGCTTTTCATGTTATGATTAGCGTTAGATTAATAGCTGTTTATATACCGAAACTCAGGAAATAGTCATTAAGCAGCTACACTAAAAGTTTTACAGAATCAATTTCAGCAACACTTAACTATACACAAGTAATTTTCTAGTGCAACAATTCTCAGGAATATAAACTGTCAAAATTTTGTCCTACTCTTTTACTGGTTCATCTATACTAAAGCTAGGTTTTTATGTACTCTAGACAACAAAAAAAAGTTCAAAATTCTGCTTCCCAAGCATCCAGAAAAAATCAGTTTGCAGCAAAACCGTTTATAGTCCAGCCTAAATTTGATCGAGAAACACCAGATTCACAACCTGAACAGGAACAAGTCAAACCCCAAGGTACTTGGACAAATGCTTCTATGTTTACCTATCGTCCAGTGCCAAAAACCCCAACAGTACAAAGGAAGCTAAATATTGAAAATTCTGAAAATCAGCATGAGCAAGAACCTGAAGTAGTAAATCAAATTAATCAAATTCCAGCTAAAAGTTTAGACCAGCAAAATTTACAATCAAAAACAAAATTACTACGCGCTAAATCAGATAATTTATTAACAAAACCAGCACAAACCAAGAATAACAGTATTAGCATCTCTAGACAATTAAATACTAATACTATCCAAAGAGGTATTAAGAAACCCGGTAAAACAGGAGAGATATATACAAAAGCACCTGCCTCCTTTGCAGGTGAAAGATTTAATGCATCTATCAAAAAACGACTACAAGAAATAATAGATAATGATGAAAAAAAGAATGGTAAAGACTATACACTAACTCAAGCTGTAGCAGAAGCAAAACGTGATGCACGAGCTCAAGGTCATTTTATTACAGGCAGAATTGGAAAAAGAGTCAGGGATTATCAAAGTATATTGAAATATTTCAAATCAAGAAAAGCAGATGTAACAACAACCGAAAATAAAATGTTGCGAATTGGTGCGGTTATTGATGCTGCACTTAATACAGTTGAAGTTATGGAGGACGATTTCCAGAAAGTTTCTGTTAACGGTTCAGCTGATCAGTTCCATCGGAATTTTATTTCCACATTTACTACTCTTGTTCCATCTTTAACACCTCATATTGAAGGGTTTAACCAAGTTGCCAAAGACATGGTTACACAAGGAGGTGGTGCAGCATCTTCATTAAAAGGGTCAATGTTTGAAACATGGGCTTTACAAAATGTACTACCAGGTGCGAATAAGAGAGTATCATTTGACCAACAAGGTAAAATGACAGCCAGCCGTATCTCAGATGGTTACGACTCATCAACAAAAACTTTATGGGATATGAAGCATTATTTTGGTCATGATGTTCCTCAAGATCAGGCAGAAGATTATAATCTAATTGTCCAAAAAGGTTATGAGGGAAAAAATGGAGAACCTGTTAGACAAGTGAATTACCTTTTTCCCAGTCAAGAAGGAGCGAAAAAAAATGAATGGCTAAATACTAGCTATGGTTTTGGGATTTATTATATAGATAGCAGTAATAACTTAAAGCAACATAAATAAGCTAATTTTGATTCATTTTTATGGCAGAGCAAATTTTGTGGAAAGCAAATACAACTTTTCATGATTGGAGTGATGGCAAATTCATCCACCAATTATTAGACCAAGCTATTGATTTAGGATTGCTGGGTGCAGTGACATGGCGTAAAATTGGGATTCGGGGTGAAACGGAAGCGATCGCACCAAAACACATTCATGATTTAACATCTCATCTTCCCACACCGCTACCTGATGAACCACCACACAGTTACTTAGAAGTAGGTGGTGATAGACCTTTCCCTTGGGTAGTTAAATTAAGCATTTCCCCTTGGGATGAAGAAGACAATTTACCCACCAGCATGAGTTCAATTTGGCTATTTTTTGCTAAAAAATCCATAGCTACTGCTTCCCATTCACAAAAACTTTTTGACGCATTCTGCCAAGTTCATCATCCTGATAACACAGAATACGCTTGCATTCATCCTTATCAGCATTGGTTAGATTTTGCTAATCAGTATTATCAACCCCCTGTTACAATTGGCCCCATGTTTAAAGGTGTGTTTTGGGCTAATTTTTTAGGTACTGGCCATTTAGGTGAATTTGATTTAGAAAAATTAGCTAATATTGCTAATCTAGAAACTAAATGGATTAATAATCAGGGATTATTTTTTAAAGCTAAGGGTAACATCTTGGATATAGAAAATAGTTCTCATGAAGCAGAGTTAAAACAATTAACGGAAATCTTTCGTGATGCTATTCGTCTTGATTCAAAATGGCGATAAAATAACAATTGGGATGAAAGCAGATAAAAGACAGAAAACAAGAAAAAGCTTGAAAATTTAAGGACTATCTTGAATAGCATATCCACACCTAATAAGCGTATTATTAAACAGTTTATAGATTATGAAACTGGGTATCTAGTAGTTTTGGAAATAAGAACAGACGAAACCACAGATGATAATGTATATTGCACTTTAATTGATGCAAATACTGGGAGAGTAATTTCACCAGAAGAGAGGATTTCATCTATACAACCAGAGAGAATCATTGTTGATGAACAACATGGTTTAAAACTGACAATTTTACACACGGTTGATATGTTAACTGGTCAGGAAACTTTACATGAAACCTTGCAGGAAATAGCAACTGGTAGAGTTAAGGCTACCCGTCAAAGTGATCCTTTTAGTTTAGAACCATCACAAAGCTTAATAGATATTGTTTTAGCAAGACAATCAGAAGCAGAAAATTCTTCAAGCTTCTGGGAAGGGGAATATTCTCAAATGAGTCTAGAAGAAAAAAAAGGTTATTGGTTATCTAATATTATGCTGCAAATGCGGTTTCAAGGTGAATCAGGTTTAGATGAATATAGTTTTTTTACACCTGACAATTATGCTAAATGGCGGGCTGAAGAACCTGATTTTGATCAGATTCTTGATTTTGTAATTGAAAACATTCCTGATGATACGGATGAAGTTCGGACGGAAATAAATAGACGTTTAGGACGTAATCTATAGAATTAACTTAATTGTGCTACCAGTTGATTTTCCATCAGGGTTTCGTTGGTGAATAAATCTTCAACGGTGATTCTTAAAAAGCGTTGTTCGTCAACTTGAAATAATATTTTGATCCGATCGCTTCCCGGAAATCCTGGTGGTGTTAATCGGGCAATTGTCCGGGCTTCTGCTGTATCATTTAACGGTTTTACGGTGGTGATGTTACTATCTAGACGACGAGTAATTAAGCGATCGCCATCAAAATACACTTCTGTTCCTCCGGTTTCTGCACCTAGTTCACCTAAAATTAACTCGATGCTGGGTTGATTTTCCACAGATGCACCCAAAACTAATTCTACAGGTTGAGTCATGGGGTAAGGTTGACCGGCTTTAATGATAGGTTGCCAGCTATGACGCTGATTCCGACGATCCCAATAGCGCACACCATAGCTATGATAGAGGAAATCTTTAATTTCCATACCTTGAGATAGTTGCAATGCACCTTGAGCGATCGCCTCAAAAGGACGTTCACGGCGGACTTTTTCCGGTTCAAAATATTGTTCTACCCATGTCTGCACTGTTGGCAATTGCACAGACCCACCAACTAACAAAACTGCATTAATATCATCTAATTCTATTCCTTGTCTTCTGGCTTGTTGCAATAAAGTTGTGATGGAATCATGTAAACGGTCAAAAAATCCATTTTCCTTGAGAATTTGTTCTAAAATTTCCCGATTTAATACTAATTCATAACTATCAAAAGTTTCTTCATTAAAATAAACTTCCGTTGCTTTATTTTGACTAGATAACTGAATTTTTAATTTTTCTGCTAATCTAATTGTTAACGCATTCACTGGTAAACCTTGAGTTTTGGCAAAATAATCAACAATCCAATTATCAATATCTGTACCACCTAAGTTTTGCCCAGCCTTGGCTAATACACGGGCAGTTTTGACTTTTTGTTGGGAATCTTCTGCTAAAGACTTATTACCCCATTTCAACAAAAACCCTACCGGATTGGTTTTAGTTTGGTTAGAACTTTGATCTAATCTCACCAAAGATAAATCTAAAGTTCCCCCACCAAAATCAATCACTAATAAATTTTCTTGGGCTGTTAAACCATATCCTAAAGCTGCGGCAGTTGGTTCATCAATAATTCGCACTTGTTCCACCGGTAAAGCTTGGCAAACTTTCCCCAACCAATAACGATAAGCTTCAAAACTATCTACAGGAACAGTTAAAATTAAACAATCTAAACCGCCTTGAAGTGGTGCTAACTCAGCGATAATTTGAGTTAAAAATAATTTTCCCACCTGTTCAAAGGTGATAATTTGCCCATCTAATTCTGGTAAAAAACCTTGAATATCTGCCCCAATCCCCCGCTTAAAACTGCGGAAAAATCTTGTATTACCTTGGATATCTAAACCGCGATCGCGTACTTGTTGCCCTGCCCAGATTTTACCCTGTGCCGCATCTTCGATATACACCAAGCTGGGAATGAGAGGGGGATTGAGACTTTGCTGAAGGGATAAACCTGGTAAATTCAGGGTTTCCGCTTGCTGGGTGACAGGATTCCAGCGAGTAATTACCGTGTTACTAGTACCGAAATCAATCGCAATCGTCATATTGTTAACTTATATTAAGCAAGATGTAAGGATTATTTTACCCTTGATTATTGCTTTAACCACCAAGAACGCAAATTAAATATTGCTTGTTCCTTGTGTTTGGCTTCTACTTCAATCCAAGGAACTTGATAGTAAGATGTTGGCATAGCGGTGATTAAATTGCTGTGTGTGCGATCGCTAAAACTTTTTTCCCCATTAGAAATATGTACTAACTGCCAAGCGGGATTTGTCCACGTCTCCCGTGCTGCCCATAACATAGATGCTACACTCGGATGATCATAACTATCTAAATTTTCACAACAAATATGATGATGAGCATCAAAAACCATTGGGATTTTTGCTTCTTGACAAACATCTAAAATATTTTCGGCACTATAAGCATATTCGTCATTTTCTAAAGTTAAGCGATTTTTAATTCCTGGTGCTAAATCAGCAATAACCTTAATTAATTGCTTACTCCGTCCAGATTTTCCCCCGTGAATATTCATTAAACACCAGCTAGATTGAGGTAAACCCAATAAATCTAAATCTTTAGCATGACGTTCTAAAATTTGCATACTATTTTTTACCACATCCGCAGAATCAGAACTTAACACCACAAATTGATCAGGATGTAGCACCATTCTGATATTTAATTCATTCGCTTTTTTACCAATTTTTCCTAAATCATCCCTTAATTCTTCCAAAATATTTACCCCGATTTGGTCTTCTAAATCATTCATCGGGAATAAGCCAGAAGTCATGCGATAAAGTTGAATATTATGTTGATGACAGAAATTTAAAGCATCATTTAAAGTTTGTAAATTATGTTGATACAGTTGCCTCAGTTTAGCTTCTCTTTCTTTGAGAGAAAGTTTTAAATAGTGTGTGCGGGTAGTTGTGCGGAAGCGCACTTGTTTGTCAAAGGTAATGCAAACTAACCCCAAATGAGGCAAGTTGCTGAGTTGTTTAGCATCAGTTGGTTGTAATTGGGTTGCAGTCATAAAGTCACAATATAAACACCCTAATATATTATCAATAGCAATTTTCCCGACATTTGGCATCTAGAAAAAGTAAAATTTACTTGCATTATAGCTGTGTTATGTTGTATTATATAATAAAGTCACTTCTGTATCAGTTTTTGTGAGTAAAATTCAGTATCCAGCTACAGTAAAAGCCTAGCATAGCAATTTCCGCAAACGTCCTAAATTGTGAGCAAAAAAGGTCAAAGCTGATGAACAAACATCATGTATTCAACTTGCACGAATTTGTCTTTAACTTTAAGAATGGGATTTGGCTGTTAGGTGTTTCTTCTTGGTTGTTTGGAATATGCGATCGCAGCATAGCATCCTTTGCTGATGGTTATCTATCTGCATGGGATTTAATCCAATTATTCACAGCTACCACTTTCTTTATTGCTTGGTTGACTTTAAAACCAATTGCTAAAAATTAAGATCCAAACCTATGCAGGAGAACACAAACTTACAACACTGTATATCTTAGGAAACCTTGGTGATATGGTTGTAGTCTAATTTTGATAAATTACAGGCATGAAAAGTCATGTTTACAACCCCCCAAGGTATACCTAATTTACCAGATTTAACACATCCAAATGAGTTATTAAGCTTTGGTTCACAAATTCTGCAAAGTTCCTTATTAATTGTATTTTTAGTCATTGCATTAGGAATAGCCATAGCTTTAGTCAGTTTTGCCCTGCGTCATCAAACCGCAGAACAAGCAGTATTTTTTGGTGAATGGTCAGTTCACTACTCGCAAATATTAAAAGGATTGCAGCATTTAGCATTAATTTTAATTATTGTGATTACTGGCTTTTTTCTCTGTTCAACCTTAAGCAATCGTTATCACTATTGGGAACAAGCGAAAGTTGTCCAAGTTGCGGAAACTGTAGCAGGTGAAAGACTCGAACAAATACCACCACAAATACGTTATGTTGTAGAAGAACCTTATTCTTATAATACTCAAGTAGATGGGAAAATTGTAAAAGTCAATGATGTACAAAAAGTTTCCCGTTATTTAACTCTAGCCGGTTCGGAAATTCAAGCCAAAATTGATCAAAGTGTAAATGTCCAAGGACGTGGTTCTATTTATATAGTAGACTACACTGCCGATTACAAAGTAATAAATACACTTACAGATATTAAGGGCTTTTTCTTTGAAGCACCACCACCAAACGGTTACACACTGTTAAAAAGTTATAAAGTAGAACGAGACGGAACAAAATTACAGCAAATTAATCCGGGAGATTATGGTTTTCCCTTTCAATTAGAACCAGGTGCGGAAACCACATTTAAAGTTAGTTATCAGGTGCAAGGTGCACCCCGTTGGGTTTATAATGCTTCTGGTCAATTATTATCAAAATTTCGGTTAACTGCTACAGCTAACTTTCGTCCGGCTGACTTTGCTAGTGGGATTATTCCGAGTGAAATTAAATCAGCAGAACAAGGAACACAATTTGTATGGATATTTGATGAAAATGTTTCTGTGAGAAATCCCTTTGGCGTATTTACCAGCACCAGCACAATTAAAGACACTGGCATTCTTCCCAGATTATTACTATTAGCACCAGCGATATTTTTATGGTGGATATTACTGCTGTATTTGTCAGTTTCCATGAACTTGAAAAATGTAGCGATCGCTAGTGGTGTCTTCTTCGCCTGTTTACTCACATTAACCTACTTTAGCAGAATCATTAATCCTCCCATAGCTTGGACATTTATCAGCTTATTCTTATTAGGCTTAACCTGGGGTTTAGGCAAAAATCGCATCACTTCACTGGCTGCTATTATTTGTACAATCTCCGGGGCAATCATTCCTGTATTTGGTTTATTAGTACCATTTAGCGGCTTAACTTTAAGTATTGCCGGATTACTTTCTGTAATGTGGCTAGTAGTGCGTCATTGGTATAACTGGAATCTGTTAACAAAAAATTAAATTAGTCAATGGGGTGAATATATTTCACCCTATTTTTAATTAAAAATTAGTTATTTAGCAGAACTTTGTTTCAACCTTGATGTTGCTTTTGTGAACCTCCGCCAGAGGGCTTTTGTTACTTTCCATTGGTCTATAATATGTAAAACTACAAAAGCTAAAAAGATATATGCAGTCCAAAAGTGCATACTTCTTGCTAACTCTAACACCTCAGAATTTTGCGGAAAAATATCTGGTAAAGTCAAACCAAAAAACTTAACATTATTACTTTTATAAGAATTGGAAAGGAAGAAACCAGAAACAGGCACCGCCCACATAAACAGATATAAAACTGTATGTAATGCCACTACTTTTAGCCACTGTGGGGAGAATTTAGGGAACTTTTTCGTATATTTCCGCCACCATACCCGCAACAATACTAAAATTCGCCAAGTTAGCAACCCAAGAACTAAAGCCCCTATTGACTTATGCAAATCATACAAGGGACCAACAATCACTAACTCATCTGGTAATCTGGGCATCAATACCCCAGTCATAAACAATACCAAATAAAAACCTGCCATCCACCAATGGACAGACATTAAATGCTGAAATGCGGAATTTCGTCTGGGTTTAGCTTGTGTACTGGCTGTCATGATTTGTATGAAGTGCTACTTTTTATAAAGTTTTTATAATCTAAGTGTAGCTAAGTTTTTAACTTTGTGGTTAGAATTAATGATTAGAATTTGTAATCTAAATTTAATGATGAAATATACATATATAGCAATCCTAAATGATTCATGAAAAATTTTCGGTATGTGTAGGGTGGGTATTGTTGGGTAAAACACTGAACAGAAGCGGAAAACTGTAGTCAATGCCCACCTCAGTATTTTTTAAAAATCAAACAGGAATGCTATAGTAAGCATTTCTAGGTTAATTCATGAATAGGAGCTAACTAAGTTTAAAAATGCCTACTTAGGTATATTTGCAAGATCCAATAGGTATGTTGTATGTTAATTCCACTGTACAAACCAACTTTATTGATAGGAATAACTATTTCTACATTATTGATAGTCAATTCCTCGGCTTTCAGTTGTCTACCTGTTAAATCTCCAACTACAAATACTAATCATTCAGTGACACCTATAAATCAAACTTTTCGAGGCTTATTAATTTATGAATCTCTACCACCAGGAAGGTCAGTAAGAGCATATAAAGGAGAAGAGTTTTTTCTATTAACTAATTTAACCAATAATGAACGTATAGTTTTACGTCCTTCTGATCAAGTTTATCGAAGTGAGTTAGAATCTTTCCACAATCAAAAGGTAGAAATTACCGCCGTATATTTTGCTGGTACTCGTCCCCCGTTAGATAGAGTTGCCTGTCCTTTAGATGTAGATGGGTCGTGTATGATACAAGGTGAAGGTTATCGAGTTTTATCTATTCGCAATTTAAAATAAATTTCTCAGATGCTAATTTTTCCCAAGTCTAGATTTATCTGCACAGGATATGGGTAATGGATAGCTTAAAATGATAGAGGGTTGGAAAGTGATAAAAACTGTATCTTATCCAACCCAAAATGTTGATAAAATCAAATTATCTTGCAGGATTAATAGTTAATCTTCTGGTGTTGCCAGCAAAACGGTGAGTTTGTTTGGTTTCACACAAAACTACTGGAAAGTTGTTTCTAGTCCGCATAATTACTAGGCTAGTATCTAAATTCCAGTTATCTGCGGTTTGACCAAAATCTTCTTGAGAAACGTGTTCAATTTCGCAATATTCCAACTGATTGGGAGAAGTTAATTCAGGAACATCAATTGTATATCGAGTTAAGGAGTTATTAGGAAGATTCTGTTTTTGTGTAACGTTGGTAAATTTTTTTAGTGGTCTGTTCCGTAGCTTGATATAAAAATTGGCGTAACTTTTTCCTCGTAAATCGTCTCCTCCTGTGTACAAAACCAGATCCAGAGGTGCGCTTAGAACCGGTGCTGCAAAGGCTACAACACTACTCAATGTTAATAGTCCAACGATGAATCTATTCATATCTAATTCTCAAATATTAACCAAGATTTCGGGCATTATAGCACTTGGAAATTTCTACAACTAGATTGATGCAACATTGCTAAGTTGGTGTAATTCTGGCTTTTCATGCAGTTTTGATTGAATTTTACCTTTAATCAGATTTAAGCCTTATGACAGTGTGTATTGAACAATTCACAAGTTTAGGCTGAAAGAGTAAATTAAGATATTGTGCAGGAAAAAATTATGCCTGGTGGTCATGCAAGTCATAAAGGAACTTCAGCCAAACCTAATACTAATGCTGAGGGGAAAATAGATGATTTTACTGATGATATCCGAGAACCAGAAGCTAGATTATTAGAAGGTGTTGTGACTAATACAACCAGAACTCAAGAATTTGTAGATTATCCCCCTGCTACTCAGCGTCCCCAATCTGAACAAAAAACAGAAAATGATGATTAATTAAGAGTATTCCAAAAAATAAATGATCCAATGACTGTTGGGCATTTTTTTATTTTGTGTACTCTAACCAATTACCAAAAAATTGGGTTTAAAGCCCCCTATCCATTACCCACATCTTTCTTAACAAACAGAAACAATACTTAAAAAGGCTGAAAAGTTTGATGGGTATACTGTTGAGAGAAAAGAAAAATATGGGTGATGGTAGATTATGGAGAGCTGGGCAGCAAAAGAATTGGAAACAGCAGATTTAGGGGATGCTAGAAGGAAAAAGCGATTTATACGAATAGTAGAAGACTTGGCAGCGAAACCGTCAAGCAGTGTACCACAAGCCTGTGGAAACATAGCAGCAACAAAGGCCGCTTACAATTTTTGGAAATCACCATATATCCAAGCAAGTGATATTCGTAATGGTCATGTAGCCAGCACAATAGAAAGAGTCAAAGAACAGAAAATAATCTTAGCAATACAAGATACAACAAATATAGATTTAACAGCCCACCCAGCAACAAAAGGATTAGGTTATTTAGACCATAAAAATTTATCAGGATTGAAAGTACATTCCACCCTAGCAGCCACAATTGACGGAGTACCATTAGGAATAATAGAACAACAGGTGTGGGTGAGAGAAAGAGAAAATTTAGGCAGAGCTAAAAAGCGTCATCAAAGAGAAACAAAAGAAAAAGAAAGTCAACGTTGGTTAGATGAATTAGAAGTAACACAAAAGTTGATACCACCAGAGATTCAAGTGGTAACAGTAGGGGATTCAGAAGCAGATATATTTGATTTATTTAATGTGCCAAGACCAAAGAATTCCCATTTATTAATTCGTGGAACTCATAATCGCAAAGTAGACCATAATGCCAAATATCTACATCAAGCGATATGTCAAATAACACTATCTGGACAACTGAAAGTGGAGGTGAAACGTAACCCAGAACAGAATACCAGAATTGCCACACTCACAATTCGCTACACAACTTTAGAGATTCAAGTCCCGGCAAATCACATTGCCCGTTCGCTGCTTAAACCTGTGAAATTACAAGTAATTTTGGCACAAGAGGAAAATCCACCGGATGGAGTTCAACCTATTAGTTGGTTATTGCTCACTACCCTAGAAATTAACAGTTTAGAAGATGCGATACGTTGCGTTAAATGGTACACCTATCGTTGGTTAATAGAACGCTATCATTACACTTTAAAAAGTGGTTGTGGAATTGAAAAATTACAACTAGAAACTGCCAGTCGAATTCATAAGACACTAGCCACTTATAGTATTGTGGCTTGGCGTTTATTATGGCTAACTTACCAAGCACGAGTCAATGGTGATTTACCATGCGATATATTTCTAGAAACTCATGAATGGCAGTCTTTATGTGCTACTTTTAATCAAAATCCCACTCCGCCAGCACAACCACCAACTTTACAGCAAGCAGTGCGAATGATCGCTATGTTAGGTGGATTTTTAGGTCGTAAAGGTGATGGTGAACCTGGAGTGAAAACTATTTGGCGTGGCTTAAAACGACTACATGATATTGCTGCTACTTGGAAATTACTCCATTAATTTTTCTAGCTGATTGTTATTTTAGCGATGCTGATGATGCCTTATTCATATTCTTTGTGTTTTGTCAATCCATTTTTCCCTAGTTTATCTGAAATCCCCTCCCTGTCTTGCTTCTATCTTTGTTAAGAAAGATGTGGGTAATGTATAGGTCCTTTGAGGACGGCTTTTTGGTAGAATAGTGGAAACAGGCAGGGCATTGTCTGTTGGGCGAGATAGTGTAAGACAGGCTATGCCTGCAACTATTGTTTGAACCCAGAATCTCCGCACTTTTAGGGCGGGGAGTATGTCAA
>DATGXB010000001.1:0-22224 GCA_035299225.1 Nostocaceae cyanobacterium | reverse complement strand
GGGGGCAGGGGAGCAGGGGGCAGGGGGGAAACTAAGGACTAATGACTAATGACTAATGACTATTCCTCATACCATTTCCCAAAAATGATGATACTTATAGATTGAGTGTAGGGACATGGCACTGCCATGTCCTCTTGAGAGTATTTGTATCATTATTAAAGTAAAATGGTATTAGTAGTTGGACTTTGAACCCCTTAATTTTAGGAAGATAGCAAAAATCAAATCCTAATGCATGACTTTTGACTTTTGACTTTTGACTTGTTGTACTAGTGCAGCATATTATGATAAATTATTTAGTAAAGCAAATCGCTAGTACAGCGTGGTGGAAATAAACCTCCAGTTGAAAAAGCTGGAAATTACTATTTAATTAAGCTTTCTTTCCTCCTGCCTCCAGCAAAGTTGCCTTCTTGCATTAGTAATGGGTAATTAGTAATAAGTAATTAGTCATGGGTAATTAGTAATTATATTACTGTTCTCATTCTGTCAATTCTTAAATCCTAGACATCCTGATTCAGAGATTTTCACTAAAAGGCAACTTAGGCTAGTATTACCAACTAATACAGCATATTTCAGGTAAATGAGGTACAAATTTTTGGAACAAACCCTTATACTAAGAAACTTTCACCCCTGCACCGCACTGAGCGTAGCCGAAGTGTTCCCTGTTAAGAGTTCCCTGCTGTATCATTTAGAGCAAATTACCTCACTCACAATTATGCTATGAAATCATCTACTTTGCAGCTTGAAGAAATTGAAAAAGTTAATTCCTCTACCATACATGACATAGGAGAGGTTATTGATTATCTTAATCAATGTCTGGATTATAGTTTTAATACACAAGAAGAAAAAGAGAGATTGGATTTTATCTCAAAAATTGCTGAAGCTAAAGGTATATCTATCAGTGAATTAAGAGTCGAATTATGTGAAGCCCGTGATAAATGGGATAAAGCCTTACTATTATCAAAAGAATTAACACAACATCCAGATAATATTATTTTAAATATTGCCTTAAACATTCAAGTTTTTAATTTGATTGCAGATAGCATCTGTATATTCTGGGATTTTCTTTCTGATAATGCTAGAACACAATTAAAAGAACTTGCTTATGCAGGTTATAAAGTTAGTGGCAATATTAATGTAGAAAATTGGCAAGGAATAGAAAATATAGTTAAGGAATATAAACAAGCTATGCAAAGATTTGTTAATTCAGTTTTTGGTGCAGTGGAATGGAAAGACTGTGAAACCCAATTGGGAAGAAAGTTATTTTATCTTAGGCAAAAGATAATATTATCTGGTGAACCGTTAATAACTGAGACTGAATTGGAACAATATTTACAAGAAAGAGAATTATTTCTATTAGCAGAAAGAAAGAGTTAATTAGTGATTAGGACATATTTAGATTCTGGTGTATTAATAGCTGCGGCTAGGCTAGATAATAGTGATGGTATTTGTCAAAAAGCACTAAACATTTTAGCTAGTGCAAACAGATATTTTATATCTAGTTATTATGTAAAACTTGAAGTTCTTCCTCATGCAATTAGAAATAAAAACAATTTAGAAGCACAATTTTATGAAACATTTTTTAATAGTGTTAATGAATGGGTTGAATGCGATCAAAAATTGTTAGAATTTGCATATCAGCAGATGATTGAAAATAATGGACTAAGCGGAATAGATGCAATTCATGTCGCTGCTGCTATAACAGCAAAAGCAGATGAATTAATCACTACTGAAAAAATAAATAAACCTATGTGTCAACTAAAAACTATTAAAGTTATCAGTATACATAGTATAATTAACTGAAGCCAAATTGAATAAACTAACTGTCATAAAATCATTATTCTCAAATAAAAAAATGATAGAAGAGAACATATTACTTCAACCCGGAACTTTATGGGAAAGTGTCAAAAAGACAACAGAACACGCTTTAGAATGTGGTGCGCTTCAGTCCATACCGACAAATTTTGAATTTGTGGAAGATGGGGGAGTAAATTTTTTAGTGCGGATTTTGGCAAATCTTGACCGTAAAAAAGCGGACAAGGAAGAACAAAAGCAAAAAACAGCCGCAACGGGAAAAGAATTTAATCCGTTTTTACCTTATGAACAAGATTTATTTGTAGCTGATATTTCTAAAACTCATGTTTGCATTTTAAATAAATTTAATGTGGTAGATTATCATTTATTAATTATTACTCGCGCTTTTGAAGAACAGGAAAGTTTATTAACTTTAGCAGATTTTGCAGCAATGTGGGCTTGTTTGGCTGATTTTGATGGTTTAGTATTTTATAATGGCGGAAAATTAGCTGGTGCTAGTCAGCGACATAAACATTTACAAATAATTCCTTTACCACTAACACCTGATGGGGTAAATGTTCCAATTGCACCATTATTTAATGATGCTAAAGAAAATCAAATTCCTGGTTTACCATTTTTACACGCTTTCACTACTTTAAACTTAGAAGAAGATGCAGAAGTCACTCTAGAAAAATATCGCACTTTACTAGATAAAGTCGGTATTAAAGAAATAGAAAACTATCAACAGTCCGGCGCTTATAATTTATTAGCTACACGCAATTGGATGTTAATTGTCCCCCGTGCTTTAGAAAAATTTGCAGCTATTTCAATTAATTCTTTAGGTTTTGCTGGTTGTTTATTAGTGCGAAATGATGAACAGATGCAGCAAATTAAAGAAGTCGGTGCGATGAATGTTTTAAAAGCGGTGGCTGTGACAAAAGAGGAATTTTAATTTTTACGCTTGTTTTCCACTTTCACCTTTAATTACTGCCGAACTAATAAGATGAGCTAAACGTAAGGCTTCAGGAACTTTGCCGCAGTCGGTGAGACGTTGGAGAATTTTGGCTGTGATTTCTGGGGCTGCACCACATACTTGAAAATAAAAAGGAGGATATTGATAAATTTGTCCCGCTTGTTGTAATACTGCCATGCGTTTTTCGGGTTCTGGAAGATTTTGCATGGCATCAAAAATGGCGTTTAAATCTGGTTTTCGTCGCATAACAGCAATACATGGACGTTCTAAAGTTGCGGCTAAAAGAGGTAAGTTAATAATATTAAACCCACCCATAGAAATGCCATCTAACAAAATAACGTGTAGTTGGGGTAAAAATTTTCCGCCTAACAATAATTTACACAAAGTTTCGGTAGCATCCCAACCATCAGCTTGAATTTCTCCCCATACCATCCCCTCAAACCGAGTCCCGGAACAAACCACACCGGCTACTCCCACGGGTTTACCTGCATGACGTATAAATGGGGCATCATCAAAACCAATAGCCCGAATTTGGCGGCGGTTACGTAGTAATGCTTCTAAGTCCATTGGCAATATCGGTTACTATGAAATTTAAGTAATTACATAATGACATAATTTAGGATTTAAACCTATAATTGGTATACAGTATGATGCAATATAAGCCACCTTAAAATCAATTTTGGGCTAATAGCTCACATCTGTTTTCATGGGCTACATTAATTATTACTATTAGTCTCAGAATAAATGATGAGGCGGAAGCGATAAGAAGAAAATAGGGCTGATTGAGATAAGTTTCACCAATCAATAATACTAATTGTTGCTTTTTAGGGGGTATTATCTTTCAGTATAATGCAGCCTCAAACAAGTTTTGTAGCTGAGAACATTGATAAACTATTTTGGCGTTTTGCATTAATTTCTATCAATATCAGGCAAGTTTTTTATGGAAGTTTTAGATTTAAAATGGATTCGGGGACAGTTTCCGGCACTCACACAAACTGTTAATGGTCAACCAGCAATTTTTTTTGATGGCCCTGGGGGAACTCAAGTTCCGGGTGGGGTTTTAGATGCTATTAGTGATTATTTAGTGCGGTCAAATGCTAATGTTCATGGGTATTTTGCCACCAGTGCGCGGACTGATGCGATAATTAATTCAGCCCGAGCTGCGATCGCTGATTTTTTGGGTTGTGATCCTGATGAAGTGGTATTTGGCGCTAACATGACTAGCTTAACTTTTGCGGTTAGTCGTGCTATTGGTAGAGAATTACAGCCTGGTGATGAAGTTTTAGTTACTCGTTTAGACCATGCGGCTAACGTTTCTCCCTGGTATGCTTTACAGGAAAAAGGCGTTATAATTCGGGTAATTGATATTAATTTAGAAGACTGTACTCTCAATATTCAAGACTTAGAAAAACAGCTA
This sequence comes from Nostocaceae cyanobacterium, assembly GCA_035299225.1. Lineage (GTDB taxonomy): Bacteria > Cyanobacteriota > Cyanobacteriia > Cyanobacteriales > Nostocaceae > DATGXB01. The sequence goes on along the minus strand of DATGXB010000001.1, from coordinate 18,043 downwards.
AATTCTAAAACTAAATTAGTCGCAGTATGTTATGCTTCTAATTCTGTAGGCACAATTAACGATATTGCAACTATTGTTAACTTAGCCCATTCTGTGGGTGCTTTAGTTTATGTTGATGCCGTTCATTATGCCCCCCATGCACCGATAAATGTACACGCTTTAAACTGTGATTTTCTCGCTTGTTCCGCTTATAAATTTTTTGCTCCTCATTTGGGCATTTTATACGGAAAACGAGAACATTTAGCCCGGTTTCAACCTTATAAATTAAAACCTGCAACGGAAGAAATACCCGCACGTTGGGAAACGGGAACACTCAGCCATGAAAGTTTAGCGGGATTGATAGCTGCTATTAATTATTTGGCTAAATTGGGTTGTCATGTTTCCCCAACTTTAGATAGTGAATTATTAAGCGCGTTAATGGCGGCTGATAAAGAAGGGTTAACCACCTTTCAATGTCCGCGTTTTCTAGTCGCACCCGAACAACCCAACCACACCATAGCGTCAGCCTATCATAGCCGTCGTGCCGCATTATTGGCAGCCATGACCACAATTCAACAATATGAACGAGAACTAAGTAAAAAGCTAATTTCCGGTTTGTTAGCCATTCCGGGGGTAAAAGTTTACGGTATCACCGATTTTAACCAATTTGCTTGGCGTACTCCTACGGTGTCACTGCGTATGGATAGATACAGTCCTGCCCAACTAGCGAAGATTTTAGGCGATCGCGGAATTTTCGCTTGGCACGGCAACTTTTACGCCATAGAATTAACAGAAAGACTAGGCGTAGAAGCTTCCGGCGGTTTCCTCCGCATCGGTTTAGTCCATTACAACACCGCCGAAGAAATTCACCAACTTTTACAGGTGTTAGAAGAAAAATCTAGCTAATGTAAAAGTCAATTTTGCAATAGTCTCAACCAGCCGGGAACTAGATTTCCGGCTTTAAACTGAAACCCGTTAAAACATATAAAAAATTTAATTTTAGTCATCTTCAGATGACTTTAGCTTTAAGCCCGAAATTGATTTCAGGGCTAATTTATTAAAAATCAAGCCCAAGCTGCTAACGAAGTCACACCAGCCCAGTCACCAGAAGGAGTTTGACCAATTATATAAAACACATAAGAAACAGTCATCCCCACCATATAAGTACGTAAATTAGAAATATTTTCCTCTAAAAACTCATCTAAAACTTGATAAACTCTAGCATCTTCTATTTCATCCTCATAATATTCTTCTTCATGAAAAAATTTAACTAAAGGAAAAGTTCTCACAAAATCAATAGCATCTAATAAACCATGTATCATCAATTCTCTAGTTTCACCTACTCTTATCGTCCAACCTTGGTCGGTATAAAAACCAAAAATTTCCGGTTCATAAAATTCTAAATCTTCTAAAATTGGTTTTAATCTATTTACCAAATTAATTGTAACTTCTGTTTGGGGTTCATATTCCGGGAGTAAAATTCTTTCTGTATTGTATATCCCCATTTGGTCGCAGTCCTCAGCATCCGCCGGAATATTCGGAGAAATACCCACCCATTCCCCTGATGAAGTCATACCGACAATTATATGAAAATTGTCTTTTGGGTCGTGTAATGTCCGAATTTTGAGTAATTCTAAATTGGTTAAATTGGTTTGTAAGATATTAATTAATGTTTGATATTTTTCCCTTATTTCTGAACTACGTTTTTCAGCTTCCGATAAAAGATATTGTAAATATTCTTCTAAATTCCCTGTACGCATTATTATTCCGCCTGCACTGTATTCTGAGAAATTAGGGGTTTCCGTTTTGAGTAAATTTTCTATATTTAATTCCCCTCTTTCCTCAACTTCCCAGATAAAGGGGTTGATAGAATAATCTGAACAACTAACAGGAAATTCTAAATCTTTTGTTAGTTCTGTAAGTTGGGCTAATAATTCAGCGTTACTAGATTTCATTTGACTACCTCATCAAAAATTATCTAAATAAATTATTACTTGATTTAGGCAAATTTATGATTATTCCTAATCTTCCAAAACTAATTTAACATCTGCACTACGTCCAAACTCTTCCGGTGCATATTGTAAATACACCTGTGAACCTGGCCAAAGGAATGTACCAGGAGTAACGGAACGGACTAAATAATGTAAATTGTAAACTCCCGGTTCTAAATGATCAGCATAAGCCACAATTTTATCTTTATATATTGTTCTATATCCTAATTCCCAGTTGTCGGCTTTAGCTTGTAATGCGGCTGTAGCAGTTTGAAAACTTTTATCTATAGCTTCAAAACCGGCGGGTAAGGGGTCTTTAATAATTACATGATCTACAGGATGATCTGTAATAATTTCTAAACCAATATCAAATACTTCTCCCGGTTTTAATGTCAATGGTTTATCAACGGCGTACATTCCGGTTTTATTTAAAATTTTATCTTCATTAACTTTGCTAATTTCCCGTGTAATTCTTAAGCCGTTAAATCTTCCTGACTGAATCCCATTTAAGCGATAATTGTAACTGATTAAATAGTGTAATTTGCCTTTTCCATTCTTTTGCAAAACTAAATCATGCTTACCTTTGGGTAATTTATCAATGGCTAAATTTAAGTGTAAATTTGGATTTTGATAACCTTGAAATCGGTTTTCACCCAACTTTTTACCCGCTAATTTTACAGAAGTGTAAAAATTCGGGGGTGTGGGTTGGAGTTGGCTATATTCAACTAAGGCTGTTAAGGCTTGGGCGTTATCATAAGTATTTAACCATGTTCCATTTCTGCGTAAACTTAATAAACTTTGGAATAATTTATCTAACAATTCCGGTTTGCTTGGTTGGGTAATAAATAAACGTAATGCTTGGGCTTGAATGGTGGTATTTGAATTTAGCCAGTCCCAACGACTAGGAATATTAATAACTGCGCTGCGTCCGGTTTGATAGATATTTTTTTGTAAGTCGCTGCGAATAAGTTGCGCTTCGTCTTCCCATTCGGGAAATTGAGTTAAATATCTGGCGAGTTTGATTTGAGTAACTAAGTCAAATTTATCTTTTTGTTGATAGATATCTCCTAAGAAACTATTGCGTTTATCTCCTAATTGTGCTAAGGCGTTTAAGGCGTTTAACTGTAGTTGAGATTTACACTGTTTTTGGTTGCAAAATTCATATTGTCCAGGGTTAGCCAAGACTGTTTGTAAATAGCTTTTCAGGCGATTTAACATTTCTGGTTTGACTAAATTGGGGAATACTTGATTAGCTTTTACTAATGCTTCCGTTGCATAAACGGAAACCCAAGGATCTGATTTTGGTTGGTTGGGGAAAGCCGCAAAACCATTATCGGAAAGTTGCAGTTTTTGTAATTGGTTAATGGCTTGGGTTGCTTGTTGTTGGGGGTTAAATTCGGTGAAAGTTTGATTATATTTGGTGGTGAGAGTTTGCAAACTTGCGGCTATTAAAAGTTCACTGGCTGCGGTTTCTGCAAAGGGTAAATCGTTATCTGTTAATACTTGTTTGGCGGGTGCGGTAATTTCGGGAATTAAACTACTGGCTAATTGAATATTTAAACCGCCTGCATCAGAGACGATATTTTGATCTATATTTAAAGGGATTTTGATTTCTTTTTCTGTGACTCCTGTTTCTACAACTTGTTCTGTAATTTCTAAAGGTTTAATTTCTAAAGGTACTTCAAAAGCGTCTGCTGTTTGGTTTAGTTGGGTGGTAAATTGAATTTTGCTGTTAGCGATATTTCCCACTGTCACGGGGAAGCGATAAGCTTGGGTTGTTGTTTCGGTTTGTACAGAGATGTTACATTGATTTTGGTTACATCCTGATTTATTTTCTGCAAATTGTAGTGAACCGGTTAATTTTCCGGTAATGTTGAGGTTTCCGGTGTTGCCGGTGGTGTTGGTGATGGATACACCTGCAAAGATGCGATCGCCACTTCTCGCAAATTGTGGCAAAATAGCATTAGTTAGTAATGGTTTCGTTGTGATTAATGTCGCTTCACCGTTACCAAAACGCAAATTTTTATCAGCAGCAACAACCATTATCCGCCATGTAGTTAAGTCATCAGGTAATTTAAACTTAACAGTAACTTTTCCTTGACTATCGGTTAAAACTGCACCATTATAGTAGGCTAAAGCTTGGAAATTAGTACGAATACGGGTATTAGCTAACCCACTCGATAAACCGCCATCATAACCCCATCCTTTGGGTTTAGCCATCGTTGCTTGCGCTAATTTCACATCAGGACGGTTATCACTAAAACGGGTATAAATTGGTTGTTCTGCGTAAACTGTATCTACTAAATTTGGGGGACGATAACCAGAAAGTTGTAATACTGCTTCATTTACCACCATCACAGTAAATTGTCCTACGGTGGGTTTTCCTTGGTTATCTGTTAATATTAATTCTACAGTTTCCTCTTCTCCTGGTGCTAAATTAGTTTGTGTTGGTTTAACCTGAACTTGTAAATATTTTTCAGCTAAATTCACTTTAAAAGGTGCAAAACCCACCCGCATTAAATTTTCTAAATTCTCCGTTTCTACTTGGTTGAGTGGTTTACCTTGTCTGACTAAAACCGCTTCTACTGCTGCATTTGGCAACATTTCTGGAGTGACAGTAAACTGAATTTGGGGCGCACCTCCTTTAATTTTTACAGTTTTTTCATAAAGAGGTTTATCTTTAATAACTGCAAAATAAACTTCTCCTTCTGCATAAGGAGATTGTATCAAAGCCGTTGCAATTTCCCCCAGTTTAAACTCCTGCTTATTTAACTTAATTTCTAACCGATTTTTATCTTCTTCTCCCCAATATACAGCATTTTCACCTGTCACCCAGATTTGTAAATCACTAGCATTTACTTCATCAAAGTTATCCCGAAATTTAGCCCGGATGCGATAAGTACCAGACTCATAAGCTTTGAAATTAAAGACTTGCGGACTGTTACCAGAATTTAACTCTGTTTGGGAAACTGTTTTATATTCAACTTGATTTTTAGCAGTGTTACTACCTTCTACAACTTGAGTAACACTGCTATATTTCATTTGTTGTAACTCTATTGTTATGGGTTGGTTTTCTAATAGTTTTCCTTGGGGGTTGGTAACGATAAATTCTACCGGAAAATCTTGGTTAGCTTTAGCAACAAAATTACTTTTTAACCCAATTAAGCGGTTACTAGGTAAAGCGGTAAAAGTTTGGGAATTAGCCACAGATAAATTAGACACATCTGCTACTTGTACATCAACCCGATAAGTCATAGGGTAAGGTAAATCTTTAGCAATATTTACTGTTTGCTGACTTTTACCATTTGCATCTAGTTTATTATTAGTTTGTAAAACATCATTAGGTACAGAAGGGCTTTCTTCTGGCCAAAACCATTGTCTACCAAAACTAAATTCTTCCCAACCTTGAGGAATAAAATTAATTGTTTGACGAGTGACAAAATATTTAACTTCTCCCCCGGCTACGGGAGAACCAAATAAATAATTACTATCTACTTTTGCTTCTACTCTGTCCCCAATAAAAGCAAATTCTTTATTGACATCAACAGCAACTTTAAAGTTAGGCGGTTTAAATTCTGCAACCCGAAATTCACCAGAAATTTCCCGCCCATTTTCCCCTTTAGCGGTAATGGTATAATAGCCTAAACCCCGATTTTGATCTAGGGTTAGTTCTAAGCTAATTGTACCAAATTCATTTGTAGATTTTTTCCCCAAATCAGTTTGTTTTCCATCAGGACTAATTAAAGTAAGTTGATAATTAGCATTTTGGTCTGGTTGAATCTTTCCTTGTTTTAAATAACCAGCAAAACCAGTCAACCAAGCTTTTTCTCCTGGTTGATATAATTGCCGGTCAGAAAAAATTACCCCCCGTGATACTGCTGCATTATTTGGCCAACCAGCATCAATACCATAACCAAATACACCGCTATATTCTTCTGTTCTAGCAAATGCCCAATCTTGATTTTCTCTAGCAATTACTAATAACTCTGGTGAAATAATATTATTATTTTTTTCCTTAGTATAACATGATTGTAAATCTTGTTTGTCAAGTTTTAAAATCCCGTTTTTATCTGTTTTTCCTGTGCTACAAGCTAGAGGTGCGGGACGAGATTTAGCACTTAATTTAGATTGATATATTTCTATTTTAGCATTACTCACCGGTGAACCATCATTGAGATGATGAACACGAATCAATCCCATTTCAGGAAACCATTGACTAAATACACCTAAATTGGTTAATTGTACTATGCCGTAATTTGTGGGTTCTTGCCAAACTTGTTTACCATTTTCTTGATATTTATTGGTTTTGGCTTTTATTCCATAAGCTAACATTCCCGTTTTAGCTGTTAATTTATCTCGAATGGGAACAGCTAAATTAACATCTTGATTCTGTTTTCCTGAAACTTTAAAACTCTGCCATTTTTCGGGTTGAGATAATAAATCATTAGCAGTTCTGGCATAAACTAAATCTAGAGGTTTAACTGAAGTAAAAGCGGCTTGATATTTTCTTTCTGGTAAATTTAGGGTATTAATATTTAATTGTAAATCTTTACCTGTAGGAAAAATATAAAAATCTGATGGTGCCCAAATATCGGCGGCTAAATTCCCAGTTTCATATTTAATTGATATGGGTTTACCTAATGTTTGCCCAAATTGGTCTTTGAGATTTCTACCAATATTTATTGTATAGGTTGTTGCTGGTTCTAGGGCATAAGGATTAATAATAACTATTTTATCATTTTCATAAATTTGTAAAAGTTTATCAATATTTTTTGGCTGGGGGTTAATGGTAATATTTTCTTTAGCTGAATCTGGCAAAATAATATTATTAAATTCTAGCTGAGGGCTACCTTTAATAAATCTGCCATAAGTTCCTCCTGTGTCTGGTTGTCCATAAAATCTTATGCCTTGAAATGCTAAGGGAGAATAAGTTGCTAATTTACTATTAAATTCTTTTGTACTGGCTAAATTACCGTAAGTTGGAAGGATACCAGGAGAAAATTTTAAGTTGTAAGTTGTGGCTTTATCAAGTTGTTGATCTGGTGTAATATTATAAACCCAATTTTTGGCGGAAGGGTCAAATTTTTCTAAAGGATCTAAGTTTTCTTTTTGTTCTGATTTAGCTAGTTCAACTCTAAAATTTATGCCTTGCTTTTTACCTTCGGGAATTAGTTGTAAATGTCTTTGTAATGATTCTATGTCTAATTCTTGGTTAGAAGTAAACTGTAATTGAGGTTGTAAATCAACTGGTTGTAATTCGGCTTTCTCAATAGGGTTAACACCTGGTAAATTATTAATTTCAATTGGTTCTGTGCTAAATGTCCAAGCTAAATCTTTATTTAAACGATGATTTTTTAAGTCGTTTAATCCAGCTTGAAGAGTAACTTTAAATCTTGTGGCTTTGGGTAGTGCTTGGTCTGTTTGAAAGCCTACCATCCGGGGAGTTAAAAAGCGGAATTTTCCAGGCAAGGGAGGCCAAAGTGTAAATTTAGTTAATAAATTTTGTTGTTCTAGACTATCAAGCTTTTCTATAGGAATTAAAGGTTCTTGAAAAATTATAAGAATTTGGTTGAGATTTTTAGCATCTCCTACTGGGCTAATTTGTTCAATCCAGTCTGGTAAATTGGGAAGGGGAAGAACTGCAACGCTGGGTAATTTTTCTTTACCAGGATTAACACTAAGAAAATTACAACCAGTTATGGTTAATATCAAGATGGTTGTCAATAAAAATTGTAGAAAAGTTCTAAGTATCATGTTGAATAAAATCAATATATATAGTGAATAATGCCTCTCATGTTAACAAATAACTAATCTGGCGGCTTGATTTTCCAATTTAGATACATTTCTTAATGTTTAAGATATGTGTAGATTTATTTCATGGTAGTTTGTTATTTTTAATGAGAATTAATAATTAAAAGTAATATTTTTTGATATAGTTAGATGCAGAGCCTCTATTATGGCATTCCTAGTCAGAGATTAGTGCAGTATGGCGAAAATAATTATCCAATGAAATAAGGCTCAAACGCCAGTCAAATCAACCTTCTTACCTCCTGCCTCCTGCCTCCTGCCTCCTGCCTTCTTGCACTAGGAACGAGGGATGATAAATTTTTAGATGAGGGTTCGCTGATGAGGAGATTTTTGCATAAGGTTAAGCATCAGCTGAATCGGAAAATTAGTAAATGTATAATTGGGGTTTTGGTGCTGGGTTTGGTGGTGCGGTTACTTCCTTATTTTGCGCCTATTTATGCTGAGGATATTGCCCAAAGTCAGTTGGCAATGCAGTTTACAGACCGGAATGGTTTACCGTTGGGAACTTTGCTAACTCGTGACCAAGAACATACGGCAGTTATACCATTAAATCAAGTTGCACCGCAGTTTATTCAGGCGATTTTAGCGGCGGAAGATGGGGGTTTTTATCAGCATGGGGCGTTAGATTTAAAGGCTATTGTTCGGGCTATTAAGGAAGCAATTCATTATAAAAAGGTTGTTTCTGGTGCTTCTACTATTACTATGCAGTTGGCACGAATGTTAGACCAATCTCCCCGGACTTTTTTCGGTAAGTTGCAGGAGATTTGGTTATCTTGGCGGTTGGTTGCGGGAATGAGTAAGGATGAGATTTTGTCTGCTTATGTTAATCGTTTGCCGATGGGGGGAAATATTTATGGTGTGGAGGCAGCAACGCAGATTTATTTTTCTATTCCTGCGAGTGAGTTAAATCTGGCCCAGGCTGCGCTGTTGGCGGCTATTCCTAATAATCCTACTTATTTTAATCCGTTTCAACATTGGGACAGGTTGAAAAAAAGGCAGAAATATGTGTTGGGACAAATGGTTAAGGATGGATACATAACGCAGGAAGTGGCTGAACGTGCATATACGGAAAAGGTAGTGTTCCAGTCTCGGCCAAAAGGTATTATTGCTGCACCTCATTTTTTGTTTTGGTTGGCTTCTCAAGAAACCCTAAGCGATAAGGAAAAAGGGCAAAAATTGGTTTCTTCTCCTTTACGGACGACTATAGACAGACCTTTGCAGCAGTTTGTCGAAGCACAGGTAAAACGGGTAATTGCTTCTTTAGGTAGTCATAATGTGCATGATGGGGCTGCTATTGTTATTGATAATCGGTCTGGGGAAGTTTTGGCTTATGTGGGTTCGCCTGATTATTTTAATGAGGTGAGGTTGGGAAGGAATGATGGTGTACAGGCTTTGCGTCAACCGGGTTCGACTTTAAAGCCGTTTGTGTATGAGTTGGGGTTGGAAAGGGGTGTGATTCGCCCAAATTCGATTTTGGCTGATGTTCCTACTCATTATGCGATTCCGGGGGCAAAACTTTACAGTCCGACGGATTTTTCTGAGAGTTTTCTGGGACCTGTGCGGGTGCGGATAGCTTTGGCTAACTCTTTGAATGTACCTGCGGTGCGGGTTTTGGAACAGGTGGGGGTAGAGAATTTTTTACAGCGTTTGCGGGAGTTGGGGTTTAGTAGTCTTCAGCAAAGTGCAGAGTTTTATGGTTTGGGGTTGACTTTGGGTAGTGGTGAGGTGAGTTTGTGGGAGTTGGCTAAGGCTTATGTAACTATGGCCAGAATGGGGGAAAATACGCCTTTAGTAACGGTTTTGGGGGATGTTGCTGATGTTTCTGGGGATGGTAAAAGGCTGGGGAAGGGTGAGGTTTGGCGGTTGGTTGTGGATATGTTGAGCGATCGCTTTGCTCGGGCTGCGGCTTTTGGTGTAGACTCGGTGTTAGATTTGCCTTTCCCTACGGCTGTAAAAACTGGCACTTCTTCTAATTTCCGCGATACTTGGACGGTGGGCTTTTCTACCGATTATACTGTGGCGACTTGGGTAGGGAATTTCAATGGTGAACCAATGCGTCAAGTGTCTGGTGTGACTGGGGCTGCACCTCTGTGGAATCGGATTATGTTACATCTGCATGAACAAAAAACCCCCGCACCTTTTCCCCCTCCTGCACCTTTAGTTAAATTACCTATTTGTGCCATTTCTGGGTTAAAACCTACACCTGATTGTCATTCAGTAGTGCAAGAATATTTCTATCCAGAAGATCAAATCAGTTATGAACAGCCAGAAAAATTCTCTTTATCTTCTGACTATGATGAATGGTTAGCCAGACAGCAACCATCGAGTTTTATTGATGGTAAGTTGAAAATTCTCTCACCACATCAAGGGGATTTATTTGTTATCTATCCGGGGATAGATACAGAACAAAAATTAGAATTTAAAGTTGCAGGAAACTTGACTGAACCGATAGAGTTATGGCTAAATGGCGAGAGTTTAGGGACTTTATCAGCTAATGTGATGTTTTGGCCTTTACGTCCTGGTAATTGGACTTTAGAAGCGAGAAGTGGTGAAATGACTGATAGGATTAATTTTCAAGTAGAGTTAGCTAAGTTCCCATCAACAAAACGGGGTTTTTCTGTCGTCCAGCCGACAAAATAAACCAAATCTAAAAATTAGAAAATTTTGAAGAAAAACTAAAGTTTTTTTCCTGAATATAGTCAAAAAAGATGGATGATATATATAGTAGTCCTATTTGATTTGATAGTTGATTCTTGGGGAATGATTTTAAACCTCAAGTGTTACTCAAATATCATTCAGGATTGTTTATAACTTCACTATCACTCATTTATCTGGTATTTAGCCATGACTGATACACAACCAACCAAATCTGACAAAAAGAGAAAAAATTCTGTTCCTGGTGTAAATATTGGCACGCCTAAAGTACCACTTCGGAAAGGTAAGCCAAAACAACAACAACGGGAATTACTAAGTGACTGGGAACACGCGAGTTAATTTTTAGGTGAAACTTGATTTACCTCAAAGGAGGTTGATACCAATGCAATACTTATTAGTTAAAGTCTAGTAGACACAAAAGATACTTGATATTTTGGCCAATTAAAGATCGCCCTAGCTTCATTCATGGTACGATGCGATCGCTTCTCGTAAAATTCATCCCATCTCAGCATTAATTTTCACATTAATAGCCATACAGGATAGGGACACTATATAGCTGTGTCCCCAAATAACAAACTGATAATTAGGGTTTGTTAAACCACTGGTGCAGCTGTAACCGCAAACCAAAGTAACAAAGCCAAAACTATCACGGAAATTTTTACCAATAGATATATAGTATCATTGGTAAGAAGGTAATTCTCTGTCATTTTTCTCACCTCCGGCTGTCATCAGACAATAATCTGAGGTGCTATCTTAATTATTACGCAACAATTAATTACCGAATCCAAAAGTAACAATTTGTAGCTTTTGGGGAAAAGAAATTGTATTGTTCTGGGATGGTGCGTTACACTCCGTTAACGCACCCTACGAAATTGGACTATTCAGAAAAAAATTAGTTAAGTAACAATTTGTAGCTTTATTTCACAGGTGAGTTTTGAAATTCTACCCGTAAATGTGGCACATCACCTAATGCAAAGGGTAAGCGAGAGATTTCTGTTAGTCCTAATTGGGTAAATTGGGCAAATTCGGATGCTGATAAACGCCAGGGGGGTCCGTCGGTTTCGGCTTCATTTTCCCGAAAACTGGAAATTACTAATAATATTCCCTCAACTGCTACTAAATCAGCTACCGCTTGAGTTACTTGAGAACGGATATTGATAGGTAAGCCTTGAATAGTGCGACATTCATAAACTAAATCAAAAGCTTGATGCCATGCGGGGGGAGTTGCTAATAAGTCAGCAACAACATAATTTACTTTAGAGTCAGGAAATCTTTGTTGACACCAATTAATAGCGGTAGGAGAAATATCAAAAGCTGTAACTTGATATCCTTTCTGTGCAAAAGCTTCTGCATCATCACCCAAACCACAACCGATAATTAACGCGGTTGGTTGTTCTTTTTTGGGAGTGTGAGTATTTAACCAGTCTTGTAGATAGGGATGTGCGGTTAATTTAGCCCAAGGAATTTGTGAGGTGTCACCTTGGGATTCTGCATAAAATGTTTCAAACCAAGCGCTAGGATTATCTAGGGAAGCGTTAGCAAGTTGCTTAATTTTTTGCCTGATGGGGTCTTGTTGTTCAGACATAGGGAATATTTGTTGATGTGCAAGCGATCGCCATCTAGTTTAGTTTAAAATCTAAAAGCAGAATGTGCGATCGCTATCTACTAAACTAACTATGATTCTGCTGGTACATCAACTAAAATACTACCCTCTTCCACTTTGACCGGAAATACTGGCAAGGTTTTAGCCGGAGAAACCATAGATAATGCCTTACCCACCACCGGCGGCCACGGACACCAAACTTTTACTTCACCTGTACCCAGGTCAAACGAACTACGGTGAAACGGACAAACTAACCCTCCGTTTTCAATTTTGCCCTTTTTCAAAGGTAGTTTTAAATGCGGACAAACATTATCCACCGCATAAAGTTGATTTTCGTGGTTAATCAGCAAAATATTCCGACTACCCACTTTTACCACTTGTCGCGCACCCACAGCCAGGGCATCAGCCCCTAAAACTTTAGTCCAAGCCATTGTATTCTCCTAAATCTCACCAACTGGTTACAGTTTTTAATTACAGCAGGGAACAGGGAACAGGGAACAGGGAACAGGGGTAAAAGTCTCTTCACATAAGGCTTTGTTCCCAAAATTTGTACCTCATTTACCTGAAATATGCTGTATGTATATTTAATTATCATGAAATCAGAAACTTAAATCTAAAATTCTAGTGCAGCATGGCGGAAATAACTAACCACCAAAACCTTATTAAAAACCATTTAAATCAACCTTCTTACCTCCTGCCTCCTGCCTTCTTGCACTAGATTGGCTGGCGGTTTTCTATATAATGAAATTTGCTCAAGAGCAAAACCAACTATAAAACATTTATTCCAATAATCGTGATTTCTCTGATTCTATGTATTGGCTTAATGGTTTGACATCTTCAGCATTAGTAGTAGTTTCATTGTCATTTGTAGATTTTTTAGTATTCTTTTTTGAAGTACTTGCTCTGGAAGATTTAGATTTTTTGGATTTGCCAAAACCTAAAGCCTCCACATCTAAAATATCTCTTTCAATTTTATCTTCCTCAGTTTCCTCGTCTTCTCCAGCCATACCTAAAACGGACTTGATAAAATTTTCCGGCAGCATAGCAATGGCTGCTAAGGTGATTAATTGCACTACAAAACCTAAAGTCATTAAAACAATGATAATCACCAGTAAAACATTAGTATTCATCAACTTGCCCAAAATGATTTGATAGATGTAACCCTATAATATGATTTGAGAGGAATATTGACAAATCACGTTTCTTTACCTTTATCTGTTACCCTAGAAGTTAGAAATCAGTCCCATGTTTTTCTATCCAGAACATGAACCAGGTAGATTACCTCCGTATTAGTTTAATTGATCGCTGTAATTTTCGGTGTCTCTATTGTATGCCGGAGGGAGCAGAATTAAACTACATCCTCAAACAGCAATTATTAACTAATGAAGAACTTCTCACTTTAATTCAAGAAGTCTTTATCCCTGTAGGTTTTACCCGGTTTCGTCTCACAGGGGGAGAACCCTTACTCCGTCCGGGGGTGGTGGAGATTGTCAAAAATATTGCCTCTCTCCCTCAAACCAAAGATTTATCCATGACTACCAACGGCTTTTTACTCGCACCCCTAGCCCAAAGTTTATATGATGCGGGTTTAAACCGGATTAATATTAGTCTTGATTCCCTCGACCCAGACACCTTTGAACAAGTTATCGGCGCTCAAGGTCAAAAAAGATGGCAACAGGTTTGGAATGGCATTCAAGCCGCTTATAGCGTGGGATTTGACCCTTTAAAGTTGAATGTGGTAGTAATTCCGGGGGTCAATGATCATGAAATTCTCGATTTAGCCGCTTTAACCATTGAGAAAAGTTGGCACGTCCGCTTTATTGAATTTATGCCGATTGGCAATGGTGAATTATTTAGCGATCGCGGTTGGATTGCTTCAGAGGATTTACGTCAACAAATTCGCCAAAAATACGGTTTAACAACATCCCAAGTTTGCGGTAACGGGCCTGCGGATGTGTTTCAAATTCCCGGTGCAAAGGGTACATTAGGTTTTATTAGTCAAATGTCCGAGTGTTTTTGCGATCGCTGTAATCGGATGCGTCTCTCTGCTGATGGTTGGTTAAGACCTTGCTTATTAAATGAAGCGGGACAAATAGATTTAAAATCCGCTTTACGGGCTGGAGTTAGTACAAAAGAATTACAAAATCAAGTAGCAGAATTATTAAACATCAAACCAGAAATTAACTTTAAACAACGTGAAACAGGCGCTAATGGCAATTATACCCGCACCATGTCGCAAATTGGGGGGTAAAGATGTCTCAGGAATGGGAGGGGCGATCGCCTATGATTTTTTGTCTTTTTCGTGAAAATCTAGAATCGAGATTTTATAAGCAATGGTTCGCACACTTTTTCGGGGGCTGTATCGCTTATCCTCTAGGGCTTTGAGTTACCAACCATAATTAAATCAAAGTTAGGTCTACACCTGAGTTGCATTTAATTCGACATTTCCTAGACTCCATACGCTGTAAGCTTTGTGGCTTCGTTCTAAAAATTGTCCGAAATATTGATAAGGCTTTGAGCATCTTGGTGAAAAGTCTGGGTTACTGATTTCTAATTTTCTCAAATTATGATATCATCAATTTTGCATAATTACCCACATTTGTGAGTTTTTGAAGAGGTATAGTGTGACACAGTTTCTTTTTATTACAGATTTAGACTCTACCCTGGTGGGTGATGACCAGGCAATGGCACAACTAAATCAAAGGCTAGAACTGCACCGTCAGCAGCATGATACAAAGATTGTGTACTCCACTGGGCGATCGCTTTATCTTTATCAACAACTTATCAAACAGCAAAAAGTAAAACAAAAAGAACTTTTAAAGCCAAATATTCTTGTTTGCGCTGTAGGTACAGAAATTTACGATAACTATCAAGATGATGATCAAAATAACTTAACTCTAAATTCTAAATGGTCAGATAATCTCTCTGAAGCTTGGGATAGAGACTTGGTTGTAAAAATATCTGCGGCTTTTACTGAATTAATACCCCAGCCAGAAAGTGAGCAAAGACCCTTTAAAGTTAGTTATTTACTAGAAGAAAAAATTGCTGTAAAAGTTGTACCAGAACTGGAGCATTCTTTACTAGAGCAAAAATTAGATATTCAAGTTATATATAGCGGTGGTAAAGATTTAGATATTCTACCACGTAAGGCCAATAAAGGTATGGCAATGAATTTTATCCGCGATATTCTAGAAATAGATGTAGAAAAAACTGTTGCTTGTGGCGACTCTGGTAATGATATAGCTTTGTTTGCCGACAGAAAAGAAAAAGGTATTATTGTTGGTAATGCCAAACAAGAATTATTAGAATGGCACAACGCAAACCCAAACCCTAAGCGTTACTTAGCAAAAGCTAAATTTGCTGCTGGAATTGAGGAAGGTTTGCGGCATTTTGGATTTTTGGCAGGATAAAGCTAAATTGTTGAATGCCAATTTATTCAAACATCAATAATTTTTAAATTCTTGCCGGAAAGCTCCCAATTCTAATAATGCGGATATTTGTGATTCTGCTAAATTTTTAACGCCAGAAATATTCATATCTTGATATGGTTTTCCAAGTTCTATAGTATGAACACTGATATTAATGTTTCCATCTATATCCCAGAACTTGATAGTCTGATCCTGGCTACAGCTAATAAGCCTCTTGCCATCAGGGCTAAATACTATGGACTCTACAGCACGTTTATGTCCTTTTAGTTTCTTGATGACTCTTATATCATCTATCTTTTCTATATCCCATAACGTAATAAAGTGTCTATCTCCCGCACTAGCAATAATTTTTCTTTCAGGATGAAAAGCAACAACAAGTATTTTTTGTTCTTCTTCCCAATCTTTGATATACTTGAGAGAAGGTTTAGCATTATTTTCATCAATATTAATCTCCCACAATATCAGTTTTTTATCAAAACCTCCGCTAACCAAGTGCTCGCTCTTGGAACTAAAAGCAATGCTATGAACTTGGTCTTGATGTTTGTAATCGTTTTGATTGTCGCTCCTCTTATCACTTACCCATTTCTTCCGATCATTGCGATCACAGTAATATAGACAAATGGTTTTATCACGGCTGCTACTAGCCAGGTAATCACCAGATGGACTAAAAGCTAGGGATAGGACTCTGCCTTTGTGTTGCTTAAATTTTTCTATTACAGAATGATTAATATCTTTGTTGTCATTATCTGCACTAGGTGAAATATTTTCTGTGGAAGAATTAATCAAGTTTTCTATATTCCATAAAATAACTTTGTTGTCATTGCCCGCACTAGCTAAAATATTTTCTGTGGGATGAAAAGCAACACATCGAACGCGTTTATCGTGTCCTTTTAACTCACTAATTTCTTCCCAAGTCCCTTTGTCTTTTTTTAGCCGCCAAAGAACAATCATCTTGTCTTCACCAGCACTAGCTAAAATATCAGATTCTGGCTTAAATGCTACTGACCAAACCCAATCCTCATGTTTGGAGAGGATCTGAATGGGAATATGTGTGCGATCATCGTATTTCCAAAGACGAATTTTATTGTCTTCACCTCCACAGGCAAAAGTTTTACCATCTCTACTAATTGCTACTGACCAGATACGATTAGCATAACCTCTTAATGTCTGTTGACTTTTTGGGATTTCGATATCCCAAAATTTGACAGTGCGACCATCACCACCGCTTATCAAAAGTTGAGGTTGGTTAGAATCAGGACAAAATGCTATACTTCTAATCAAATGATCATGACCTTCTTGATCCAAGTGGTGCTTAAACTTCCATTGTTGTTTTGTCTCGTCATACTTCCACAACTTAATCTTATGTTCGCTCTTTCCTTGTTTATTGTTATTATCTATAATTCCAGCAGCAAGATAATTCCCATCCTCACTAAATGCTAGTGTTCGTACCTGACTAACTCTTGGCAACTCGATAGACATTAAAGCAATATTTTGACTGGTAATAGAGAAAAATTTTACATTGCCATCTTCACCTCCACTAGCTAGAATTTTCCTTTTTTTATTATATGCAATACAACGCACTACTCCTGTATGTGCTTTAAAATTTAGCAGTTTTTTAGTCCGACCTATGAACGAAAGGTTGATATCTCCATTCTGGTTACCGCTAGCAATACAGTTATCATCAATAAAAGTCATGCAAGACACATCTTTAACAGCTAACTCTCCATTCGGAATCGGCTTAAACGTGAAAGTTCCATTATTCTCCTTAATTTTTAATAATTTTATTGAGTTATCTCCATCTCCTCCATTTGCAAAAATCTTTCCATTAGGACTAAATGCTACTGATAATATACGTCTATCATTAGGATTGGTATGAATATTCGTAGTTTTATTTATAATTTTAATCTTATTAGATGAACTATCAATAAAAATCTGGAAGAATTTAACCCTACCATCTTCTCCTCCAGATGCCAACAAATAAGAACATTGATTATCTTGTGTTTTATAAGTTATTGCACTAAAAGTAACCGACCAAATTTGGTTTCCCTTGTCGTTATTCAAAATTTCACATAGTTCAAAACTGTTGGTATCATGAACTCGAATTAAGCCATGAGCATCTCCTGTGGCAAATAAACTACCATTTTTATTAAAGGCAATAGAATGAATACAACCTAACGGTTCATATAAGCTGGATTTTTTCAGATCAGAGTTAGAGAAATCTACTCCTGTTAAATTGGCATCTTGTAAATCAGCATTCCAAATAGAAATTCCAGATAGATCAAAATAGCTAAAATCATCTTTTAATTTGAGTTTCAATAATAAATTTAAAATATTACCTGCTGCATAGTTATTAGTCAATTCTTTCTTATGATTCTGCAAAATATCTATTAGATAATCTTTATGTGTAAGATTATTTTTAAGTTGCTCTGAATTTTTAAGGTTCTATCGTTCCCCTTATGGTATTTCCAGCAGCAAAAGCTCTAAAAACTTTGCACCGTCTAGATTACAGGTTCTAATACCTTAATAAAAACAATTTCAATAATTTTTTGGCTCAAACCCAAGCATAGTAAGGGTTATAC